>JAFUEM010000281.1 GCA_017463935.1 Kiritimatiellia bacterium
GCTGGACTACTATTCGCTGCAGTGCGCCTACGAAACGGTGGCGGCGCGGCTCTACGAGACGGCGAAGATGATGCGCGCGGAGGGCAAGACGTTCATGTTCTTCCGCTTCGCGAACACGGTGGACGTGCGCCGCGCGTTCGAGGCGCTGGTGCTGCGCGCGCCGGGCGCGCCGTACGCGGCCGAGGCGATGCTGGCGGTGGCGGAGCTGCGGGAGGACGACCTCGAGTACGACAAGGCGATCCAGGTCTACGAGAACATCCGCAACCTGTACGCGAACACGCCGGAGGCGCGCACGGCGCTCGTCCGCGAGGCGGCGGCGCGGATGGAGCTCTTGCGCAAGCACGCCTACAACCGCTCGCGCTGCCAGGACACGATCGCGTTCCTGCGGCTCGCGCTCGCCGCCAATCTCGACGCCGAGACGCGCGACACGTTCACCGCCGACCTGCGCGAGGCGGTCGAGCTCGTCGAGGACGAGGCGTACCGCGCGGCGAAATTCTACGATTCGCGCACGCGCACGAAGCGCAGCGCGATCGCCGCCTACGAGCGCTTCCTCAAGGACTATCCCGCGAGCGTGCACGCGCCCGCGGCGCTGGCGCGGCTGACGGAACTTCAACAGGAGACGAACGAGCAATGAACGCACTCAGATGGATGGCGCCGGCGCTGGCGCTGCTCGCCGGCTGCACGGCGTACACGTGGACGTCGCCGATCCCCGCCGACAAGCGCACGGTGGCGGTGCCGACCTTCCGCAACGAAAGCAACGTGACCGAGATGGGCAGCGTCCTCACGCGCCAGATCCTGCGCGAATTCCAGCGCGAGGGCACGATGAAGATCGCCGCCGTCGGCGACAGCGCCTATGAGGTTCAGGGTGTTGTCACGTCCAGCGGATCGACGTCGGCGGCGTACGAGACCTGGCGGATCGTGCGCAACCGCGAGTTCCGGCTGACGGTCCGCGCGAAGGTCAGCGTGATCGACAAGACGACGGGCGCGGTGGTCGTCGGCGACCGCGTCTATCAGGCGGACACGACGTACCTCACGTCCTCCGACCGCCTGACGGCGGAGCGCGACGCATCCGGCCGCGTGGCGGAGGAGCTCGCGCGGCAGATCGTGGACGATGTCGTCGCCCGGAACTGGGGCACCGACGACGTGGACGAAAACAGGCCGGAACAGCCTTTGGAGGACAACGACTATGACGAATGAGGTGCATGCGGTCATCGAGCTGCGGATCACGCCGCAGCGCGAGTGCGGCTTCGGCAAGATCGCCGAGAAGGTCGCGAAGTACGAGCAGGTGGAGGCGTGCTTCCTGATGTCGGGCGGCTATGACCTGCTGGTGTTCGTCAAGGGCGACAGCCTCCAGGACGTGGCGCACTTCGTGGCGCAGGATCTGTCGACGATCGACGGGGTGCTGTCGACCGCGACGCATTTCATGCTCAAGACGTACAAGGCGCCGGGCCTCTTCGGTCCGGCCGACGATGAGCGGCTGGCGGTCACGCCGTAACCATTTGACACGAAGGAGGTTTTCCATGGCAGTTGACTTGGCGCAGAAGGCGCAGAATTTCACGAACCGCGGGCGGCAGGCGCTCGAATCGGGCCGCTACGAGCTGGCGGTGGACATGCTGATGGAGGCGGTGAGCGCAGCCCCCGACATTCTCGAGACGCGCAAGCTGCTGCGTGCCGCGCAGATCGCCAACTTCCGCAAGAACGGCAAGGTCGGCTTCGGCGCGAAGATGGGCTACCTGCTCGCGCGCAACAAGATCATGGGCCTGGTCAAGAAGGGTCAGGGCGCGGAGGCGATGGCGGAGGCGGAGAAGCTGCTCTGCCAGAACCCGCTCGACGCCGACAACATCGAGGCGGCGGTGAAGGCGGCCGAGGCGGCGGGCAAGACCGACCACGCGGCGATCTCCATCGAGGCGGCCTACGAGTGCTCGAACAAGGATCCGGCGCTGCTCGAGCGCGTCGCCACGTACTACCAGATGGCGAAGAACTGGGAGAAGGCGCGCGACGCCTACCGCAAGCTGAGCGAGATCAAGCCGGGCGACCAGCGGATCATGCAGCTGCTGAAGAACACCGAGGCGCAGGCGACGATGAACGCGGGCTGGGAGCAGACGGCCGGTAAGAAGGGCGGCTTCCAGGCGCTGATCGCCAACAAGGAGCAGGCCAAGAAGCTCGACCAGGCGAACAAGGCCGTCATCACCGGCGACGACGCCGACGCGCTCATCGCCGAGAAGCTCCAGCAGATCGAGAAGGAGCCGAAGAACATGAACGCGCGGCGCGCGCTCGCGCGTCTCTACATCCAGAACAAGCGCTACTACGAGGCGGTGGAGTGCCTGCAGGCGGCCATCGAGGCGGCGGGCGCGATGGACCCCGAGCTCGACCGCATGCTCTCGCAGGCGACGGTGCAGTACTACGACCAGCAGATCGAGCTCCTGCGCCAGAACGGCCAGGAGGACGAGGCGGTGCAGATGGAGGCGGACAAGAACCAGTTCGTCTTCGACGACCTCGCCAGCCGCGTCGAGCGCTACCCGAACGACCTGCACCTCAGGTACCTGCTGGGCGTCCAGTACTACACCTACGAGTATTACGACGAGGCGCTGGAGCACCTGCAGCTGGCGCAGAAGTCGCCGAAGGACCGCCTGTGGGCGCTCTACTACCTCGCGATGTGCTTCCTCAAAAAGGATCAGACCGACATGGCGGTGATGCAGCTCGAGACGGCGCGCGACGCGATCCCGATGATGGACGACCTCAAGAAGAAGGTGGTCTACCAGCTGGGCCTGTGCGCCGAGTCGCAGGGCGACCTGGAGAAGGCGTACCAGTACTACAAGGACGTCTACTCGACCGATGTCGGCTTCGAGGACCTCTCCGAGCGCATGCTGGCCGTCTCTCAGGCCATCAAGGCCCAGAAGCAGGGCTGACGGCAGGAGTCCGGGCCGGTGGCGGAGGGGGGAGATTCTTCGGTTGGCAGCCCCAAGGAGAGTCGAACTCCTCTACCAAGCATGAAAAGCTCGTGTCCTAGCCGATAGACGATGGGGCCAAAGTTCAACAGGCAATTAGTATATCAAATCCGGCGCGCACTTGACAAGGGGGTAAATTGACCGAACGCGAAGCATACGTCGCCTTCAATCTGACGGAGAAGATCGGTGCCGTCGGTGTGGCGCAGCTCGCCGCCGAGGCCGGCGGTGTCGCGGCGGCCTGGGAACGGTACCCGAACCGCACCGCGCGCGCGGGCGGCGAC
>JAFUEM010000005.1 GCA_017463935.1 Kiritimatiellia bacterium
ACAAGTGTTTATCCCGTCTACGTCTAGACCGCGCGCGCACGAGGCGGCTCGGCTGTTGACAACTTTCTTTTCTTTCATTTCGCGCCGCTCTTGGGGCTGGCACCCCTCCACGGCGCGCGTATTGTCCCAGGCAAAAAGTCGCGAAAAGACTTTTGAGACTTTTTCATCTCGGGCCCTTGCGGACAAAACAGCGACGCCGCACCTGTCAATACGGCGTCGGGACGGGCTCGATGAAAATAGCCCTGAGATGAAAAAGTCGCTTGACGCGCTTTAGTGAGACTTTTTCCTGCTGATGCGGTTCGTGCGGGCGCGGAGCGCACCCTCGAAAGCCGCGGGCGTGTCGATGGGCGGCTCGAGCGCGGCGAGTTCGCGGCGATAGTAGCCGAACACGTCTGCGTGCGTCACCTTTCGCCCGCTCACGTCCATGCTCTGGGCGACGTCCGGGTTCCCCCTCCCGATTTCCCAGTAGTGCCAGCACGCCTCCTGGACGTCCTCGCCGAACATCCGCCGCGCACCGCCGCGTCCCGGCCGCACGGCCTTGGCGATGGCCTCGCCGGATTTCTTCGTCAGCTCGACCTTCACGGGCCGCTCCCCGCCCAGATTCGCGGCGGCCACGTCGGCATTCAGCCGTTCGCGCGACGATTTCAGCGCGTCGATGAACGACGCGAGGTCGGCCTTGACCGCAAGGGCGTGTTCGGCCTGGCAGAAATCGCCGCCGTGCCTCTCGAAGGCGGCCTTGACGAGCACGAAGCCGTCCGCCGACTCCGAGCCGACGCGGCGCGCAAGCGCGATGGCGGCATCGACGTACCTGACGATTTCGCGCCCCAGCCGTCGCTTCGCGCGAGTCTCCTCCGTATCCTCGTTCGCGATGTCCATCCCGACGTCGGCGCCGTCTTCTGCCGGATCGGAATCGTCGCGGAAATAAAGGTCCATGTCCGAGAACTCGCAGTAGGCCAGCTTGGTGAACGACTGGAGGACCTCGACGAGCATCTGCCAGTCCGGGGATCGCCCGGCCGTCCGGGCCGACGCGACGCCGCGCAGGGCATCGTCCGCAAGACGCTCAAAGCAGGCCGTGAGCGCCGCGACCTTCCGGGCGAACCCCGTCGTCCGCATTTCGCGCCGGTGGTTGCGCAAGGCGGCGGCGCGGCTCCCCTGCGTGGCCTCTTCCGCAGCCATGCCCCTTTCGGGAAAGAACATCTCGTCGCGGCCCGACAGGTCGAGGGGATGCCCGGACGCCCTCGGCCAGATCTTGACGCGCTCGCGAACGTCCAAGAAGCCGACCTCCGCGAAAAGCGCGTCGTGGCAGCGGGCGAACTCGTCGACGAGCCGCCGTGTCCCGGCCTTGTCCGGGGCGTTGCCGTTCCACGACCGCCATTGACGGTCCAGGTCGAGGCGCAGCGCAACGATGCGCGGAAGCAGGTAGGAGTTGATGCGACGGGCGATCTGCCCGAGCATTGACACGGCGTCCTCGAAATACACCCTGGCCTTGCCGCCGCGCCTGAGCATCAGGGCAGACGCCACCGTCTCCATCGTGACGCCGCGCCTCAACATGGACGAAAACGAAGCGAATCTGTCGGAGCCCCTGCCCTCTAGCCGATAGACGACATGCTCAAGCAGCCCTTCCACCCGCAGGCGTTCGTCCGCGCTCAGCCGTCCGCGCCCCGGACTACGGCAGGGCCAGTCAGCACGCTTTCCACGTTTTGTCACCACGTTTTCTGTCTAAACATGTCTAGTCATTAATTCCGCCCACGATGGCGAGGGCGAGGGAAAGCGCGGTCTTGGCTTGGGTTTTCATCGCGTGAATTATACCATTTTTGCCGCGGAAAGTGCCGCGCAACTTGCCGCGCAAACTCCCGCGGAGTCCAGTAGCATTCATCCAAGCATATACAGTAAAACATATACAGAAGGGTCCCTTTTTACCCACGTCCTGCCTGAACTTGCGCCGCAGATACGTGTCCGTGATGTTCTCCACATAAGGATCCCACCATGTCGTGTCGGCGTAGCCGCGCTGCATGCGTGCGGGCGCGGCAAATGCGCCGCGCCAGCCAGGCGCCACCGTCGCGGCCATGCAGCCCATGAATTGCTTTCGCGTAATCTCTTTCATGCCTTGCCGTTCTCTTTCCCTCTCGTCATTTGCCGCAGCCTGTTTCAGCGCACCGCCCGGAAACAGCCGCTTCGCGGGGCTGCTACCCGATCCCGATGTCGCTCAGAGGGTTGAAATCGCGGAAAGCCCTGTAAAACGCGCGTTTCGCGGGGTCTGTCCCCCACCCGATCAGATGAACGCGCCGAGGAACACCTGCCAGCGCATGCGCCTGTAGCGGGCATCCGCTTCTGGTCCCGTCTCGGCTGGCTTGTACTCCGGCTGTCTCTGGAATGCAAACATCCTTTCTGTTCCTTTCTTACTTGTCTGGTAATGCTGTCAGTTTCTTTGCTATGAGTTGTCCGTATTCATCTTGAACGATCTTAATTCTTGAAGATGACGGATGACGTTCGGCGAACAACTTGCGCAACTCTTTGGCATCATCCCACTTCTTATCCCAAATGGCGACAGTCAATCTGTAGAACAATGCCTGCTCTGCAAACTCTGATGCCGGGAAGGTGTCTTCGATGAACTTGAAGAAATCGCAACCGAGTTTGTCGTTGTCGAGATGTCCGACGCACAGCACACCAGCGCGGAGCATCGCCCTTGGCGCACAGAGAGCGGTCTTGTAGCCCTTCTGCAATGCCTGATACTGTTTCAGGGCATCCTTGTGCCTTCCCATCTTTGCGAGGCACTCCGCCCACTGCATCAAAACATACGCTTTTGCATCGTTGGAGATGCCGATAGTTCCCAGACTTCTGGCATACAATTTCTCCGCATCGGCATAACGTTCGACCGACATCAGGCAATCCGCGATCACAACATCCCTGGCAGTTAATTTGCTGAACTTGAAGTCTTTTCGTGCGGCTTCACACATTGACAACAGCGCATGCCATTTTGCAACGTCCGAACCGCGTCTCTTCAACGAACTCTCGTACTCTTTGCGAAAGACCCGCTCTGCGGCTTCAAAATTGCCGTCCGCCGCATCGCACATAGCCAGCGCGACATTTATCTCCTGGATATCTATATTGTAATACGGATCGTTCCTGTCTATTGCCGCAAGAGTACGTTTATACGCCCGGCGAGCCGCAGAAACATCGTGCGCATCCATCAGCAGACTGTCAGCCTCGCGCCTCATCTTCTTTATTTTCGCAGGAAGTCCGTCGGCGATTCCTTTTACTCCTGTTCTCAACTTGTTATTTCCGTTGGCTTTTGCATGCGGCTTCGTGGCCGCAGCCAACAAGAGCGGAGGAGGAAAACTTGGCAGCAATGCCGAAACGACGCTTGACATGGAAAGAGCAGTCGCACAAACATTCCGCGCGGCAAAACATAGGAGTATGATTACCACAGTGAGAAGGACATGCTGGTTGCGAAATTTCATATCATCTCGTTTGCTGGTAACGTGATAGCCATACAAGATTGGAGCAGTGCAGACATAAAAGGTCTCACCTCCTATTGCTCTCTAATTCAGAGACGCACATACCCTGTATCAGCTGCGAAGCGAGCGCTTTCAAGTCAATGTCCGAGTCACAGCGCGTCCGCAGGGAAATTATCATATTACGATAAACTAAATATTGATCCCTGAATCTTATGCTAGACGGCTTGTCGGCAAACATCATGCTCTCACCATCGCATTCAACGTTGAATTTCTTGGCGGCAAAGTCGGTTAACGAACAGCAACTATAATTCGCCATTCCCAAAGACAACGCCCTTGCCGTCGGCACATCTTCTGCAAGACTGATGGTTCCTGTGATCTTAACATCGGTCGAGGCAGATCTCAATATGAATCGTGTTTGGTCTCTAACAAAGCCATATTCTCGCGCATATGTTTTAACCCTGTGCTTGACTACGTCATAAACCAGACCTTCAAAAGAAATCCTGTCAGGAATTTCAAGTCCGTCGCGGCAACGCGGGATGGCTTCGCCGGAAGGCACGCCACAAGAGATCATTTTTTTGCGTCCCATGTCATATATCTGCGTCGATTTTTTGTCGTGCGAATGGTCTGGCGAAGCACTTTCGCCCTTGGGCAAATCCTTGAGCATGTTGAAATCTGCCTGTGGACAGCAAGCCTTCATTAAATTTGCAGCGATTGCCTTTATGTCGCCGTTTCCCCACAAGGAAATCAATGCATTGCGGTAAACGGCAGTGATCCTGTTTGGCGGCTCTTCCCTCGGAGGGAAACCGAACATCAGAATTTCATCTCCGATCTCAATATCGAAAGCGTTTGCTATCATTCGTGCTGGCATGCTGCTGTGCTGAGCCTCAAGTCCGAATGCGATCTCCCTTGCCGTAGGAACGTCTTTTGCGACCATCATCGTTCCAGAAGCGACTTCTTCGGCATTGGCCTTTCGGGCAATTTCCAAAGTGTACAGGCATCCGCGTATGAACTCCCCGCCATGGTCAGGGTGGCGTGGAGTCGCATTCACTCTGTAAACGACATTTGAGACGATTATGTCCTTTGGACATTTTTTGATCTGACAATTGTCAACACCATTCCCTGAAGCGATATTGCGAACGTGCATTATTTTATCTCCAAGTGCTAAAACATTGTGCACTTCCGCTTCTCCGTCGTATGGCAGAAAATCATCTGTCGGATAATTATTTGCATTGGCCCAAACAATACCCATGAACATGAATGGAACAAGCAAAATAATCCAGCGCTCATTTTTCATCGTTTTTTCCATATTCTTCTCCTTTTCAAAGTTTCTATTCGCGTTATTTTAGCGTGAAGTTGTCCAGCACAAGTCGTATTGCCCCGTTTTTGATCACACCCGAAGGAAGATAAAGGCTTTCTTGACGCTCATCTTCCGTTGATTTATCAATCGCAGTTGCAAGATATTGAGATTGCAGCATATTCTCAATTGGGCCTACACAGGCATCGTATACATGTCCGCCGTGGTTTACAAACATATGACAGGCAAAACACGAACGTGAGCAATCATCTTCTCCACAGATTTTGACAGCAGGAACGCCAGGAGAGTTAAAAAACGGATTGTTGCAAGGACCGACGCCAATAAGATTCAATTTGTTTATATACCCGAATGGCTTCGCAAAGACGATGTTGGCATTGGATATTCCTATTAAACGACCTATAGCAGCAACTCCACAGGCTTGATCGTAGCAATTTACCACCGAAGATGATGATTGCATA
Source organism: Kiritimatiellia bacterium (assembly GCA_017463935.1). Lineage (GTDB taxonomy): Bacteria > Verrucomicrobiota > Kiritimatiellia > RFP12 > UBA1067 > UBA1067. Next base: position 5,232 of record JAFUEM010000005.1, read on the forward strand.
TAACTCGACAATCGAAATGTCGAGTCATTGTAAAAAGGTGCTGTCCTTAGACTGACATACCATGGTCTGCCGTCCATTGTATCATATATGAAATCCATGCCGCTAAATAATTCGTCGGTGAGCAACGATAATGCCCTTGTTTCATTTACAACCCCTCTCACAATTGGCATTGTGAAATCCAGCGCCTCAGACCATGCGTTTTGGTTGTTGAGACCCGAATTACTCCAAGGCGCGATGGGATTGTCCAAGATAACATATACCTTGTGTGGCCCCGTTTCATAGAAAGAATCTTCTCGTATGGCATGGGAGTTGATTTCCGACACAATCCACTTCAGCGTTTCGCCGTTGGACAAGAATATCTTCTGAAGCATATTCCCGGACATTGCGAACTCGATATAGTCGGTCGTCATCCCTTGGAACGCAACCGACTTTTCGCCGAACGACTTTAGGCATTTCTCACCAGCTACGTCGGCATTTTCCGCTCTAATCTTGGCTGAAGTCAGGAGTGATGATGTCGTGCCAAACTTCACCTTGATTTTTACGGATTGACCTTTCCTGTAGCAGACGGGCGCAACTGCACCACCCTGCTTCGTCCACTCGCCGTTTGAGATGTTGTAGTCTGTGCTGTAGTTCTTTCGCAGATTGATGCCGTCGCTGGCCGTGCTCGATGTGTCGTAGTTGAATTTGATATTCGTCGGATAGAGGTCGTATGTGAAAGCGTAGACGCTGTCTTCCACCTGCTCTTTGGCGTAATCGTCCTTTTCTCCTTTTGCCGTGAACTTGATTGTCGACGGCGATATGGAAACCGGTTCTACCCTCAGCCGCTCCGACGCAAGCGATGTAAACTTGTAGCCGCTCGATATTTGTGACTCCTGCCCATTCTGCAATTTTCGCCATACTCGTATACATTGCGGATTTGTCCAAGACAAGATCACCTTACCGCCTACGCTTGCATCTCTATCCTTCGCCCTCTTTACGACAAGATATCGATGTTTGCTGCTGTCGGACGACAAGAGCAATGCCGCCGGAACGGAGTCTTCCTTCGTTTCGTCCGCGGCATCGCCGCACGAAGATTCCCATTGGAGGTCGATGGCTGGCGAAGTCAGTCTGAACTGCGGCAATGTCCTTGCTTTCCCAGTGCCGGGTTTTACAAAGACGCCTTTTATCATCACATATTCTTGCGGCGCGTAGGCGTTCGACAGGCGATATTCCGTTGAAGAAAGTCGTTTCCACAGCGATTCACTGTCCCTGCCGATGATAGACGACGTTTTGATTCGCCAGGGGGAGTCACAAGTCAAAGACATTGAAACACTGCCGCAGCCCTGCTGCAGCGGATAAGCTTTTCTCTTGTTGTCGGATGGGTTCACCTTGACGACTGCCGCTGTCGCCTGGAGTGCGGCGGCAGTTGTCAGAAACGCCGCCAAGAGCGGTTTACTTCGACTTATATGTGCCAGTAGTCTCATGCAAAAATCTTTGAGATGTCCACGCTTTGGTTGCAGAGGAAAAGACGCCCTGGCGGGAGAGAGAGAAAAACCCGCCAGGGCGCCAAAAAACGGTTAGCGCGTCACTTTGTAGTAAAGCACGTTGTCGCTCTCGAAATTGAGCGGAATCGTCACTTGGTTGCCGGAACCAGTCTTCGTGGCGGTAGCGTTATTGGCTTCGTTGGCGCACTCTGGCGTAGCCCCGTATTTGACGGTGTAGGAGCCCGCCGGCCAGTCGCCAGGGAATGTAAGCGTAAGGCTGCTGCCATTGAACGACGCCTTCTCAATGGCAAATGTCGCACCTGCCACCGGCGCAACACCGACGAGATACGCCTGGGCGACCGTCATCGTCGGGCTGGAATGCTCGAGCGGCGCGCTGGCCGCCTCTGTGGTGGCGGCGAGATTGTTGACCGTCAGATAGTTCGCCGGCACCGCGATGTCGCCATCCGCCTCCACAACCGCCGCCGCGCCAGCTTCCGTCACCGCCGCATATTTGTCATAGACCGTGCTGGCCGCGCTTTGGACGACGACGTCATCAATCGTCGTCGTGCCGCTGACCGCAATGCCCGAAAGGCTCGTCGCAGCGATCGGCAGCCACGCGCCGCCGCACGCCAATTCGCCGTTGAGGGCAACCTGGCAACGATTGTTGGTGTAGTCAAAGAGCGTCGTCACCCGAATCCACTCGCCCTTACTGTGCGTGTCCGCATCAATCGTCACGGCTTCGGCCGTCGAATTGGTGAATGCGACGAGGCTTCCATCCGTCGCGACAGCGATCGCAAAATATTCACCGGACGGCAACGCTGGCGCCACTTCGGGAATGGACACCTGGAAGAGGATGTCGACAAGAGCGTTCCCGGTTGCGCCAACAGAGCTCGTCGCCGTGCCATCAATAGCGAGAACTTGTCCGTGAGTTGCATCTGTGACGGCATAGCCATTGGCAGGCGCAGCCGGTGTCGCCGCCGTCAGCGTGCCGCCCGACCAGCCATCTTCCGTAGACTCGAAAGTGCATACCGTGGCGGCAGCACCATCGGCCAATGCCGCGCCGGCCGCAAGGCCAGTGAGCGCAAGAACCGCTTTCATCGTCGTTTTCATGTTCCACTCCTTTCGTTTTGGTTATTCGATTGTGGCTTTGAAGAAGATGTCGCCTCCAGACTTCGGGATTGTGGCGGTGGCGGTTTCGCCGTCGCTGAAGTCGTCGTCCGACAGCGTCGCGTCAATCGCCCTCGCCGCCGCCGTCCTGAACGCCTCAAGCGTCGCAGCGCCGTAGAATTTCAGTCTGCCGTTGACTGGCGCGGCGATCGCGCCCTGGCGCGTGAGCGTCACCGTAACGACGACGGCGTCTTCGCCGACCGCCACGTCAGTCACCTCGAACGCGTACGAGCGGTCTTCGTCCGTGATGTCCAGGTTGAGCAGATAGGCCGCGTCAAAGTCAGCCGCCGACAGTCCCGCCGCCGCCGTGCCGACGGCCGTCTTGCCGCCCGCGCACGAGTTGAGCCATGCGGCCTTCGCGGCATCTAGAATGACGGACGCATTACCCTTCAGCACAATCGCCTCGTCCGCGCTGAACCCCTCGGCAACGACATATTCGCCCGTGATCGACCGAAGCACCCCGTCGCCGTTGAAGCGAATCTTCGCGATTGATGTGCCGGGCGCGGCCAGCGGGAAGT
>JAFUEM010000282.1 GCA_017463935.1 Kiritimatiellia bacterium
GCACCGGCGACACGGCCGGGACAGGCGCGACCGGCGCGACCGGCTTCGGCGTGTCGGCGGGCGCGGCTTTCGCGGGCAGTCCGGACTTCGCTGCCAGCCGCCGGTTGATGTCGTCGATCTTCTCCCGCAGATGGCCGAGTCTTACGAGCACGGCGATCAGCACGACCGGCAGACCGATCGTGTAGAGCAAGCAAACGAGAAATCCAAGAAGTCCCAGCAGTTCCATGGTTCAGCCCTCCAATCCGTTGAAAACAGTCTCGCAGATGTGGTCGCGGACCTTCTCGGCCCAGGCGCGCACGCCCGCGCCGGACGGTTTAAAATCGCCGTGCCACTTCCGGTCGGCCAGCGCATAGACCGAAACCTGCGCCCAGATGGACGACGCCCAGAGATCAAGGGCCTCCGGATCGCGCACCTTCCGCGCGAGCAGTTTCTTGAGGCCTTCATAGACCGGACGCCCGAACGACTCCTTGAACTCCCTGTGAAACTTGGTCGGCGCGGTCACCTCATGGCGGAAGAGCGCCGCGCAGAGCTTCTGGGCCGGCGCGGTGGGCAGTGTCATGAAGAGCATGTCGTCCACCCACTCGCTGACGGCCGCGCGCCAGCTCGCCTCGTCCGTCACGCCGTCCGCGAGACGCGCGAGCGGCGCGCCGAGGTCGCCGAAAAGCCGCTTGGCGACAAGGCGGTAGAGCGCCGCCTTCGAGCCGAAGTAGCGCGCGAGCAGCGCCGCGTTCACGCCCGCGCGGCGGCAGATCTCCCGCGCCGAGGCGAGCGCAAACCCCTTCTCGGCAAACTCCTCCGCCGCCGCCGCGAGGATCGCCTCGCGCGTCTCGACGCCATCAATCCGTTTCTTCCGTTCCGCCATCGCGCTATCTCCTTTTATCGTAATCACGTGATTACTTTATCATAAAGGACGCGGCGCTGTCAACGGGGAACGCGAAAAAAAATTTCGCGCGCCGCGGCGGGCGGCGTGCGACTGTCGGCGGGACCGGCGGGCGTCCGGCTCAGGCCGGGCGGCGCCGGATGCGGGCGACGATCTTGGACGCGCCGAGGTTCTTGAAGCCCAGCGCGAGGAGGATCCTGCCGAAGAGGTGGCGGCTCTCGGCCGCGACCTCCAGGATCTCGATCCCCTCCGCCCGGCAGAGCTCGCGGAAGTCCTTCAGCGTCACGCAGTGGATGTTCGGCGTGTCGTACCACTTGAACGGCAGCGCCTTCGAGACCGGCAGCCGGCCCTTGAACGCCAGCGTCAGGCGGATGCGGTACGCCGCGAAGTTCGGGAAGGTGACGATCGCCTCGTCCGCGATCCGGAGCGCCTCGCGCAGGAGCCCGCGCGGGTTCTTCACCTCCTGGAGCGTATCCGAGCAGACCGCGAGGTCGTAGTGGCGGTCGGGGATGAGCGACAGTCCCTCGTCCGCGTCGGCCCAGAAACAGTCGTGGCCGTCGGCCACCGCCTCGTTGAAGCGCTCGATGTCGATCTCCACGCCGTCGCCCTGCACGCCGCGCTCCTTGCGCAGGACATTCAGGAGCGAGCCGTCGCCGCAGCCGATGTCGACGACGCGCGACAGCGGCCGGACCATCCTGACGATGTTGCGGTAGAGCCGCTTCTGCCACTTCATGACCTTGACGTCGCGCTCGCCCAGGAAGCCGCCCAGCAGCCCCGCGAGGTCGTGGATCTCCGTCAGGAACGAATCGTGTCCCGTGCCCGCCTCCAGGTGGCAGTAGGTGACGCGCTTGCCGTTCTTCAGGAGCGCGTGCGCGATGTCCTGCGCCTGCCAGTCCGCGAAGAGGATGTCGTTCTCGTAGCTGACGACGAGGCACTTCGCCTTGACGCGCGCCGCCGCCGCGTCGAGCCCGCCGTAGCGCGCGCCCGCGTCGAAGAGGTCCATCGACCGCGTGATGTGCAGGTAGCTGTTGGCGTCGAAGCGCTTGAGAAACTTCTGCCCGTGGTGGTCGAGGTAGCTTTCGATCTGGAAGTACGTCTTGAACGCGGCGTCGCGCTTCGCGCGCTCCTCGGGCGGCGCCTCCACGAAGTTCTTCTGCAGCGCGCGGTGGAACTTGGCCTCGAGGAGCTCGCGCGAGAGGTAGGTGATGTGCGCGAGCTGGCGCGCGGAGGAGAGCCCGCGCTTGGGCCCCAGGCCGTCGCCGACCTGATAGTAGTCGCCGCCGCGCCAGTCGGGATCCTCGGTGATGCCGGCCCGGCCGACGATGTCGAACGCGAGCGCCTGCGTGTTGAGGCTCGCCGACGTCGCGATGAGCGCCGCCTTGTCCATCTCGTCGGGGCAGCGCGTCACCCAGTCCATCACCTGGAGCCCGCCGTAGCTGCCGCCGATGAGCGCGGCGAGGTGCTTGACGCCGAGCTGCCTCAGGAGCAGCCGGTAGATGTCCACCGCGTCGGAGAACGTGTACTGCGGGAAGCTCGAGCCGTAGGGCCGGCCCGTGTCGGGGTTGATCGACATCGGCCCCGTCGTGCCGCTGCAGCCGCCCAGCACGTTCGCGCAGATGATGTGCCAGCGGTTCGTGTCGATGCCGCGCCCGGGGCCGACCATGCCGTCCCACCAGCCGCTCGGCTTCGTCTCGCCGGGACGGATGCCCGCCACGTGGGCGTCGCCCGTCAGCGCGTGGCAGATGAAGATCGCGTTGTCGTCGCGCAGCGGCGCGCCGCATTCCTCGTAGACGACCTCGATCTCCTTCAGGAGGCCGCCCGACTCCAGCCGATAGCCGCCCGGCGGCAGCTTCAGCGACAGTTTCTTCGGTTCAACGATGCCCACGCCGTCCATCAATAGCCGCACTCCATGATTGTCTCTTCAAAGCCGAACACGGACGCGATCAGCGCCGCGCGGATCCACATGCCGTTGCGCATCTGCCGCCAGTACATCGCGCGCGGATCGTGGTCGCAGCAGACGGCGATCTCGTCGCGGCGCGGCAGCGGGTGCATGATGATGCCGTCCCTGCCGAGAAGCGCAAGCTCCTCCGCGCCGAACTTGAAGCGCGAGGTGTCGATCTGGGCCGACTCGCCCTTCGCCTTGTCCCACTCGTCCTGGATGCGCGTCATGTACACCGCGTCCGACACCTTCACCGCCGCCTTGAGGTCGTCCGTCACCTCGAAGTCGACGCCCTTCTTCGCGAGGATCATCACGACGTCGGCCGGCACCTGCAGGTCCGGCGGCGCGACGAAGATCTGCTTGACGTTCCGGAAGTTGGTGAGCAGGTACGAGAGCGAGCGCACCGTGCGCCCGCGCATCAGGTCGCCGCAGAACGTCACCGTGCGCCCGTCGACGCCGCCCTTGTTCTCGAACGAGCGGATGAGCGTGTAGATGTCCAGCAGCGCCTGCGTCGGGTGCTGGTCCTTGCCCGAGCCCGCGTTCAGGATCGGCACGGGGCGCTCGCTGTTCGACAGCTCCCACGCCATCTTCTCGGCGAGCCCCTGCTCGGGCGAGCGCATGATGATCATGTCGAAGTAGGACGAGAAGGTGCGGATCGAATCCTCGTGGCTCTCGCCCTTGAACTCGGAGCTCGTCGCCGCGTCGCGCACGCTGCCCGTCGTGATGCCGAGGATCTGGCACGCCGCGAGATGCGAGAGGAACGTGCGCGAGCTCGGCTGCGAGAAGTAGAGCATCGCGCGCTTGTGCGCGAGGACGTTCTTCAGGTAGAGCGCGCCTTCCTTCGACTTGTTGATGAAGCGGATGCGGTTGGCGAGCGCGCACAGCCGCTCAAGGATCGCGCGGTCGAACTGCTGCGCGAAGAGCGTATGGTACGGCATCCCGTCGCCGCCCGGACGCGCGAGGTAGGGCCGCTTCGCCTCCAGCGACAGACGCTCAAAGTCTTCCCATGAAATCTCGTTGATCTTCGACATGATTCCCTCCCGTGTTGAGGGAATAGTATATCATATTTCGCGCCTCCCGGCGCGCAGCGCCGCGCAGACCGCCGCGCCCGCCGCGGCGCAGCCCAGC
>JAFUEM010000283.1 GCA_017463935.1 Kiritimatiellia bacterium
CCCTCGCCCGTCTGCGTCAGCGCGACCGCTTCGACCGCCGCGCCCGTCAGCCGGTAGCCCTTGCCGGCCGGCGCCGACGCCCGCACCTGCGTGGGCCTGACCGTCGACGCGATGCGGACCGTGTTGGTCGCCGTCTCCGCCGCCGTCATGTCCGCCCCGTTGAACGTCACATCGTTCGCATCCGCGAAGGTCGCCGCATGAGTCCCGTCCTTGAGCCAGACGTCCGCGGCCAGCCAGTCCGCACTGCCGCCGTTCCAGATCAGCTGGGCCTGGTCGTGCGCCGTCGCCACGATGGTGCCGTCTTCGCCGACCGCGAACGTCCAGTCCAGCACGCCGTCCGACATCGTGAACACATCCGCGGCCGACAGACCGTCCGCCAGCTGCACGCCCGTGATCGTGACTTCGGTGCCCGCCTGGAGATCCGCGAGGCCGGACACGTCCACGACCACGCCACCGCCCGACACGGCCAGCGGCTTCGACAGCTCCGCGCCCGCCGCGATCGTCACGGCGCCGCCGCGCACCGCGTAGCTTTCCGCCGCCGTCTCCGGCAGCGCGGTGTAATCGACCGTGCCGCCCGCCACCGTCACCGTCGGCCAGGTGCAGGCCGTGCCAGTCAGCGCGGCCGGACCCACGTACACCAGACCGGCTTCCGCCCCCAGCGTCAGCGAGCTGCCCAGCTCGACGGTCGTGCCGCCGCCGATCTGAAGCGTGCCGTTCAGCGTCGTTCCGCCGGCGTTGGCGGCGATGCGATGCGTGACGCCGGGATAGGTCACGCGGACATCGCCGTTGAGCACGGCATTCTCGTAGCAGATGAACAGGCCGTTCGTGGCCATGATGTCGCCGTTCACCGTCACGGACCAGCCCGACGCGGCCATCACCCACGTGTCGGACGTCGTCGCCTCGTTGCTCGGCTCGAAGGCGACCGTCGGATCGACCGTCAGGTTGCAGGCGGACGGTTCGAGGCCGACATGCGAGGACTTCAGCGTACCGACACCGGCGACGCGCTTGACCTTCACCGTCGGATTCCCGGCGCTGGCCACCAGAAAGAGCGTCCCGTGGCGAATGACATACGTCCCGAAGGCCAGGCCGTTTCCGTTCCAGTAGAAAATCTTGCCGTCGCCCGGCACGACCGCGATGTCGTCGCGGCCGGTCGGCTGGCCGTTGGACCAGTGCGCGTTGCTATCGACATGCCAGTCGGCGGGCGAGGCCGTGCCCGCGGCGCCGCCGTTCCAGGTCGTCACCTTGCGCGTGGACGATGCGTTCGTCACGTCCGTCAGCGTCGCCGTGAGCGTGCGCGCATCCGCGTCATAGGCCAGCGTCGCATCGACAACGGGGCCGATCAGGAAGACCGCCGTCTCCAGCGCGTCATCCGCCGCCGCGAACGAAAGCGCCTTCCCCTCGGCCAGCGTCAAGAGCGTGATCTCTTCGTTCGCGGCAAGGTTCTCGCATCCCGTCAGGTCAAAGACGAGCGCGCCCTTTTCCTTGATCACGAGATTGCCGTTGAGCGTCGTGTTGTACGGCAGGGCCAGCACGCCCTGTTCGACGACCGTATCGCCAGTGTAGGTGCAGGCGCCCGTCAGCGTCAGGATGCCGTCGCCCTTCTTCGTGAGCCCGCCGTCGGCCGACTCGCCGCTGACAAACGGCGCCGCGATCGACAGCGCGTAATCCGTCTCGATGACCGCGCCGCCGGCCCGCACGTTCAACTTCAGCGCCTCGCGTTTGTCGATGTAGTCGGCGATCGAATACTGCGCCTTGAGCGTGCCGCCGTTGAAATTGATTTCCGCCGTGCTGTCGGACGCGACGGACAGCTTCCCGACGCTGAGCGTGCCGCCGTCCAGATTGATCGTGGACCGCCCCTTGTCCAGAATCAGCCAGCGCGGAACGGCCGTCGTGCCCACGTTCACCTGGCCGTTGTCCGCGATCGTCAGCGTGGAATCGGCGCCATTGTAGCCGAGGCGCATGTCATTGGCGGACGAGACGACGCCCGTGCCCGAGACGGACAGTTCCGAGACGGAACTTGCATTCATGCCGAGATGGATCTTGCCGCTCGCGACGATCTCGCCGCCCGACACGCTGACGGACGTCGTTCCGGCATTCTCGCCGATCGTCAGCGCCTCGGCATCGTTGCCGCCGTTCGTGTTGTTGGCGCAGCGGATGCGCCCGTCCGTCATGACGATCGACGAATTGTCGCGCAGATTCAACCGGCCGTTATCCGTTTCCGCGCCGTCCCGCCAGCCGCTCACGAGCTCGCCGCCGTCCATCTTGACGCGCGCCGATCCGCTCAGGACGCCCCAGTACTTCGTCGTCAGGCGCCCGCCGGTCATCCACAGGACGGATGCGTCCGACACGCGATAGTCGTTCGCCCAGTCGTAGATGCCGGACACGACCTTGAGCACGCCGCCGCTCTTCACGTCGAAGCCGTGGGTGCTCGTCTGCTCGACGTGGTTCGCCGCCGCGACAGCCGCGTCGGTCGCGTCAAAGACGACAGGCGACGATTCGGTTCCGGCGGTCACGACGAACGTGCCGCTGAACGCATGGTCACCGTCGAGTGTGATCGTGCGGTGGTCGCCCGCCTTCGCCGAAACGGCGATGTTGCCGACGGGCACGCCCGTCTGGCTTTCCCAGTTGGCGTCCGTTCCCCAGAGCGTATCGCCGCCGATGCCGAGCCACTCGGCGGCGCGGGCCGGCGAAAAGGACAAGGCGGCGATTGCCATAACCAACCATATTTGCCCCCCCCCCTGTTTTTGGAAAGATAGCGCAATGGGGTTGGGGTCCGCGTCGTTTTCATTGGTTTATCTCCTTATCTTAGGTGGTTGGGTTATCTTAGGTGGTTGGGCGATGCGAGCAAGAGCGGGATGTCAATTGCCTGTTCCCTCCGCCGGCCGGAGGATGCCGAGCTCGAAGCCGCGCCGCACGGCGAACGGCACGTTGCTGACGTTCAACTTCGTGCGAATGCTCTTGGCGTGCGATTTGACGGTGTCGAGGCTGATGCCGAAAAGTTCCGAGACTTCCTGCCGCGTCTTGCCGAACGAGAAACAGGTCAGGATCTCGGCCTCGCGCGATGACAGGCGATGATCGGGGCGCAGATAGGTCGCCCGCGAGACGAAAAGTTGTCGTCTGTGTACTGTCCGCTTCATCTGTTCTTCTCCTCCCCCAACAGATGGTACACAGTATACCAAGTTCCCCGCGCGGCCGCACTCCCCTGCAGGGGAGCATCGCGCATTTTATTTTCCCTGTCGCTTCGCGCGGCCTTCCCGCAAGCGCGGCATGCGCGACAAAAGCGCGTTCGTCAACGGCGACTTACCTGCCCTTCGGATGGCGGCGGCGGTATTCGGCGGCGGCCCACCGCTGCGCCTCGTCCTTGCCCATGCCACGGCCCTCGGCCGCGCGGCGCAGGTCCATGATCTCGCGCTTCCAGTCGTCGCCCGCAGCCTCCCTGTTCGCCGCCTCCTCGTTCGCGTAGGCGATCTCGTCCTTCGAGAAATCGTCCTTCATCGGCTGCGCGTCGCTGCCGGGCCCGCCCCACGGAATCGGCGTGAACTTAACCTCGTCGAACGGCTTGAAGAGCGCGCACACGCCCAGCTTCTGCTCGCGCGCGGCCCTGACCGCCGCCGTCGCAAAGTAGTACGCGCCCGTGTCGCGCGTGTGACAGCCGTCACCCTTGCCGTCGGGATGGTTCTTGTATTCGCCGGGCTTGATGCGCATGTAGAGGCGGTTCGCCTTCTCCAGCCCGCGCTTCGGAAGGTCCTCGCACGCGAACCGGTTGAGGTCGAGGACGGGCACGTTCAGCTCCGCGCCGAGCTCGCGCGTCGCGTCCACGTACGGCCCGATGCCCGCCGCGCTGCCGCGCACCGACATGACGCCGTCCTTTTCGCTGAAGCCGCCCGAATGCGGAATCGAGGTCGCGAAGATCGGCGTCGCGCCCTTCGCGCGCACGTCCGCCACGAAGCCCGTCATCAGCTCCTTGTAGTCGGGGACGGTCGAATAGCGCTCGGTCTTCGCCTTGTTCGCGTCGTTGTGGCCGAACGCGATGATGACGTAGTCGCCCGCCTGGAGCGCGTCCACGAGCTTCTGCCAGCGGCCCTCGTTCTTGAACGACTTCGCGCTGCGCCCGCCGACGGCCCAGTTGTGCAGCTGGTCGGGGTTCTTCATGTAGAGCGCGAGCGCCTGGCCCCACCCCTGCTGCGGGTACTGACGGGGATTGTAGTTGCACATCGTCGAATCGCCCGCCATGTAGATATCGGCGCACGCGGTCAGCGCGCCGAGCGCGCACGCGGTCAAAAGCCCCTTCTTCATCGTGTCTGCCTCCTTGAGTGGTGAGACTTGTATTGTATCACATTCCGTCGCATCCGTCACGCGCCGATGTAGAAATCGACGAGACGCACGGCGAGCATGCGCCAGTCGTAGCCGCGCGCGGCCGCGCGGCCGGCGGCGGAAAGACGCGCGCGCAAGTCC
>JAFUEM010000030.1 GCA_017463935.1 Kiritimatiellia bacterium
AGCAGCCGACCGTCGTGCCGGTCGATTCCGGCAGCTCGGCCGGATGCACCGTCGCGTCGAGCTGCGCCGCCGTGTAGGGGTTGACCTCGAACGCGAACGGCTCGCCGAGCGTCCGCACCGCGAGGCCGCCGACGGAAAAGCCGCGCGTCCCTTCGCGGTTGCCGCAGTTCTCGTTGCGCGCATAGGGGAAGTAGAAATCGGCGGCGGACATCTTCCAGCGGCCGAGGAACGCGCCCGCCCGGCGGTCGGGGTAGTTCTCGTACGGGCCGCAGCCGAACCATTCGACCGTCGGATTGACCGCCGCGAGCTCCCACGTGAAGCCGACGCGCGCGAGCTCCAGCTTCGGTCCCGTCGGGCGGATGCGCGCGACGCACGCGAGCGTGCCGTCGGGGTAGACCGTCCAGCGCGCCGCCAGGTTGAACGCGACCGGCTTGGCCGTCGGCGCGCCCGTCCACTCCGACACCGTCGTGAACGTCACCGCGTCGCCGCGCGATTCGAGCGGCGAAAGCGCCGTCAGCCGGCCCGTCAGGCCGTCGAGGCCGAGCGCGCGCCACTTCTGGCCGAGCCCCGCCTCGTTCGACGACGGCACGCGGTAGGCGTCGAGGCGCAGCGGGGATTTCAGAAGTTCCGTCGCACCGAACCAGCCGTCGCGCCGGATCGACGCGGGCAGTCCCGTCTCCTTGCTGAACGCGACCGTGAGGCCGTTCGCGCGGAAAACGAGGTTCGTGGCGTCCTCGGACGAGGCCACCTGCGCCGCGCCCCACAGTTTGAACGGCCGCTTCGCGCCGAGCGAATCGACGCTGCGCGATTCGACGACGTCGATCTGGTCGTCGGCGATGACGCGCCCGTCCTTGACGAATGCGAAGCGCACCGAGACGGTCGCGCCGCGGTTCTGCGCCGCGAACGCCGCTGCCGGCAGGTCGTAGACCGTCTCGGTCTGCGGCTTGAGCCCGCGCAGGTCGAACGTGCCTTTCGCGCCCGGCTCGCCGTCCGCGTAGACGCGCCAGTTGAGCGTCACGCCCGTCGCATCGACGAAGAAGTTCTTGTTCTTCACCACGACGCGCTGGAAGTAGTTCGTCGCCTTCACCGTCCAGTTCCGGTAGACGTGCTTGATCTCGGCGTAGCCCGGCTCCGGCGTGCGGTCGGAGAGCAGGCACCCGTTCATCACGAAGAGCCCGTCGTTCGGCACGTCGCCGAAGTCGCCGCCGAACGCGATGATGAAGCGGCCGTCGTCCGTCTTCTTGTAGAGGCCCTGGTCCACCCAGTCCCAGATCGTCGCGCCGAGGATGACGTCGCTCGATTCGATCGCGTCCTGGTAGTCCTGGAGATTGCCCATCGCGTTGCCCATGTTGTGGGCGTACTCGGAGATGTAGAACGGCTTGAGCGACGTCGTCTCGGCCGCCTTCTTGCGCGTCCATTCGACGCTCGGATACTGGCAGCCGTCCATGTCGGCGACCGACCAGTCGCGCTCGTAGTGCGTCGGCCGCGTCGGGTCCATGTACTTGATCACCTGCCGGCACGCGGCGAAGTTCTCGCCCGGGCCCGCCTCGTTGCCGTAGCTCCAGATGACGACGGCCGGATGGTTCTTGTTGCGCTCGACCATCGCGACGTTGCGCGCGACCGTCGCCTTTGTCCAGCTCTTCTGGTGCGAGAGCGACTCCGCGCCGTAGCCGTAGCCGTGGCTCTCGACGTTCGCCTCGTCGACGAGGTAGAGGCCGTGCACGTTGCAGAGGTAGTACCAGTAGTCGTCCTGCGGATAGTGCGAGTTGCGCACGGCGTTGCAGTTCGCGGCCTTCAGGAGCGCCACGTCCTGCTCGTGGCGTTCACGCGGCACGTAGTGGCCGTACAGCGGATCGGTCTCGCTGCGGTTCGCGCCCTTGAGCTTGATCGGCTGGCCGTTGAAATAGTAGCGGCCGTTCCTGATCTCGCTCACGCGGAAGCCGAAGACCGCCGAGACGACCTCCGCCTCGCCCTCCAGCACGAGCTTGTAGCAGTTCGGCTCCTCCGCGCTCCAGAGCTTCACCGCCGGGACCGTGAAGCGCGTCTCCGCGAACGGCCCGGCCACCAGCCGGTCGTTCCAGTCGTAGAGCGAGATGTTGTTCACCTTTCCGTCCACCTTGAGCGCCACTTCCCACGCGCCGTCGAACCCGCCGTCGACGCACGGGCGCGCCACCGCGAAGAAATCGCGAATCTTCTCCTTCGGCCGCGCGAGGAGCCACGTGTGGCGGAAGATGCCCGAGAGCCGGAACATGTCCTGGTCCTCGAGGTAGCTGCCGTCGGAGTAGCGGTAGACCTCCAGCGCGACGGTGTTCGCGCCCGCGCGCACGTAGTCCGTCACCTTGAACTCGGCGGGCGAGCGGCTGTCCTTCGAGAAGCCGACGTACCGGCCGTTGACCCAGAGGTAGTAGAAGCTGTCGACGCCGTCGAACTTGAGGTAGACGTCCAGCCCCGCGTCGAGCCACTTCGCGGGCACCTTGAAGTCGCGGCGGTAGCTGCCGACGGGGTTGCGCTGGGCGTAGGCGGTGTAATTGGTCGGCGGCGCCAGCGTCACGCACGAGCCGCCGGGGCGGTCCTTCGCGAACGGGTAGCGCTGGTTCGTGTAGATGGGCGTGCCCCAGCCGCCCTTTCCGTTCGCGCCGTACGCCTGCCACGAGCACGGCACCTTGATGCGCTCCCAGCCGGAGACGTCGTAGTCCTCGGCCTGGAAGCCGACGGGGCGCTGCGTCGGGTCGGGCACCCACTTGAAGCGCCAGTCGCTGTCGGAGTCGAGCGAAATCTGGCGCGGCGAAAACTCGGGGAGAATCTTCAGCGCCTCCTTGACCGTGTCGAAGCTCGCAAACGCCGCGCGTGGCTTCTCGCGCCCCTGCGACAGCTGCTGGTTGTCCTGCCACTCGCGGCCGGTCGGCGCCGCCGGCGGGGTCTGTCCCCATGCCGCCGCCACCGCCGATGCCAGAATCGTCGTCATGATGAAATGTCTCATAGTCCCGATAGTATATCATAAATTCTCCCGCCGCTCGCGATGCGTCGCCAATTGGGTGATTGCGGATGCGGAGGAAGGCGCGCGGCGCGGTGCCGTCGCCAGGGGTTACCTTGAAGCGCATCGTCGCGCCGTCACCCTCTTCGACCGTCACCTCTGGTGTCAGTTTTGCCGCGCCGTTCCAATCGCCCAAGTCGCCGACCCTCCAGTCCCCAGTGCCAGCAGAATGTAGCATTTTGCTACTTTCTAATCCTCCACTTGGCTTTCTAGACCGTTTATCCATCTCTCCCATGTCACGCCAAACTTGTTGACGCGCATTGCGGCACTATGTATGGGGGCAACTCCATAATGCCCAATATAGTGCTTACCCCCATAGTGCTGATAGTGCCACAGGTTCGGCGACGATCCTCCACTGGCGATTTCTCATCATTGAGACACAGAGCCAACCCTGTTTGTCAGGCCCAGCGAAGCCGCTTCTGCCTGAGAGAAACAAGCCATTGCCACGATGTTGGAAACAACGGCGTTTTGTTCCGGTATGTCCAACGATGCGAATGTAGACGAAGAAACGGCATCCCGAAGATCCCTACAAATTGTAGACTTGGCAAGCGACAGATTGCGCTTCATTTCATGCGCATCTCTATTCCGCTGCGCATACGCTCTGCTTTCAGCGCTCGTATCGTCCATGCGAAATGGAGAATTTACCAGCACCACGCCGTCAGGGAAGACCACTTCAACGTCTTGTTCAACGCCCGCTATCTGATACCACTCCTGGCTGTCAAGCAGGTTCAATCCTGCATATTCACGGGCGGCGGCAAACCAACAATTCGTGCTGTTCTTTATCGCAACGGAATTCCCGAGTTCCCGAATTGCATGGGTCTTCACCCTGAGCCAAATATTCGAGTCGGCGAGGCCGGCAGTCGGCGAAACATGCAAATCCAGTATTGAACAATACCAGTTGCAAAGAAATTGACTCTTTTCGGCAGAATTGTACGCAGATCCATAGGCAGCATCAACGGCATTTATAAAGGCGTCCGCATCCACGCCCCATTGTACAATTGCGGACGACAGCTCAGCTTGTGCGTCTTCTGGCGACCATTCGCCAAATAGACACAGGACGGCAAGCGCCACAACAGATACCATAATAGACTTCTTCATCACGTTATCTCCTTCCATATGAAAACACCCTGTTGGTTGTGACCGATGCATACCAGTCGAATTTTTCAGTGTGCACCGTCCCGTCAGAGGTCAACGAGAAATATTCATCGGTGTTGCAAAAGTATTTGTCAATCGCAGCACCGGTCTTCCTGAATCTATTGGGTATCGGCCATGTCATTTCACCTCCTACACCCCACGGCTGACTTAATTCCATCGGCCCTGCCTTGTCATTCGATTCATTGTTTGATCCAATTGGAATCCAAATATTAGCACCTTGTAGCTGTGAATGGACAAGCAGATTCGTGTGGGCAGGTTCAAGAAAATAGTTCGTTGCATTTGTTGCCACCACGCCAACCTCCATCACTTGAATGCCTGCGAATGAGACATTCGTAGGAAGCAATGTCAGGTCGAGCCACATTTCAAATTCGCCTGCAACGCCATTCGCCGCGCCATGTCCATCAATGGCGACAAGCTTTGAGTCATATCCCGTTGGCTCAACGACATTGAAAGCAAACAACGAGCCGAAGTCGCTCGCGCTAATTGCATCAGTGGATGCATGACTGGGCGCAGTATATTTCCACCTATTGCTAGCACTTTCTTTTACAAGTAGTGAATCTGGATCGCTGTGGGACAAAATCGAACCATCGACAAACGGGCTGAGATAGATACGCACGTCTTCGCAAACGCCGATGGTGCGCCTGGATCTATCAAGCGGCCATTGCGCGACAGTTTGCGTTTCATACTCGACAAAGACAACACTTGCATCATCTTCAAGTGCAGCATTCCCTTCGTCTGGCTCAAACGTCACGGCAAAGACCGTTCCGCTGGGCGATGACGACTTCAGAGCATTCCACACGGTGAAATGACGCACGCCCGCACATGCAGAATCCACGTCCCACGTATAGCCGCTGGACACGGGGTTGTTTGCCGCATCTTTGACACTGCAACCATCCCCCGTCCAAGAGAGAGTGAACGTGCCAGACGAATCAACGCAATAGCGGCAGGCGACATCGGACGTGTCAAGGTTCACAAGCCCCTTTTCAAAGAAAACGGCCGACGGATAAGATTCCACGGCCAGCGAGGGCGGCAGCTCGCCGTCATATTCGCATGAATCGCAGTCGCCAGTATTGTAGCTGTCGATCGAATAATAGTAGTTGGCGCACAAGGGAATGCCGCCCATGAGAACGGTCAGGCGCAAGGCGACTTCATGACCATACGATTCAGGAAACGGGCAAGAGATGTCGGTCGATTGCTGGGTCGGGCTGGCGATCGCAACATTCGCGCTGCCAACCGACGACCATTGGTAGGTTGGCGAAGGCGCAAACCACGGTACATCTTGGAGGACGGCAGTGAATGTCTTCGCCGGGGAAAGGATTGACGGCTTCCATCCGTCCGGCACGACTTCAAGCGACGGTTCATACAGGAAATAGCTGCAGAACGGCGGCATGAACACCTGCGCAGTATCCGCCACCCACAGGCCGTCACCATTCGCGCCGCTTCTCAATGGCGACGGCGAACAAAGCGCTTGCAACGAAGGAACGTCGTCCTCGACCGCGAAGGTGAAGTTGGTCGCAAAGTCCGCCGAGGACGAGAATGGATATTGAATGCCTTTGCCAAGCAAAAACACATAGTCACCTGCATTGGTGACGGCAACAGCGGTGTCGCCAATGACAATCTGCGTCGTTTCAGGCAAGTCGTCAACGTGAACCGTCAGTTTGTAGAGCCCGTTCGTGAGTCCCTCGCCCACTTGCGCATCGACCCACGCGGGATAGCCGCCCGCCGCCGCGATTTCCGTCGCGTTCGTGAAGTTTGCCGCGACCCATTCGTCGTCTTGACCGAAGCCATCGTGGTCGAATGGCAGTTCGCGCGGAATCGTCCACAATACGCCGTTCGTCGCAATCGCCACATCGCCGCACCGCATAAGTTCAATCGAAGCCGTCATGAGGTTGTTCGGCTGTGTATTGCGCGGCGCACGACCAATCACGGCATCCGTCCAAGCAAAGCGGTAAGAGTTAGAGGGCGTCAGTTCAAAGGAAAAATTCGTCAGCCCTGGCACGATGGAAACGGGAACGCCCAGTCGCGCCACTGCGTTTGTGTCATTCCACTGCGGGCGGATTTCGCCGTGCGACAGAACTTCCACGCTCGTCAAATGGTTTGTGCCCCACGGGCACACCCAGCCCTCGTCAAAATCCAACTTGAACGAATCCCGCCACGCGCCACGCACGTTCCAGTTCGCCGCCATTTTCTCCGCATCGGCCATCTGGAGAGGGTGCGAAAGAATCCTGGGTTCAAACGCCTCGGGCCAGATCAACCGCGCCAGTCCCTGGAGCGGATGAACCTCTCCCATCGGCGCGAACGGCGCATTCATGTTCTGCGGCACACTGTTCGTCTTGCCGCCGCCGTAGCCGACCATGCCCGCCAAGAAGCCCGCGAGCAAAACGCCACCAACCACTTTGTCGATCACGGGCTTCATCATCTGAACCTCAGGAAGAAGCCCACGGTCGTCGCCCGCGCCTCGATGCACTCCAGCGCGGCGGTTTCGCCGCGCACCGTCACCCGCGCCAAGTTCCACGCGGGGTTGAAGAACGTCGGCGCGGCATCGCCCGAGAAAACGTTCCCCTCCATCGTCCGCGCCGAGCGGTCTGTGCCGGAAAGGTAGAGGGCCAATGTCAGCGCGCTCGCCCCGCTTTCGGCGCTCAGCACCGCCCCGCCGCGAAAGTCCCTCAGCCGCCATTCGCCGCAGTCCCAGCCGACCGACAGCTCCGCTTCCTCCAGCGCAAGCGCGCCGTCCTCGTCCGCATCGACGCCGAACGCGACCTCGACGTTGTTGTTCGTCGCGGCGCTAAGCGTGATTGAAAGCGTGAACTTGTTGTCCGTCGCCGCGCCTGCGTCAAAGAGCAAGTTCGTGCAGACCTCCGTATCCGCCCATTCGCTCGGCGGCAGTTGCGAGGGAGCGAACCGCTCCCCCGCGCGCGCCATCAGCGCCGCAGATGCAAGCAACAGTCCTGTCAGCAATCGTCTCATCGTTTCGACCTTTCGTAGTATATCAAATCAGCGCGCCCCTGCGCCCACCGCGTGCACCGTTATCGTCGCGCCGGCGCCTGTCGTTCCGGCGGCAGAAGATAGTTGCGCAACTTCTCCGGAGGGTCGGCGACGATTTGATCCGCTTCCTTCAGGCCCAGCCGCTGGGCAAACAGCACCCACTTGGCGCAGGAACCTGTTGCATGATTGTAGCTGAAGTCAATCAGCACCCAGGCCAAAGCCGCCGAGCGCTTCCGCCCCGTGATGGAATCGTCGTCACGACTCGCCGCATACAGCTCGTTGATCGGCTCATAGGCTTTCTCAAAATATTCAACCGACGCCATTTCGTCCTCGGTCGCCTCGGCTTTTTGAATCCATTCAACCGCCTCTCGAACCGCATCTTTGTCGCTTTCCCAAAGGCATGCATTGGCCTCCTCAAGCGAAAAGAACACGTCTTGCTTCTGAGAACAAGCCAGTACAAAGAGCGAAAAAATGACAATCGCGATCGCCTTCACTTTCATCAACCTTTCCGAGATGTTCATTTCTTTGTCCCTTTAATGCGCCCTTGCGCATCCCGATAGGTGGTTTTACCAGATCGGTCAGTCGTTGAAGTTCCCTGGATTCGGCCTTGCGCATCGCGATAGGTCGTTTTCCCGTTGCGATCCGTCGTGGAAGATCCCATGTTGCGACCCTGTGCATCGCGATAGATCGTTTTTCCAGACCGATCTGTCGAGGACGATCCTTGGTTGCGACCCATGGCGTCACGATAGGTTGTCTTTCCGTTGCGGTCGGTCGAACTTGAGCCCTGCCTGCGCCCCATTGAGTCGCGATAGGTTGTTTTCCCGCTGCGATCCGTCGTGACCGTACCCTGTATGCGGCCCTGCGCGTCGCGGTAGGTCGCTTTCGTGTCGGCGATGCCCGACAGGGCTATCGCAATCATGGCGACAGCCACAACCATCTTTGCTAACTTGTTCATGTGCGTCCCCTTTCAAGTATCATCGTTATGTCGAGTCAGGAATTCTCACCGCCCAAATCTGACAAGGAATTTTCGAGCACGGGAAGATGACAAGAGCTGCCGCTCCCACTGCTCGGCGCGGGATTCAAGCCTTGACCGAACGCTCATCGCTGCACGTCAATCGCATTCTTGATCCCATTCGGCGTGAGATAGCGAAGCGGACGGTTGTAGCCGTTGGTGCACGTGTTGAACGGGCCTGAATAGATGTTGTTCAGCGTCGCCTGGGCCGCGAAGATTGTCTTGACCCCGCCGTTTCTATAGACCACGACGAACGCATCGGCGCACAGATCGCCCGAGGGGTGCAGCTGCACGACTTCGTCCGAGCACTCCGTTCCATCCCAAGCGGAACGCAATTTCTCGCAGGGGAAGTTTGCCGAAACAAGAACGGGAATGCAGTCTGACAGCTCGTCGTCGGCATCGGCCAAAACGCTCCATCGATTGTTCTCCGGCCTGATGGCGTCCTGTTCCTGTGTCGCCGCGATCGCGATCACGACCGCGCCGCTCGACAACGCAATGGAGGGCGACCAGGAATCTGTCCCCTTTCGCGGCAAGTCGAGAAGCCTGTTGAAATAATCTGTCGAGTTGCCAAACTTGACGTCGGCGATCTCTTTCGCGCCATCATCGCTCTCGCCATCCTTTTTGATTTTCGCCACAACCTTCTCTTTCAAGTTCAGCGCCGCGTCCCTTGCACGTTCCTTCAATCCGCCTTGCGCCCCCCTTGGCCATACCGAAGACAGGCCCGCGCGTGCCCTTTCCTGGTCGGCTGTTGCCAAGGCGGCAAAAAGCTCTCGCCCGTAGTTCGCATTCTGATTTGCCGCCGCGTTCAGTTTGGCCCTCCGATCCGCCTCTTTCCTGGCCAGCAGGTCCGCCGCGACGTCTCGTTCGGGTATGTCGTTGAAGCCGAACCATGTCTTGTACTGACCATCCCCGGTTATTTCGAAAAAGAGTTTTTGGGTGTGTTTGACCGAGCGGACAAACCCCTTGTCGCCAACCTCAAAAGACCAAGCAACCTCTAACGCGCCAATTTCCTTTGTGCTGTTGGCGGGCACGACCATGTTGCCACTGCGGGCGGAGCTTTCCCCGTTCGCGACATAGAGATAAAACTCGATACCCTCTTTTGTCGACAGGTTGCTCACCTGCGCAACATATTTGCTCAACACGCCTTGCCGAAAGATGAGGGTAATCGGCGGCCCAGCCAGACCCATCTTCTCGCAACCCGACAGGAGAATACTGGAGCAAACCAGTGCAGCAAAATACTTCCCGATTTTGCGGACAATATTCCTCAAACCGCACCTCCTGACTATAGTCGTGTACTGATTGGGAAAAAGAATCATACAGTCCCCTTTCTTCGTTAGCCCTCTCAATTTCCCTTTTGCCGGAAATGAATACGAACCATGTACCTGCAATTGCCACCATTCTTGGCAAGCAATTGTCTTACCGATGATACGACATCCTTGGAATCTGACGAAAACCGCGCAGAACTATTCATAGGGAAGCCATCAAATCCTGCCTGCTCGTACATAATATCGATCGAAACACCACTATTTGACAACAATCCCTGGAACTCCTCGACTGTAAAACCAAGCGGGATGTCCACATCCGACTCAAATGAAACCTCATCTTTTCTTTCGTCATACACGTGGGTCGTGCGAATCACGACGGAAAGATCACCTCCATCGGATATCTTTGTTGTGCTACGAAGTCTGGTGCGGTGCTCTTCTTCCATATTAACAACCCTTTTATCAATATAAAAATTCCCGATACGACCAGATGTGGATGCCCGGGTGATATTTGCAGAATCATCGTCTTCATCTTGATCGATCCTATATTCAGAGCATAAAAATTCAGCAAGCTTCCCCAAGCATTGGCAAAACGCCGCGACACGGACCTGCTCCAGGTCAAGGCTTCCCGTCTTGCACTCAAACTCTGCGGTAGAATCCAGCACCATCTTGTCTTCCTGACTGAAAACCCGCACGCCGGATTCAGATTCCGACCCGGCGGTCGAACCGTAAACGACAAAACGCAAACCGTCTTCATTCGCCGAATCTGCGTTGTCGTTTCCACACCCTGCAAAAAAGCACAAGATAGCTCCTGCAAGCGTTATGGCCGTTGACATCTTGCTTGTAACATTCATTTCTCATCGCCTTTTATGTTTTGTAGTTGAAAAGGGCTAAAGCCCTGCCCAGCGCGACCGCTTTGCAATCATCAGCTTCACCAGATTGTCTATGCTGTGCTGGGTAAGCCAATCTCCCTTGCACTCCAAAGAATAGGAAGGGCCAAGATGTCTTACCCCTTTTATCCTGTAGACGGGGTCGCCTTCGGCATATACGTTGCGCAGCCTTCGTTCCGCAAGCTTTACACTTCCCTCTTCCTTGTCAAGGAACGGCGAAAGTCCGTAGCCGTTAAAAGTGGCGCATTTAACTTTCGTCCGCGCCTCTGGCAAATGAAGCGCCAGATATGTGGTCAGACTACCGCCAAGAGAGTGCCCGACAATCCAGAATTCACTTCTGCACTTTGACGACAAGACGCCATTCATGACCTTCAACGCCTGCTCGTACTGCCGCGATGTACATGTAAAATACTGCTTGATGCAATGCCACACGTCCTGCGTGCCTTCTCCTACGGTGTTTAAGCCAAAGTCGCAGCCGCTCAATGCCAAGATCACGCGTCCTTCGTCCAGCATATGAACCATGAGCCTGCCTCGAAGGCCGCTGCCAACGTTGAAATAGCCATCGGCGGTGTAGACGATCTCGTCACATCCAGAAGCGCATGCATCCCATTCCTGGCGCGAAAACGAACGATACCTGAGCGGTTTGGAAACACCCGGATAGGCTGCGTTGGCGGCCTTCGCCATCCAGACGAGTTCCTTGCGTTCGTTTTCCGGTAAATCTGTAAAAACGCCGCCTCCGTCATTGGATAATGACTGCGCCCCCTGCCGCTTGTGCGGATCCTCAACCCCGACCCATCCCGATGCACCCAGGAAGACGACCAGCAGCGAAGCTGCGACTATGAATTTACTTTGCACGGATATACACACCTGAATGACGGCCTGCGCGCCGATGGGGCGATGCGTCGTCGCCGGAATGGCGCGCCTTGCCGGGAAGAAGACGAAGGATCAGCAGAAACGCGACATCCAGAAACGCGCAGAACAGAAGCGTGACATGCAGCATGAATACGGCCGGCATGATACGGTCGCCCAGCCATCGGACTCCTGCGTTCACGCCTGGAATCAGATTGAGAACAAAGAGAAGCGCGAAGATACAAAGAATCGACTGCCAGATGAGCAACATCGAGCTGCCGCTGATTCGAGTCTGCGAGCCAATGCAGAAAAGAAGGTAGAACACGAGCAGGCAGAACGGCGAAGTCCAGTTCCATGCAAAGAAGAGGTTGATGACCATGCCAACCGCCGAAGTGCCTAATGCGGCCATATAAGAAACGAGTCCAACATCCTCGCCCGCGCTGAAATGCGAAGCGTAGGAAGGAAACGTCGCGGAACCGGCCGCAAGCAGGGCAACCAGGCCGACAACCACCGAGCAGAACCAGATGGGGCCTGTCAAAATCAAAAACCGTCGAATAAACGCGAATCTTTTGTTTGCACTGACTGCTATCGGGATGCGAACGGAGTCATCGGTGTCGAGATTGAACACTTCGAATCGGTCAATACCCACTCCAGAAACAAGGCAGCCAATCGTCCGTCCCACTTCATGACAGAGACATCCGGGAAGCACAAAGTAGTCGTAGGAACTTCCGAGCCGCCCAGCTAGATGCGAGCGAAACCGACGCCCCACGCCGTTCATGAAAATGGCAATTGCAAAGACAACCACGAATCCATGGACAATCTGGTGGATTGTGGCCTTTGTCGCCATGTCAAGATATTCAATCATCGAAGGTTCCTCCTTGCAAATCATCCATGGGCCAGAGTGAAAAACTCTGTGCCCCCGAAAATCAAACTCTATTTTTGAGGCCGCGACTCCCTGTCGCGCCAGGCCATCCCCAAGCGGCAAACACCGCACACACGATCGTTTTCATTGTCATTTTCCTTTCTATTATGGGAAGCGGCATGCGGCCAATATTGTCAAATATTAAAGCATCATGTCCTCGTCAAGTTGCTGTTGGCGAATCACGCCGCCGTCAAGCACCTTTCGCGCACCAGCCTTGCGTTCTGCCGCCTCGGCTTCTGCCTTGCGAACGGCTTCCTCTTCCGCCGCCTTGCGTGCGGCCTCTTCCGCCGCCCGTCTTGCCGCTTCTTCTGCCAGTCTGCGTTTCTCCCTTACGCGGCCGACCATCTCCGCCAGTTCTTGTGCGGTTGGAGGTGAAAGCTTCACGAATTCCGCTGGAACCGACAGGACGACCAGATAACGATCGGGCGGCGTCTTCTGCGTCCAGATACGTTGCATTCCGACAGCATGAAAGCGATTCGGATTGGCAGCACGATACTCGCTCCACGCCAAGTTCTTCTCTGTTTCCGTCACATCCTCCGCCCAAGGTGCCATTGCGCGATGCTGATCGCCAAGATGCCACTTCGCGTTTTCCTCTGCTTTCGTCCAACCGACGGCATCTCCCCGACTACGAGGAGACTGAGCCTTGCCGATCAGATAGACATTGCCATCGATGGCAGAAACGCCCGCCGAGAGTATTTCATCTCGGTGGGCGTCGAACACGTCATGAACCTTGTCCGCAACGGCGGACAAGGCGCACAACGAAGCAACGACAAGGGCATTAAAACGCATCGTCGTCTGCGGCCTGTCCCGCACCGTAATGAGGTCCATTGCTAACCGGCTGGACTGCTTTCGGCTTGGCCGCAGGCGATCCAGAGCCAGGAACGAGAGGCTGCGCCATTGCGTTCTTCAGGTCCCGTGCTTTTGCCGCTTCCTTGGGGCTCCACGTCAGCGCAACGACGCAGACAGTCTTTCCATTGAGCGGATGCTTCACCTTGACATTGCGAAGCGGAGCCATTCCGGAGATGTTCATCTTGTCCGCAACAGCCTTTGCGCGCTCCTTCATGTAGCTCTCGTTCGAATACTGCTCTGCGCCGCTCTCAAACTCCTCGCTCGTCTCGGCACTGAGCGTATCTGTCGCGACCGCCACCTGTTCGCCCGCAAACTCGCGAATGGCCGCCATCGCGTTCTGCCGCGCCTTGCCGGCCGCAGCCTTGATGGACATGGTCGACTCGCTCACGCCGCCAGCTTGCCCGAAGCCGACAAGAACGAGATTGCCATTCTCGTCGATTTTCTGTTGGACGCCGAAGGTCGACATCAGCACCTTGGGGTCAGTGGAAACCTGCGCGGATATCGGCGTCTTGGCGCCAACCGAGGGGAGCTGCTGTCCAGTCGTGATTGAGGCCGCCATCTGCTGAAGCTTGTCGCTCCAGATGGCGACAACGCCAATCTGGCCCTTCCCCGAAGAAGGCGAACCTTCGAACGTACAGCAAGCCTGAAGGCCGAGGACCTTGGCCTGAGCCATCGTCGAGATCATCTTCTTATAGCTCTCCGAGCTGAGTTGTGCGCCGAGCGCCTTCTTGGCCGCGGCCGGATCCTTGACGGGATCAATGCCTTCAGAAGCGAGCACCTTGTTCAACTTGGCATAGAGGAACTGCTTCAGTTTTCCGGCGACTTCCTGGCCTTCGGTGGGGGTAGGGTTGACCGCAGAGCCTTCGGCGTAGTCGCGCGTTGTCTCAGTGGCGATTTCAACGCCCAGATACTCAACCATGGCCTTCTTCGCCTCAAGCATGGCCTTGTTGTAGGCATTGACGCGCGAGCCTATGTAATGCTGGCTGTCGCGCGGTGCCTGAATGACGCCAGAGCCCTTGGCCACGAAGAAGCGCTTGCCGTTCTTCTCGTTCGGACCTTCAACCCATCCCTTGGACGAGATGTACTCATCCATCATGGCATCGACGTCCTGCTCCTCAATCTCGCAGGCCTCTTGCGAAAGCGCCTCGGGGGCCTGTCCGGCATCCTGAGAATAGACGAACCCGGCTGATGCGAGGCACAATGCACTGATAATCAGTTTTTTCATTTTCTGCTTCCTTTGTTGTTTTGGTTTTGTAGTTTATGCGACTACTCGTCGCTGTTCATGAGTTTGTCGGTGTGGTCGGCCATCATGCGGGCAATCATCGCGTTGATTGCCTCGTGCACGGGCTTTTCCATCTGCTTGAACGCCTTTTCGGCGCAGATTTCACGTTCGCGTTCAGGATCTCCAAGACTGACCGCGCTCTTGCGCGGATTGTTGGGAAGAGAAAGAAGCTCCTCGCCGGTCTTGGACAAGACCTTGATGACCATTGAATACTGCGTGTACACCTCGCGCTCGTCCATCGGGCTTTTGACACGACGATACGATCCGCTTGCGTTGATGCAGTAGTCTGCGCCTTCAGGCGTCTTCGCAATCTTGAATCCAAGCTTGCGGAAGAACTGTCCAAAACGCGCGGCGATCTGCTTGTCCTCGCCATCGGAGTCCGTTGACGTGCATTCGAGGTAAAACACGGGATCGCCAAGCGCCTTGAGATAGACGCGATAGGAATCCAGTATCTTTTTCTTTGAGACCTGTGCGATTACGGCAATTCTCCAGCCCGCCGTTATCTCGACTTCCTCTGTCACGCGGTAGGTGTCGACAAAACCCTCGGCTCCGGAGAAAATCTTGTTGCGAACCGCTTCGTTGTCCGTAATCTTCGTTTCGCCGACCACCATTGTGCCGACGACCTGTTCGACGGCGGCTCGAAGTGCCATCTGGACGGCATTCTGATGGGAGCTCGCCTCGCCAACCGCGCGGACCGTTCCCTCGTCGCCCATGGCGTTCATCGCCTCCTTGAGCTCCTGGGTCTTGTCCACGGCCTTGGTCGTCAGATAGATCCATGCGGTCATGCTGTCGCCGTCGTCGTCGATCGAAAGGTCTTGCACGCCCTTGAGAAGTTCCTTGACCTTGGTCTTCGTGGTCTTGGAGAAGAATTCATGCATTTCGTAGGCATCGCCCGAAGACGACTCGGACACCTGATGCTCGCTTGCCGATTCTATCTGCGTCCCGAAGAAACCAGCCATGTTCTCAAGTGCGTTGGCGCGAGCCACGATCTTGGCCTTTGCCTTCGACCCGGTTATGGGCGCCTCGCCCTTCGCGATTACGAAAACGCCCAGCGACTTGCTGAATCCGGCGCGTTGTTCCACGCCGTCGGTCTTCATCTGTTCCCATGTGGAATGGATGGCATCTGGGATTGCGGCGTTGGCCGCCATCCCAAATGCCGCCAAGAACAGGAAATAGGCAATGTACTTCATCTTGCCTTCCCTCACTTGGCAGGGCCTTGCTTTTCCCAATCCGGCGGAACCGGCATGCCAAACGCAACGGCGAAAAGACCATCCTTCTTTTCACCCTTGTAGTTCTTGAGGAACTGGCGCGGAGATTCCTGAAGTTCCTTGATGATGGGCTTTGCGTCCTTGTGCTTGGTGTTCCACTTGTAAACGCTGAGCATGGACGTGCCGTCGTTCTTCGGCGCCGCTTCAGCAAACGCAAGTGGGATGTCAAGGCCATCTTCCGTCAGAAATACCGCGACCTGCTGCTTGGCGCCGATGCCCTCGTTATAGCCAGCGGCCATGGCCATCGTTTCACCCGAACCGGAAATGCTTGTAACACGTCCGCCCGTCGGGAAGGTATTGCCCAGCTTGTTCGCCACGATTGCAAGGGCGCGAAGCGCCGCAGACTGAATCGCAACTTCCTCCGTGGTGGAGCCATAGTTCTGCCCAGTGAGCGAGTATCGAACCTTTCGGCCGTAGACACCGCGCGCCTTCTCTGCAAACAGGACGGTGCGTGTCTTCAGATCCTCGCAACTGAAATCGCAATCCGCCACGTAAACATACTCCTTCTCGTTGTGCAGCTCATGCACATCGCACGAAATGACCATCGATGCGTTGAGAATGAGATTGATGTTCTTGACGTCGCTCGCCTCGTCGAGTTTCACGCTTTCATCCAGATCGGCGATGCGCTCAAACGCCTTGACGCCGTTCCGGTTGTGCATGGAGAAGATTGTGAAGCGCTTGAGTTTCGCCATTTCCGTCTGGAGTCGGCCGGACAGCGCGGGATCCACTTTAACCGTGCCATCCTTGGCCGAAACATTGAACGCGACGCCCAGCTGCAGCTTGGTGAAGTTGTCGACGCTATAGTTGGACGGCAGCTGAACGGTCTTCATGTCCTCCAATTCCGCCCGCGTGTAGTACTTGAGCGGAAGCGGACGGTCATTGCCAGTTGGCGCAGAGGCGCAGCCACACAACAGCAGGGCCGCGGCCACACCGCCATAAAGAGAGACTTCGTGGATTTTCATATCTCAAACACCTTTCCTTGTCTTCACACAGACAGGGCGAGACATCCACTCGTTGATTGCAACGCCGAGAATGTCACGCCCTGCCGATTCGTGTTACCCCTCGACAGGATATTCCGCCTGCATTGCAGCGGCATCCTTGTCGGCGTTGGTCATTTCGACGTACAGTTTCAATCCGATACCCGCGTCCGCGAGTTGCTGCCCAACGACCGCAATGTCATCCTTGCCCTGGGACGGAATCTTTACAACCGCCAGACCGCCCTCCTTTTGAGCGATTTCAACCAGCTGGTTGAGCGCATTGGGCGTTTCGTTGGCGAATTTCTGGCTTGCTGCCGCAAGCTCGTCGGTGATTTGTGCAATCCACGCCGAAACAGCCTCGAAGTTGGTTTCCTTCGCCGTCTTGAGATACTCGTTCAACTTGGCGATCGTGTCAGCGCCGTTTTCCTGAGCCGCGAGAGCCGCATAGACTTCCTTGCGCGCATCATCCTTGCTCTTGCCCTGCTGTTCCAACGCCTGAATGTCGCCAACGTAGCCAAGGTAGATTTTACGATAACGATCCATGACAGCAGCCTTGTCCACCTTGTCGGCGATCGCCTTGTAGATACCAAATGGCGCGACATCGAGTGCTTCCACAATCGCACCGGCCGCCTTTACTGAAATTCTTGATTTAAGGACTTCAACAGGCGTGCGCTCGCGTTGCCATTTGGCAACCTTATCCTCTTCAGCTGCACCAGTCGTGGCGCATCCGGCAATCATTCCTGCAAGTGCAACCGCACCTGCAACCATCATTATTTTTTTCATCTTGTTTGCTCCTTGTGCCCTTGTGTTGGTTGCGGGAGCGGAATGAGGGCGCAAGCCGCCGCCGCTGCCCTCTACTCGTTCACGGACAAAAGAAGAGGGCACGTCCCCTATCCGTGTTTCTGGTGAGGCCCTGGAATGCCCTGTGAGAAACCACGAAAGAAGACGCGCCCAATGGCGCATTCTCCACTTCGTCGGCTCTCACAGTAAAATTTTCCAGGTTTCACCAGAGCCAAAACGATGCGTAGAACGCAAAGTCTTGAATTGTCTGCCACATATTATACCACACTTTCGCCTCTTTGTGGCGACCAAATGCAAATATTGTCGCGTAGTTTTCAAAAGCGGAAAATTTGTAGTTAGCAAAAGCGGAATGGCCTTCAGCCTCTTTTCACCCTCGGATTGGTCGTGAAGACCACCTGTGGAGTGGTCGACAAGTCCGGTTTGTTGAGGACGAGCGAGATA
>JAFUEM010000284.1 GCA_017463935.1 Kiritimatiellia bacterium
AGTCCGTGCACCGCGCCGCCGCGCCCGCCGGCGCATTCTGCGGCCGCCAGTGCATCAGCGAGCCGAAGCTCGCCATGCGCGTGCAGGCCTTGCCGCGCGCCCACCACGCGATCAGGTCGAAGTCGTGCGTGCACTTCTGCACGAGCGTCGAGGTGCCGTCCGCCTCGCGCGCCCAGTTGCCGCGGCAGAACGCATGCGCCGCCTTGCCGTACGAGATCGCCGCCAGATGGTGGATGCTCGTCAGCTCCCCGATGACGCCCGAGCGCAGCACTTCGGTGAGGCGGCGGTAGTAGGCGGCGAAGCGCAGCACGTAGCCCGTCAGGACGAGCCGCCGCGCCCGGGCCGCCGCCGCCTTAATCTCCTCACACTCGGCCCAGCTGCAGCCGATCGGCTTTTCGAGGAGGATGTGCAGCCCCTTCGCGAGCGCCGCCTTCGCCGCCGCGCAGTGGAGGCGGTCGGGCAGCGCGATGATCGCCGCGTCGGCGGGCGTTTCCAGCGCGTCCGTCCAGTCCCTGACCGTGGCCGACGGGGAAACGGGATCGGCGATGGCGGCGATCTCGTATTCACCGGGATGCGCGCGGGCGTACTGTTCGTACGTCCGCCCGCGCACGCCGTGGCCAAGGATCAGGATGCGCATGTCACGCGCGCAGGTACGCGCTGTAGGCTTTGTACGTCTCGTGGCAGTCGAACTTCGACGCGAGCTCCACGGGCGCGTGCATGTTCCACAGGGGCGTGCCCATGTCGAGCACCTTCATGCCGAAGCGCGACATGTACTGCGCGATCGTGCCGCCGCCGCCCTTCTCCATCCTGCCGAGCTCCGCCATCTGCCACGTGACGCCGCCTTCGTCCATGATGCGGCGGATCTCCGCGACGAACTCGGGGCCGCAGTCGCTCGAACCCGACTTGCTCGTGCCGCCCGTGTACTTCGACGCCGCCGGGCCCTTGTGGAAGCGCGCCTCGTTGCCGGTCGAGTTGACGTCGGCGAAATGCGGGTCGTACGCCGCCGTCACGTCCGCCGACAGCATCGACGAGCGCTCCAGCGCGCGACGCACGAGGATGTCCTTCGCGTTCTTCTCCTGACGCTCGATCAGCTCCGCGACGGTGTTCTCGAAGAACGAGCTCTGCATGCCCGTCGAACCCATCGAGCCGATCTCCTCCTTGTCGCACATCAGGATCGACGCCGTCTGGTCCGGCACCTGTCCGGACGCGTCGATCAGCGCCTGGAGGCCCGCGAACGAGCAGACGCGGTCGTCGTGGCCGTAGCCCGCGATGAGCGCGCGGTCGAAGCCGACTTCGCGCGGCATCCCGGCGGGCACGATCTCGAGCTCGGCGGAAAGGAGGTCGTCCTCGTCGATCTTGTACGTCTTCTTCAGGAACTCGACGAGCGCGTTCTTGTCGGCCTTCGGCGCGGCGTCGGCGTCGTCGTCCTTCCTGCCCTTCTTCTCGGGCGCCTTGTACGTCGACCACGCGACGACGTCAAGGTCCTCGGCGGGGAAGAACTCGTCGCGCGTCTTCTTGGCCTGGTCGTAGCCGAGGTGCGGCAGGATGTCGCTGATGAGGAAAACGGGATCGCCGTCCCGGTCGCCGACCTCCACCTGCACCTTCGTGCCGTCCTTGCGCACGACCGTGCCGTAGAGCGCGAGCGGGCGCACGAGCCACTGGTACTTCTTGATGCCGCCGTAGATGTGGCAGTCGAAGTAGACGCAGCCGCCCTTCTCGTAGAGCGGTTTCGGCTTGAGGTCGAGCCGCGGCGCGTCGGTATGGCCGCCGACGACCTTCAGTCCCGCCTCGGCGATCGGCTTCCTGCCGATGACCGCGGCCATGATCGTGCGGTCCTCGCAGCCCCGGTAGACCTTGTCGCCCGCCTTGAGCGTCTTGAACGACGACAGTTCCTTGAAACCCTTCTTCTCCAGGAGGCGCACCGACTCGGCGTAGCTGCGGCGTTCGGTCTTGGCGATTCCCAGATAGCGCATGTATTCCGCGCAATACTTCTCCAGCGGCATGTAGTTCATTTTCATAATGGCGAATAGTATATCATAACCGCGGCGGTTCTGCCGCGCGCCGTCCGCTTTTTTGCGCCGTCCGCGCCGCTCACCGGCCGACGACGTCGACCCAGCCGTCGTTTGCGTCGAGCGTGACCGTGCGCACGCCCCGGCCGCAGAAGGAGAGGTCGAGCGTCAGGACCGTCTTCTCCGCCGCGACGGCGGCCAGATACCACCGCCCGCCCTTCCGGCGCGCGAGCGCGACCGAGCGCCCGGGGTAGCCCGCGAGGAAGCGCGTCTCGTCCCACGTCGTCGGGACGGCCTTCATGAAGTCGATGGCCGCCGCCGGCGCGTCCGTCAGGTTGTTCGGCGTGAGCGCGAAGTTCTGCACGGGATTCTGGAAGAGCACCGCCGTCGCCAACTCGAACGCGACCGTCGTGCCGCGCGCGTGGCGGCTCCTGTTGTCGCGGCTCATGCGTTCGTTGAGGAACGTGCCGCCGTACTCCATCGCGCCCAGACTGTTGCGGATGAACGGGTGCAGCGCGGCGTTGACGCCCGCCACGGCGCAGAAGCGCGGCGAGAAGTAGCGGTTCTCGCTCGCCAGGACCGCCTCGCTGCCGACGTAGTTCGGATACATCCGCTCCCAGCCGCGCGGGATCGTGCAGCCGTGGAAGATGACCATCAGGCCATGGTCGTCCGCGTCGCTCAGGACCTGCTCGTAGAGGCGCATCGTCTCCTGCTTGTCGCCGCCCCAGAAATCGACCTTGACGCCCTTCACGCCGAGGCGCTGCATCCAGCGCATGTCCTGCTTGCGCCGGATGGGGTCGCTCATCACATTGACGGGCGACTGCTCGATGTCGTTCCACCAGCCGCTGGACGAATACCACAGCCACACGCCCACGCCCTTCGACGCGGCGTACGCGATCAGCTTCTCCATCTTCGGATAGCCGATGTCGCGGTCCCAGAACGCATCGACAAGCACGCCTTCCCAGCCCATCGCCGCCGCGAAGTCGATGTACGCGACCTGGTCGTCCCAGTTGATCGATTCGTCCTGCCAGACGATCCAGCTCCACGTGTTGCGCCCGTAGTCGCAGGGCCGCGCCGGATACTTGGGCGCGACGACATCCCACGCGACCGTCGTCTCGACGACCTCCTTCAGCCCGCCGACGGTGATCGTGCGCCACGGCGTCGAGCCGGGCAGGGCGAAGGCCGGCTCCACCGAGCCGCTGCCGTTGTTCTCCTCCGGCAGCGGGAAGGCGATGCGCGTCGTCCGCCCGTCGAACTCGTCCAGCCGGCACCCGCAGTAGCTGCCGTCCGTCCCCGTCTCGCCCAGCAGTACCCAGCGTTCGCCCGTGCGGAAGAGCGCCGGGAACGTCCAGCCGTTTCCGTTCGCGCGCGCGACGGGCAGCGGCCGGTCCAGGACGTAGTCCTCCTCGTAGCTTGGCTTCGTGCGCTTCCAGCCCGTCATCGGCACCGCCTGCGGCGTGAGGAAGCCCGTCGTCCCTTCGGGGAACGAAAAGCCCGTCGCCTCGCGCAGGACGCGCACCGCGCCGCGGCCCTTCTGCCGCGGGAGGGTGTAGCGAAACGCCAGGTCGTGATCGCTGACATGGAACGTGACCGACAGCCGCCCCGTCGCGTTGGTGAAATCGACCGTCAGCCGGCTGGCCTTCACCGCGACCGAGCGGCGCTTGATCGTCGCGAGGTCGTACGTCTCCTCGACCGCGCGCCGCGTCGCGCCGGCGAGAGTCAGGCCGCGCGAGAAGTCGCCGAAATCCGTCACGAGGCCAAGCGGCGAGCGCGCGAGCACCGTCTCGCCGCCGAGCGTCACGGTGTACGCGGGCGACCCCCCTTCGTCATCGACAGCGACGGCAAGGCGGCCGTCCGGCGAGGTGACGACCTCGGTGCCAAAGGCCGCGCACGCACATGCGGCCGCGAGCAGGGAAAAAGCGAATCCAGTCTTCATCTTTCAGATTCCTTTCAGTTGCCCGACCGGGCGATGCGATAGATGACAAGGGAGAGCGGCGGGAGCGTATCGGCGCCGTCGAGGGTGAAGGCGGAAACGGTTTCCGCCAGCGCCTCCGGGCGGGCGGGCGAGTTGTGCGCGTCGCGGTCCGGCCCCGTGAAGACCGTCCGCGTCGCCGCGCCTGCCACGCCGCGGACGTCCACCTCCTGCGCCGTCTCCGCGCAGTTGACGAGCTTGAGGATGATGTCGCCGTTCGCCGCGCGCTGGGCGCTCGCCTGGACAGTCTCGATGACGCAGCGGTCGCGTCCCTTCGACCACGTCTTCGGCACGTCCGTCTCGAAGGTCGTCGTCTCGACCGTCACCTTCAGCACCGCCGCGCCGCGGTTCGCGCTGAAGAGCTTCTGGACGGTCCACGACGGATTGACGAAGCAGCCGGTCGTCGTCGGGTAGATGAGGTTCGGCGTCCAGGTCGTGTGCTGCGCGTTCGCGAAGAGCGGCGCGTACGCCGCGAGCTTCACCTGCGCCTGGTTGCGCTCGAGGCCGAGCATCAGCGCCGCCTCGCCGATCGCCGCGCGCAGGTTGCCGTAGCGGCCCGCGCCCTGGGTGACGGCGTATTCGCCCACGAAGATGTCGAAGTCTCCCTTCGACTCGTCATATTCGTGCGCGAGGCGGCTCATGAAGACGTCCGCCGTCTCGTAGAAATGGTCGTCGCGCAGATCCTTCGGGTCGTCCACGCGCTTCGTCGCCTTCCAGTTGTTGAAGATGAGCTTGACAGCCGGATACTTCGCGCGCACGGCGTTCGCGATGCGCGCATAGCGCTCCTCGTAGTCCTTCCCGCCGTTTTCGTTGCCGATCTCGAGATAGTCGAGGCCGAACGGCTCGGGATGGCCCGCCGCCGCGCGCTTCGCGCCCCATTCGGAATCGACGGGGCCGTTCGCGTAGTCGAGGCAGTCGAGCGCGTCCTGCACGAACGCGTCCATCTTTTCCATCGGCACCGTCTCCTTGTGCGACATGCCGCAGTTGATGCAGAAGAGCGGCTTTGCGCCGAGCGCCTCCGCGAGTAGGAGATATTCGTGGAAGCCGACGCCGTTCGTCGACCAGTACTTCCAGATGTTCCACTGCGTGCGGCGGTTCCACTTGTCGCCGATCGTCGTCTTCCAGCGGTAGGCGTCCTTCATCGTGTCGCCCTCCACCCAGCAGCCGCCGGGGAAGCGCACGAACGACGGCCGGAGCGCGGCGAGCCTGTCGACGAGGTCGCGGCGGAAGAGGCCCGCCACCGCATCGGCCGGAAAGAGGCTGACGTGGTCGAGCTGCGCCTCCAGGCCCTCACGCCCGCCCTGCCGGTTCGGCACGAAGCGCAGGACGAGCCGCGCCTGCGCCTCGTCGTCGTTCGCGACGAGCGTCGCCGTGAACGTCTGCCACTCGCCGGCGCCCGACACGCCCTCGATCCGCGCCGTCGCGAGCGGCGGCTTGCTGTAGGCTTCCAGCGCCACGTCGACCGCCTTCACGCCGACGCCCTTGAGCGCGAACGAAAGCCTGTACGCCGCACCCTTCTTCACGCCCATGCCGAAGTAGCCCTCGTTCGCGATGCCGGCCCCCGGCAGGCCGCGCACGGTCACGCAGTGCCGGTCGTTCGGATGCGCGTCCGGTCTCTCCGAGAGGAAGCATTCGGCGTTGCCGACGGGATTCCAGTATTCGAGCGTCAGTTCGCGGGTGGCGCCGTGGCCGTCCTCGAAGGAGCGATTGCGCACCATTTCGGCGTAGACGCCGCCGTCGAGCGACAGGTCGATGTCCTCGAAGAAGAGGCCCCACAGATCGGGCGACGCGGCGCTGACGACCGTTTCCGGCTCGACCGTGACGCGATGGACGTCCGCGGCCGGCGCGGCGGCGGCCGCGAGCAGACCGCAGGCGAAACAACAGGCGAGATGAGTCTTCATGGAAGGATAGTATACCATATCCGTCGACGCGGAGCACCCACCCAAAAGAGCGGCCGCGCGTCAGGGACGGTTGACGAGGTCCTCCACGGCGCGGCGGAACGCGGCGTAATCGCGGACGCCGTCCACCGCCGTCCAGCCGTCCACGTCCGGCCGCTCGCCCGCCGCGCGCAGAAGCCGCAGCTTTTCCGCCGCCACGATGCCGGCCCGGAGCACGAGCAGCCGCGCCGACGGCTCGCCGTTCGGATAGACAAGGAAGGTGTCGCCCGCCGCCCAGTTCGCCGTCTTGAACGACGCATCCGTGTAGGGATCCGCCGGCCACGAGTTCGCCGCCCACCGCAGGAAGCCGTCAAAGCCGGCCAGCGCGGGCCAGACACCGAGCCAGAACGCCTCGTCGTCGGCGCTCTTCATGAACGTGTTGGGTCGCGGCGACGTGCAGCAGACATACAGGGTCGTCCTGAGCCCCTGCGCGCGGCGCGACGCGAGCGCGGGCAGATCAGCCGCCGTCAGGTGGGTCAGGTCCTGGCTGTAGCTGTCGATCGCGATGCCGTCGAAATCGGACGGGCGGCGGTCGCCCGCCATCGCGATCTTCAGCCCCGGCGCGGCGCGGCGGACGAGCCCGACGATGGCGCGCACGTCGTCCGGCCCGCGCTCGTCCATCGCGATGCAGGCGTCGTCGAACCAGCCCTTCGCCTTGAGGTGCGCGGCGAAATCCGCCAGGAACGCGCCCCAGTAGTCGTCGAACCCGGGCGTGCCGGGCAGCCGCACCTCGCGCCTGTCCGTGCCATCCGCGTCCTGCCAGTTCACCCGGTAGCCCCACGGGCACATCGTGTAGCAGGCGATGTCGGGGCCGAGGCCGCAGCTCTTCGCAAAGTCCACGTAGGCGTCGAAAAGCGAATAGTCGAACGTCCACGAACCGTCCGCGCGCCGCGTGCGGCCGATCATCGAACCGTAGGCGTCGTAGCACTGATGGTTCCACGGCCGGTCGACGAGCGTCGTCGTGATCGTCTTCACGCCGCAGTCGGCGAGCGTCCGCCAGACGGGCCGCATCCGGTCGTAATGCGCCGCCGAGAACGGCGTCACGTTGAAGAAACGCGCGACGGCCCACGGATGCTGCCACAGGTCGAGAAAGTAGCGCCACTCTTCCGGCGGCGGCAGCACGCGGTCGACGACCGTCACCTCCAGCGGCCCGAACGAATAGCGGCCGGGCCGCGCATCCGGCGCAGCCGCAACGCGGCACACCGTCGGCCCCGCCGCGCCGCCGTCCCCTTCCC
>JAFUEM010000285.1 GCA_017463935.1 Kiritimatiellia bacterium
CGCGCGGCGGCCGAATCCGCGAAGACGCGCGCCGCGAGCGCCGCCGATGCGGACGAGAAGACGACGGCCGCCAGGTTGTTGCCCACGAGGAGCGACGTCAGCGTCGCCGTCATGTCGTCGATCGCGGCCTTGATGATCTTCGCCGCCGCGCTCCCCTCGCGCGCGAGGTGCAGGAGCCGTCCGCGGCTGACGGAGA
This sequence comes from Kiritimatiellia bacterium, assembly GCA_017463935.1. GTDB lineage: Bacteria > Verrucomicrobiota > Kiritimatiellia > RFP12 > UBA1067 > UBA1067. Next base: position 197 of record JAFUEM010000285.1, read on the forward strand.
GGAACGCCGTCTCCGCCCCCGCGCAGAACGCGGCGACGGCGAGCGCGGCGACCATCGCGAGCGCCAGGAGGATCGACACCGTCATACCTCGTCCTCCTCGGTCTTCTCGACCTGCTCGTCCGTCTCGGCCAGCAGCTCCTCGTCGGTGTCGGTCTCGGGATGCTTCAGCACCTCCAGCCGGACGAGCGTCACGCGGCGGCCGCGCCGCTTGAGCACCGTCGCGCGGCAGCCCTGCGCCTCGATCTGCTGGCCGACGTGCGGCAGACGCTCGGCGGTCGACGCGACCCAGCCCGCGAGACGGTCGGCGTCCTCGGCCTCCAGCTCGATGTCGAGCGCGCGGTTGATCTCGTCGAGGCTCGCGCGCCCGTCGATGATCCACGTGTTGCGCGACTGGCGGCGGATGGACGGCTCGTCGCTCGCCGACCCGAAGACGGACGGCCCCATGATCAGCTCCAGCACGTCGTTGAGCGTGATGAGGCCCGCCGTGCCGCCGTACTCGTCGAGGACGATGGCCATCGGCTTGCCGGACTTGCGGAAGGTGAAGAGGAGATCGTCCAGCGTCACCTGCTCGGGCACGAAAAGCGCATCCTCGATCTTGCCCGTCGTGCGGTCGATGATGCCCTCGATCGCGTCGGGCGTGCGGCGGTAGACGGGCAGGTAGCGGTGGCGTGCGTGCGCGAGCCGCTCCTGGCGGACGGCGTCGGGATAGTCGGAGTCGAAGCCCTCGAAGTCGACGCGCGGCGTCATCTCGTCGTTGGCGTGGATCTCCGAGAGGCGCAGCACGCCCGCGATCATCTCCGCGTCGTCCGCGGCAAAATCGCCGCGCTCGGCGGCGGATTCGAGAACGCTCACGAGCTCGGCGTCGGAGAGCGCGCGGCGCTCCTCGGCGATGGCGCCCGCGTAGGCGCGCGCGGAGAAGCGGAAGAGGAGGCTGAACGGCTTGAGGATCGCGCGCCAGAAGACGAGGAAGGTCGCCGCGGCCGGCGCCAGCCGCTCGCCGTGGCGCAGCGCGAGGCGCTTGGGCGTGATCTCGCCGAAGAGGAGCAGGAAGACAGTCATCGCCGGCACGGCGAGGAAGCCGCCCCAGCGCGGGAGCGCGGACGCGAAGAGCGAATAGCCGATCGTCGCGATGGCGAAGTTGACGAGCGTGTTGCCGACGAGGAGCGTCGCCAGGAGGAGCGCGGAATCGTCCACGCACGCGGCGATGCGCCGGTCGGCGCGCGGGTCGCGGGCGCGGATGCGCGCGCGCTGCACGGACGTGAGCGAGAAGAGGATCGTTTCCGACCCCGAGAAGAATGCGGAAAGGACGAACAGGACGGCCAGGACAGCGAGCGCGAGCGTCGTCACGCCGTCAGTCCTTGAAGTGCCTGACGCGCGGGACGAAGCCCTGCGCCTCCTCCGGCGTCAGCCGGGCGAAGGCCATCACGATCAGCCGGTCGCCGACCTTTCCCTGATGCGCGGCCGCACCGTTGAGGCAGCAGACGTGGCTGCCGCGCGCGCCTTCGATCGCGTACGTCTCGAAGCGGTTGCCGTTCTCGACGTCGGCGCAGAGGATCTTTTCGTACGGGACGATCCCGACCGCCTCCATGTCGTCGGGATCGAGCGACAGCGACCCTTCGTAGTCGAGGCACGCCTCGGTCACGCGGATGCGGTGCAGTTTCGATTTGAGCAGTGTCAGTTGCATGGCTCAGCCGAGCTTTTCCTTGATCATGGCGACATCCACCGTCACGCGCGTCATTTTGTCGTTGCCGGGCGCTTCGTACATGATGTCGGTCATCAGTTTCTCCATTTCGGCGCGAAGGCCGCGCGCGCCCGTCTTGCGCGCGAGCGCGGTCCGGGCGAGTTCGCGCAGGGCGTCGGTCTCGAAGACGAGCTCCACGCCGTCCATCGCCAGCAGCTTCTGGTACTGCCGGACGAGCGAGTTCTTCGGCTCGGTCAGGACGCGCACGAGGTCGTCCTCGGTCAGCTCGCTCATCGACGTGATGATCGGCAGCCGCCCCGTGAACTCCGGAATGAGGCCGAACTTGACGAGGTCCTCCGGCCGCACGTCGAGCGCGTTGATCTCGCCGGGCCGCTCCTTCCTCCCGTCCGTCGCCTCGTCCGCCGCGTCCCCGCCGAAGCCGATGGCGCGCCGGCCCGTGCGCGCGGCGACGATCTTGTCGAGCCCGACGAACGCGCCGCCGCAGATGAAGAGGATGTTGGACGTGTCGACCTCGATGTACTCCTGGTCGGGATGCTTGCGCCCGCCCTTCGGCGGCAGGCGGCAGATCGTCCCTTCGACGATCTTCAGAAGCGCCTGCTGCACACCTTCGCCCGACACGTCGCGCGTGATCGACACGTTGTCGGTCTTCGACGCGATCTTGTCGATCTCGTCGACGTAGATGATGCCGCGCTTCGCGAGCTCCACGTTGCCGTCGGCGTTCTGCAGAAGGTAGCGCACGAGATTCTCCACGTCCTCGCCGACATAGCCCGCCTGCGTGAGAACGGTCGCGTCGCCGATCGCGAACGGCACGCCGAGCATCTTCGCGAGCGTGCGTGCGAGAAGCGTCTTGCCCGTGCCGGTCGGCCCGATGAGAAGGATGTTCGACTTCTCGATCTCGACGCCGGCGAAGGGATCGTCCTTCTTCTTCGCGGCCCTGCCGTCGCGCGCCGCCTGCGCCGCCTCGAGACGGCGGTAGTGGTTGTGGACGGCGACGGCGAGCACCTTCTTCGTCTCGTCGTGGCCGATCACGTACTGGTCGAGAAATTCCTTGATCGCGCGCGGCGTCGGCGTGGGCGGCAGGTCGGGCACGGCCTCGCTCTGGCGCGTGTGGCGCTCGACCATCTCATTCGCGTGGCGCACGCAGTCGACGCAGATATTGCCGTCCGCGCCGGGGATGATCGACACCTCGCGCGAACTGCGCCCGCAGAAGGAGCAGGTCAGCTCCTTCATGACGCCGGCGCCTCGACGACCTTGTCGATGAGTCCCCATGCGCACGCCTCCTCGGCGGACATGAAGTGGTCGCGGTCGGTGTCGCGCACGACGTCTTCCATCGTGCGGCCCGCGTGCTTCGCCAGGATCTCGTTCAGCTTCTCCTTCAGGCGCAGGATCTCGCGCGCCGTGATCTCGATGTCGCTCGCCTTGCCCTCGGCGCCGCCCCACGGCTGGTGGATCATGATGCGCGCGTTGGGCAGCGCATAGCGCCGTCCCTTCTCGCCCGCCGTCAGCAGCACCGCGCCCATCGACGCGGCCTGGCCGACGCAGTACGTCGCGATCGGGCAGGAGACGAACTGCATCGTGTCATAGATGGCGAGGCCCGCCGTGACGGAGCCGCCCGGCGAGTTGATGTAGACGTTGATGCACTTCTTCGCGTCCTGCGACTGGAGGAAGAGCAGCTGCGCGACGATCGCGTTCGCCATCTCGTCGTTCACCTCGCCCGAGATGAACACGATGCGGTCGAGGAGGAGGCGCGAGTAGATGTCGTACGTCCGCTCGCCCTTGCCCGTCTGCTCGACGACATACGGAATCATGTAAGAGTTCATTTGTCTTTCCTCACGAAATCACGAACTTCACTTCGCGTTCGCGAGCACGAAATCGATGACCTTCTTGCCCTTCTCCTCGTCCTTCGCCTCGATCTTCTCGGCTTCGGCGATGGCGTCGATGAGGTACCACAGGCGCACCTGCTTCGTGGCGGACTCCTCGGCGTCCTTCATGATCTTGTCGCGGTTCTTCTCGAAGTACTCCGCGTTGAGGCCCGAATACTGCGCGCGCTCGGCGAGCTGCTGCAGGTAGCCGTCGGTCGCGCGGCGCACCTGCGACGGCGGGACGTCGAAATCGGCCTTCTTCAGAAGCAGCTCGACCGCCTCGTTCTCGCGGCGGACGGCCTCCTGCTCGGTCGCCTGCTTCTCGAGCTGCTCGCGCACGGTGGCGGCGAGCTTCTCGAGCGACTCGGCCTTGGCCTTCTCGATGAACTCCGCGTCGGTCGGCAGGATGCGGCGGCGGAAGCTCTTGAGCGTGACGGTGTAGAGCGCCTTCGCGCCCTTGAGGCCCTCGGGGGCGGCCTCCTTGTCGAACGTCGCCTTGACGCCCTCCTTCGTCTCGCCCGCCTTCATGCCCTTGACGGCATCGAGGATTTCGGGCAGGAAACGCCCTTCCTCGACCTGCGTCCAGAAGCCCGTGCCGTTCGCCACGATCTTCGCGTCGGGCGCGATCTCGAGGATCGGCTTGCCGCCGACGGTGCCGGCGTAGTCGATCTGGACAAAATCGCCCTCGGAAACGGCCTCGCCCTCCTTCGCGTCCTCGTACTTGGCGTAGGCCATGCGCAGACGGTTGAGGTGATCCTGGACCGTCTCGTCCGAAACGGCCGTATCCTTCTTCTCGATCTTGAGGCCCTTGTAGGCCGGGAGCTTGAAGACGGGCTTGACGTCGATCGTGGCGACGAAGCTCGCGCCCTCGGCGTTGAAGGTGATGTCCTTCACGTCGGCGATGGCCACCTCGTCAAGCGCGGCGTCCTTGACGGCGGCGGCGATGTTGCGCTGGAAGATGGCGCGGTCGGTCTCCTGCTTCAGGCCCTGCGCGAATTCCTTGCGGATCAGCTCGATCGGCACCTTGCCGGGACGGAACCCGGGCAGCTTCGCCTCGCGCACGAACGCCTTTTCCACATCCTTGACGATGGCCTTCGTCTCGTCGGCATCGAGCGTCACCGTCAGTTCAACCTGGCAATTCCCCAATTTCTTGTTCGTCGTCTTCATTTGAGCGTTTTTCTCCTTAGTTTTGAAATGTAAAGGTATATTTTATCATATTTCGGCCCGTTTTTGGGCGCGAAAATGAAAGAATTATCGGTCGCAGTTCAAGGAGTCGAGGCGTCTCGACCGCTCGCGGTGCAGGAGGGGAGCGGCGGCAGCCACGCCCGGATCGCCGCGTCATCCTCAATCGCCAGGATGCGGGGCATACGACTCGCGGCTCTTCAGCTGGCGCGCGCGGAACGCGCGCACCGACAGGTACTCGAACACGCGCTTGATGTGCTCGCGCCACGTCTGGAAGAGCGCGTAGAGCCCCGGCACCAGCAGCACGCCGAACACCACCGACGCGGCCATGCCGAAGAACTCGGTGATGCCGATCGCGTTGCGGCTCGCGCAGCCCGCGCCCGGGAAGCACCATCTCGGGAAGAAGAGGTTCATGCACATCGGCAGCGTGCCGAGGAGCGTCGTGAGCGCCGTCATCAGGATCGCGCGCAGGCGCTCGCCCGCCGCCGCGCCCGCCGCGTCGACGATCGACAGGCCCTGCTCGCGCTTCTCCTTCGCGAACTCGACGAGCAAAATCGCGTTCTTCGAGGCGAGGCCGACGAGGAGCACAAGGCCCAGCTGCGCGTAGACCGACAGCGACAGCCCGAAGAGCTTGAGCCCCAGGAGCGCGCCGAAGGTCGCGACGAAGATGGAGAGCATCACGGGGAGCGGAATCGTCCAGCTCTCGTACTGCGCGACGAGGAAGAGGTAGCCGAAGAGGATCGCCAGCGCGATCAAGGGCGCGGCCGAACCCGCGTTGCGCTGCTCCTGGAAGGTGATGCCCGACCACTCGAAGCCGTAGCCCTCGGGCAGCTCCGCCTCGAGGAGCGCCCGCACGTCCTTCATCACCTCGCCCGAGGCGACGCCCGGCCGGGGCATGACCTTCAGCGCGGCGGCCGGATACATCTGGTAGCGCGTCATCGTGCGCGGGCCGACCTCGCGCGAGATCGTGCCGAGCGAACCGACCGGCACCATCGCGCCCGTGTCGGAGCGGACGTAGAGCCCGCCGACCGCGTCCGGCGTCGCGCGGCCCGACCAGTCGGACTGCACCGTCACGCGGTTGACCTGCGTGCCGAGGTTGACGTCGTTGACGTAGCGCGAGCCGAGGTAGTTCTGGAGCGTCGCGTAGGCCGTCGCGACCGGCACGTGGAACATCTCCGCCTTCGTGCGGTCGATCTCCAGCCGCAGGTGCGGCGTCTTCGCCGTGAAGCCCGAGAACGCCGCCATCACGTTCGGCAGCGCGTTCAGCTTCGCGAGCATCCGGTTCTTGACGTCGTCGAGCTTCAGCGCGTCCGTATCCTCCTTCGCCTGGATGCGCACGTCGATGGAGTTGTCCATGCCGAGGCCCGGGATCGCCGGCGGCGCGAAGACCTGGACGGCCGGCTCGGGGATCTCGCCGAGCATCCCCTTGATCTTCGGGATGAGGTTCTTGACCCACTGCTCGGGCCGGCGGCGCTCGCTCCAGTCCCGGAGATCGACGATGAGCGTCGACTCGTTCTCGCCGCGGCCGCCGACCATCGAGAAGCCGTTGATCGACATGACCGAGTTGACCTCGTTCGTGAGCGCAAGCAGCATCTCCGTCGCGCGCATCGACACCTCGCGCGAACGCTTCATCGTGGTGCCCTCGGGCATCTCCATCGAGACGAAGACGACGCGCTGGTCCTCGTCGGGCAGGAACGAGGTCTGCGTCACCTTGAACATCTGCCACGTCATGAGGATCGTGAGGACGAGGAGCATCGCCGCGAGGATGAGCCGCCGCGCGAGCGCCTTCGAGACGAAGACGAAGAGCCCCTTGAACCGGTCGATGCCGGCGTTGAACCACGCCAGAGGGCCGTGCCGGAACGGCCGCGCCTCGTGCAGGAGGAGCGAGCAGAGCGCCGGCGCGAGCGTCAGCGCGCAGAGCGTCGAGAAGCAGACCGCCGCCGAGAGCGTCACCGAGAACTGCTGGTAGATGCGGCCCGTGATGCCGCTCATGAAGCCGACGGGGACGAAGATGCCGAGCAGGACGAGCGTCGTCGCGATGACCGCGCCCGTCACGTCGCTCATGGCCTGGATCGTCGCCTCCTTCGCGTTGTAGCCGCGCGTCTCGATGATGTACTGGACGCGCTCGACGACGACGATGCAGTCGTCCACCACGACGCCGATCGCGAGCACGAGGCCGAAGAGCGTCAGGATGTTGATCGAATAGCCCAGGACCGCCATCAGGATGAAGGTCGAGCAGATCGACACCGGGATCGTGATGCACGGGATCAGCGTCGCGCGCCAGTCCTGCAGGAAGATGTAGCAGACGAGCACGACGAGCGCGAAGGTGATGAGCAGCGTCTCGACGATCTCGCGGATGCACTTGCGCACGTAGTCGGTCGCGTCGTACGGGATCGTGTAGTCCATGTCCTCCGGGAACGATTCCTTCAGCCGCTTCATCTCCGCGAGGAGCATGTTCATCGACTTGATGGCGTTCGCGCCGGGCTTCTGGTTGACGGCGATGTTGATCGTGTTGCCGCCGTTGAGCTGGCCGGAGAAGGAGTAGTTCTGCTCGCCGATCTCCACGCGCGCGATGTCCTTCAGCCGCACGAGGCCGCCCGCCTCGTCGCGGCGCACGACGATCTCGTTGAACTCCTCGGGCGTCATCAGGCGGCCCTTGGCGATGAGCGAGTACGTGAACGCGCCGTGCTCCTCGGTCGGCGACGCGCCCACCGCGCCGAGCGACGCCTGGATGTTCTGCTGCGAGATCGCGGCGATGACCTCCTCGGAGTTCATCGACTGCGCGGCCATGCGCTGCGGGTCGAGCCACACGCGCACGGCGAGCTTCGGGCCGTAGATCGTCGTCTCGCCCACGCCCGGCACGCGCAGCAGCACGGGCTGGATGTTCTGGTAGGCGTAGTCCGACAGCGCCAGGCGCGAGTGCGTGCCCTTCGGCGACATGAGCGAGATGAAGCCGAGGAAGTCCGTGGACTGCGCGCGCACGCGGCCGCCGAGCTGGCGCGCCTCCGTCGGCAGCTTGGGCTCCGCCTGGCTCACGCGGTTCTGCACCTTGACGAGATCCATGTCGCGATCGGTGCCGACCTCGAACGAGATCGTCAGCGAGTAGGAGCCGTCGTCGCCCGATTCGGACGACATGTAGATCATGTCGTCGACGCCGTTGACCTCGTCCTCGATGGGCGTGGCGATGGTGTTCATCACCTCGCGCGCGTTCGCGCCGGGGTAGTTGTACGTGACGCGGATCTCCGGCGGCGTCAGCTGCGGGTACTGCGCAATCGGCAGGTTGAAGATCGCCATCACGCCCGCGAGCGTCAGCACGATCGCGATGACCATCGCGAAGCGCGGCCGCTCCACGAACGTGCGCGAGAACGTCTTGATCTCGTCAACCGCCTTGCGGATCGAAAGTTTCATCGCCTCAGTCCTCCGCGCGCGGCTTGAAGTCCGCCGTGATGTCCTCGTTCGCCGTCGGCGCCACGTCGCGCACCTTCGCGCCCGGCGTCAGCTTGGCGACGCCCGAGATGACGACCGTCTCGCCTTCCGCGAGGCCCTCCAGCACGGGGCACCAGCCGAGGTAGGCGTCCTTCGTCTGCACAGCGCGCGCCTCGACCGTGCCGTCGGCCTTCACGACCCACACGCCGAGGCTGCCGCCGGCCATGTCGAAGACCGCGCTCTGCGGCACGCTCGGGTACTTCGGCGGATCCTGGTAGTCGGTGAGGAGCGTCACGTAGCTGTTGGGGATGAGCAGGCGGTCCGGGTTGGGGAACGAGAGTCGCATCTGGATCGTCGCCGTCTCCTTGCTCATCGTGTTGTCGTCGAACGCGAACGTGCCCTGCTGGTCGTATTCGCTGCCGTCCGCCAGCACGAGGCGCAGACGGAACGCCTCGTCGACGCCCTTCTTCTGCGCCTCGCGCCACGCGATGTACGCGCGGTCCGTGAGCGGGAAGGTGATGCGCATCGGGTTGATCTGGACGATCTTCGCGAGCGCGCCCTTCGACGGCGCCACGTAGTCGCCGACGTGCGCGGCCGTCTTGCCGATCTGGCCCGAGATGGGCGCGACGACGCGCGCCTTCTTGAGGTCGTATTCCGCGACGATGAGGTTGGCCTTGGCCTGAAGGACCGCCGCCGCCGCGCGCTCGCTCTCGGCCTCGGCGTTGTCGCGCTCGAGCTGCGTGATGCCGCGCTCGTCGGCGTTCTGCATGCGCTCGTAGTAGCGGCGGGCGCGGCGCGCCTCCGCCTCGGCCGCCTCGAGGTCGGCCTTGCGCTGGTTCACGACGGCCTGGTAGCGCTCGTCGTCGAGGACGTAGAGGAGGTCGCCCGCCTGGACGGTGTCGCCCTCCTTGAACGTGATCTCCTGGATGTAGCCGTCGACCTGCGGCAGGAGATCGACCTCCTGCACCGGCTCGGCGTGCGCGACGAAGCGCTCGGGCTTGTTGTAGGCGCGGATCTCGACGTTGGTGACGGCGACCGTCTGCGCCTGGCCCGCCATCGCCGCCATCGGGTTCGCCGCCGGCTTCTCCTGCGGCCAGTTGTCCTTGAGCATCCAGCCCACGACGATGCACACGGCGCAGGTGATGACCTGCGCGATCAGCGAAACGATTGCCTTCATGTTGTCTGTCCTTTCATCTCTGCGCGGAATGTGTACAGAGGGGGTTATTATATCATAAAATGCCCCACGCGCGCAAAGGCGCGACCGGCAGGCCCATGATGTTCTCGTAGCTGCCCGTGTAGCGTTCGACGAGCAGGTCGCCCGATGCGTCGATGTCGTACGCGCCCGCGCGGTCGACGGGGTTCACGCGCGCGACGTATGCGTCGATCAGCGCGTCGGAGAGGCGGCGGAACGTGACGTGGCTTTCCACCACCTTGACGTCGCCGTCGAACGCGACGCCCGTGAAGACCGTGTGCGTCCGGCCGCTCAACTCGCGCAGGAATTCCTTCGCCTCGTTCCGGTCGCGCGGCTTGCCGTAGATGCGGCCCGCGCACCACACGATCGTGTCGGCCGACAGGACGCGCCGCGCGTGCGCCGCCGCCCCCTTCGCCCGCGCGTTCTCGCGCACCGTCCGCTCGGGATCGTGCGGGTAGCTCACCTCGGGCGCATCCGTCCGGACGACGGTGAACGCCACACCCAG
>JAFUEM010000286.1 GCA_017463935.1 Kiritimatiellia bacterium
CCCCGGAACCCGTCGTCGAGCCGGCGGCTGACGTCGCGCCCGCGACCGAGGGCGCGGTTCTGACGCCCGCAGCCCCGGTGCCCGCGCCGGTCGCCGTCGCTGACGCGACCGACGGCGACAGCTACCAGGTGCAGGAGGGCGAGGACGTCCTCAATCTCTCCATCCGTTTCAGCCTGAATCCGTCCGAGATCCGCGAGCTCAACAACATGGGCCCGTCGGACGAACTTCAGGAAGGACAGATCATCAAGCTGCCGCCCGGCACGCTTCTCTGACCGACGTGCGCAAGTCCGCACTCTACGCGCTGGGCCTGGTTGTCGCGACTCTCGTGGCGCTGGGCCTTGTCGTTTTGTCGAGCGCCAGCGAGGCGAACGGCATCCGCCTGCACAACGACGCCTACTTCTTCATGAAGCGCCAGGCGGCGTATCTCGTCGCGGGCATTCTCGTCGCCGTGGCGATGGCGCTCTTCGACTACCGCAAGTGGCGCGAGCACGTGTCGCTGACGATCCTCTTCTACGTGCTCGTGGTCGCGCTGCTCGGCGCGGTCTTCCTCTTCCCGGCGATCAACGGCTCGCAACGGTGGCTCTCGTGCGGCCCCCTGCGCCTCCAGCCGAGCGAGCTCGCGAAGCTCGCGGTCGTGATCGCCGTCGCGGTCTGGATGGACAAGGCGGGCTGGCGCGTCGAACTCTTCCGGCGCGGCGCGCTCTGCCCCGCGCTGATCATCGTTCTCCTCGCGGCGCTCGTCCTCAAGGAGCCGGACTTCGGTTCGACGATGGTCGTCGGCGCGGCGGGCTTCCTCGTGATGTTCGTCGCGGGCACGCGCCTCCTGCACCTGCTGCCGTTCATCGGCGCGGGCGCGATCGGCTTCATCGTGATGCTGTCGCTCAATGCGAACCGCATGCGCCGTCTCGCGCCCTACCTCAACAAGCTGCTCGCGCTCTTCAACGGCGGGGGCGGCGAGGCGGCGGCCGCCGCGACGACGGGCGCGCCGTCGCTCGCGACGATGGATCCGGCGGAGTACCAGGCGTACATGGCGCGCGTCGCGATCCAGAACGGCGGCATCTGGGGGCTCGGGCTGGGCGAATCGATGCAGAAGCACGCCTACCTGCCCGAGGCGCACACCGACTTCATCTTCGCCGTCGGCGCGGAGGAGCTGGGGCTCTTTTTCTCGATTGCGGTGATCGCGCTCTTCGCGGCGTTCTTCGCGCTGTCCATCTACATCGCGCGCCACGCCGCCGACCGGTTCGGGCGTTTCCTCGTGCTGGGCATGAGCTTCATCATCTTCTTCCAGGCGATGTTCAACCTCGGCGTCGTCTGCGAGGCGATGCCGACGAAGGGCATGGCGCTGCCGTTCTTCAGCTACGGCGGCACCAACCTCCTGAGTGCGTTTTTCGCGGTGGGGACGATCTTCTCTGTCGGCCTCCATTCGGTGCAGGACCGCAAGCGGCAGGTCCTCGCCAAGGTCGTCATGCGGAGGCGGTCGGATGGCTGAGGGCGAGAGGGCGATGCCGCGCGTGTGGACGGTTTCGGAACTGACCGCCGCCGTCCGCCGGACGCTCGAGGGGCAGTTCCCCGTCATCGACCTCGAAGGCGAGATCACGGGCTTCAAGCGCTATCCGTCGGGCCACGTCTACTTCACGCTCAAGGATTCCGTCTCTCAGATTTCGGCCGTGATGTTCAAGGGCGCGTTCGACGCCTGCGCCGCGCAGAGCGGCTTCAAGGACGGCGCGAAGCTGAAGGTGCGCGGCCGCGTGACGATCGGCACGCGCAGCCAGTACCAGTTCATCGTCCAGCGCGCGCGGCTCCTCGGCGAGGGCGAGCTGATGCAGCGCTACCTGGAGCTGAAGGCGAAGCTCGCGGCCGAAGGGCTGTTCGATCCCGCGCGCAAGCGGCCGCTGCCGTTCCTGCCGCGCCGCATCGGCCTCGTCACGAGTCCGGCGGGCGCCGTCGTCCACGATCTCTGCCGCGTCCTGATGCGGCGCTTCCCCGCGCTGGAGATCCGCCTCTATCCCGCCGTCGTGCAGGGCGCGTCCGCGCCGCTCTCCGTCCTCGCGGGCCTCGACTGGTTCAACCGCGCGCCGGACGGTTGGCGCGCCGACCTGATCATCTTCGGACGCGGCGGCGGCAGCTTCGAGGATCTGTACGGCTTCAACGACGAGCGGCTCGTGCGCGCGGTCGCCGCCTCGCGCGTGCCGACGATCTCGGCGGTCGGGCACGAGACGGATTTCACGCTGTGCGACTTCGCGGCCGACCTGCGCGCGGGCACGCCGTCGATGGCGGCGGAGCTGGCGGTGCCGGAGCGCGAGAAACTTGTGCGGCGGATCGACGATGCGCAGGCGGCGCTCGTCGTAACGCTGCGCGGCAAGTATGAGTGGTATGCGCAGAAGGTGGACGGTCTCGCGGGCGATCTGCCGCGGTCGCTCGCCGCGCGGATGGCCGAGGCGGCGCATC
>JAFUEM010000287.1 GCA_017463935.1 Kiritimatiellia bacterium
GCGAACATCGAGGCGCGGCCGGTCTGGAAGCCGCTGCATCTGCAGCCGGTCTTCCGGCGCTGCCGCGTCTACGGCGGCGCGGTGGCGGAAGACCTCTTCGCGCGCGGCCTCTGCCTCCCGTCGGGCACGGGGATGACAAAAGCGGACGTGGCGCGGGTCAAGCGGGCGTTGGCGGGGATTATTGGGGGCGGTTCCCCGCTTGCGCGCGCCAGTCGCGCATCGTGACGCCGAACCGCCTGCGGAAGAGGCGCTTGAGGTTGTCTGGGTCGTTGAACCCGGCCTGTTGCCCGATGCGGATGATGGGAAGGCCGGTTTCGGCCAGCAGTCGCTTCACCTCGTCCAGACGCCGGTCCGTAATCTCCTGCAGGACGGACTTGCCGCAGATCTGCCGGAACCGGAGGTCGAGGAGACTGCGCGAAACGCCGAGATGCGTAGCGACGTCGGCGGCGCGGAGGCCCCCGCAGGCCGCCGCCGCAATGTAGTTCAGGGCCCTGTCGACCAGCATTTTCGCCGGCGGGATGGGGGCGGACGAGCCGCGCTCGAAGAGCCGGGTGCCGCCGACGCGCACGGTTTCGCACGGCGGCTTGCGCCCCTGCAGCAGGCGCGCGAGCATTTCCGCGCCGCGATAGCCGAGTTCGTGGAAGGGGAGCTGGAAGCTCGTGAGCTGCTCTTTCGTGCCGGAGCAGATAAGCGGATCGTTGTCGCAGCCGACGACGGACACCTGCTGCGGAACCTTCAGGCCGAGCCGGTTGCAGACCGCCAGGACGTCGCGCGCGAAGAGATCGTTGGCGCCGAAGACGGCGGCTGGCTTGGGCAGTGCCGTGAGCCACTCCGCGAGACTGTCATTGTCGATGGCGCTGGTGAGTTCGTCGGACGATGCGTCGGCGTCCTGCGGATAGACGTAGAGCGGCACGTCCTTCGGCTTGGCGTCGCGAAAGCCCCGCTCGCGTTCGTCCGACCAAGGGAAATGCGTGTGGCCGTGGACGAAGCCGTAGGACGCGAAGCGGCCGAGCGAGTTGAAGTAGCGGGCGGCGTCCTGCCCGATCGAGACGCTGTCCAGCAGGATCGTGCCGCAGTTGGCGCGACCGGCGTAGAGGGGGACGAGATGGTCTTCGGAAACGACCATCTTGACGTCCGATGACAGGAAATGCCGGGCCAGGCGCTTGTTTTCGTAGGCGATCGAGAGGAAGATCCCGTCGGCGTCCCGGGCCATCCGCTCCAGCGCGCCGTTCGCGATGTCCGTGCGCGTGTTGATCAGGTGGATTTCCCACAGCGGATGGGAGTTGAGATAGTCGAAGACGCCGGACATCATTTCGCGTCCGTCGTTTCCGTTTGTCGGTATCGCTATGACGACCTTTGGCGGTGTCGATCTCATACGCAGGAAGTATATCATAAATCATTTAGGAATTGGTGAAAATGCCGCATTTATTTTGGCGAGAATGCCGCGTTTATATCTTGCGTGGAACTGTCGGAAATGCTAAAATGTCTAATGTCTACTAAACAGCATGAGAGAAAAATCCCAGTCCAGTTCTTCTGCGGCGGTGGTCGCGCTTCTGATCGCGGCGGGCGTGCGCGTTGTCGCCTGTGCCGACTCCGTGGCGCGCTATGCGCTGGACGACGCGCTCGCGCTCGACGGCATGCGCGGCTTCCCGAAAGCGGCGGCGGACGCGGAAAAAGTCCTGCCCGCGCAGACGTTCCTGCCGTTTGTGGACGCGTACGGCCAGTTCCTGCACGACGACTGGCCGGGCAAGGTCCACAGCGACGCCGACCTGGCCGAGCAACGGCGGCAAGAGGAAGCCCAGCTCGCCGCGCATCCGCACGGCCCCGTCCGCGAGGCCGACGTCTACGGCGGCTGGGCCGGCGGGCCGCAACTTGCGGCGACGGGCCGCTTCCGCACGGAGAAGGTGGATGGCAAATGGTGGTTCGTCGACCCCGAAGGGCATCTCTTCTTCTCGCTCGGGGTCAACGCCGTCCGCCCCGATTCGCCGACGGGCACGAGCGGGCGCGAGCCCTACTTTTCGTGGCTGCCCGCGAAGGGCGATCCCGATTTCGGCCGTTTCTGCGGCAAGCAGTGGTCGCCTGCCGCGAACGGCTTTTACAAGGACGCGGCGCACGTGCCGTTCGCGACCTTCGATTTCGCACGCGCCAACGCGTTTCGCAAGTACGGCGAAGACTGGCAGGTCGGTTTCGCGGCGCGTTCGCTGGCGCGGCTCCATGCGTGGGGGCTCAACACTGTCACGAGCTGGAGCGACGCGTCGGTGCAGCGCAGCGGGAAGATTCCCTATACGGTCAAGCTCTCCACCAAGGGGCCGGTGATCGAAGGGTCGGGCGGCTGGTGGGGCAAGCTGCGCGACCCGTTCGCCGACGAGTTTGCGGAGAACCTGCGCCAGACCGTCGCCGACGAGGCGGCGCGTTCCGGCGGCGATCCGTGGTGCATCGGCTGGTTCGTCGACAATGAACTCAGCTGGGGCGACGACGATTTGGAGATTGGCCGTGCGGTCCTGCGGTCGCCCGCGACGCAACCGGCGAAAATCGCCGCCGTCAAGCTGTTCGAACGGAAATGCGGCTCGATCGACGCGCTCAACCGGGCGTGGGGCGCGGATTACGGCTCGTGGGACGACTTGCTCGCGGCGTCTGTGACGAACGCGCCCGACAAGTTCTTGGCGTTCGTGCATCGTCTGGTCGTCGCCCGCTACTACCGCAGCGTGCGCGAGGCGGTGAAGGCGGCGGTGCCGGAGATCCTCTACCTCGGTTCGCGGATCGCCAAGGGGAAGAAGACGGTGTATGAAGAATGCGCGCGCTATTGCGATGTCGTGAGCGTCAACCACTACGGCCAGACGCCGACCCGCGATTTGCCGGAAGGGGCGGTCGACAGGCCGATGCTCGTCTCCGAGTTCCATATCGGCGCGACCGACCGGGGGATGTTCCATCCGGGGCTGGTCGCCGCGCGCGACCAGGCGGAGCGGGCGGACGGCTACAGGGCTTACGTGAATGCCTGCCTCGACCATCCGCGCTATGTCGGCGCGCACTGGTTCCAGTGGCAGGACCAGCCGCTGACGGGGCGTCTGGACGGCGAGAACTACGCCATCGGCCTCGTCTCGATAACGGATGCGCCGCACAAGGAGCTCGTGTCCGCCGTGCGAAAGACGGCGGCGGGCATGTACCGGCGGCGGTCGTCCGCTCATCTTGTTACAGTCAACACCACCAGAAGAAAGGAACAACCATGAAAGCCAGAACATTGCTCGCGTTCACAGGCGCGCTCGCTTGCGTTTGCGCAACGCTTTTCGCCGCGCCGACTCCCGAAAACACGCCGGATAAGTTCGTCCGGTATGTCGAGGCGACGGGCTCGCAGTACGTCGACACAGGCATTGTCGGACGCTACAACACAAAGGCCGAATGCAAGGTCGAGTGGATGAATTTCACCGATTCTGCATTCCTCGCCTGCGGCGACTGGTCTGACAACACGCGATTCTTCATGTGCCACTGCAGCACCGCCAGCGGGAACATGTTTGCGGGATATCGTACTGGCTCGAAGGTTACGTATGATGGCAGCGATCTCCTTTTTGAGAAGAAGCGTGTCTATACCTACACATCCGATTACTCTGCGCCTGATGGAAGCAACAACTCCACTAATACGGTTTACATCGATGAAACCAAGGTGTTCACGAAGGTGGCTACGGCTCTCGATACGGAACTGAGCCTTTATGTCTTCTCCATGAACCATAAGGGTTCGGCGTATGGCAACTCCAAGACGCGTTGCTACGGGCTTAAGATCTGGCAGGACGGTGCGCTAGTGCGTGAATTCAAGCCGTGCGTGAAGAATGGCCGCGCCGGACTTTATGACACGGTTTCGGAGACAATCTTTTACTCCGGTTCTGGCAAAGACCTGACCTACGACCCGAACAGCGATGTCCCAGACGCCTTCATTGATTACGTTGAATCCTTTGGCAACTCTTACATCGACACCAAAGTCATCGGGCGTTCTGGCACTGCTGCAAAGATGGAAATGGCCTGGATGGGAACGAGCTCTGACCAGGCGCTCTTGGATTCGCGCGACGGCACCGACAAGCGTTTCTACCTCGCGCACCGCAATGGCGGCGACAAGTGGCTCTGGGGCTACGGTTCGTATGGCAATTTCGGATCCTTGACCCCCGGCGAAAGATACCATGTCGATTCGTCGTATGCCGTCGGCGCGCAGACGATTACCGTCCGCGAGGGAGGTTCCGGCGGGACTGTCGTGAGCAGCTACGAAGGAACCAGCGACACCGACATCGACACCGGCCGCAGCCTGTATCTCTTCTGCTGCAACCAGAGCGGCGGCACACTCGCCAAGCAGTATTGGGGCAAGGCGCGTGTTTATTGGCTGCAAATTTTCCAGGATGGCGTGATGGTGCGCGACTTCAAGCCGTGCCTTAAGTACGGCGAGGCGGCGCTCTATGACGATGTCTCGAAGACAATCTTCTATCCGGAAGGCGACCCGCTCGGATACGACAACTCCGTCGCCGCAAACCCGGACGAGGTTGTATATGTCGATTACATCGAGTCCGACGGCTTCACGCACCTTGACACGCAAGTTGCCGCCAACTCGCCGACCCGCGCGACCGGCACGTTCAGCTGGACGCAGGTGCGCTCGACAAATGAGGAAAAGCAGTATCTTGACGAAAACTATCACTCGTATCTCGCCTGCGGCTGCTACAACAGCGGTTCGGATGCCAATCGCTTCTACCTGGTGACGCAAACCGCGCAGAAGCCGTGGATTGGATACGGCAATAATTCTGCATCCTTTGGGTCTGCGTATGCGGCTGGGACAAAATACGCTTTCGATGTCTCGTTTGCCGCCGGAGCGCAGTCAGTCTCCCTTGTCCCGGAGGGCGGGTCCGACATCGGAACCACCGCCAGCTGGTCGGGCGAAGCCTCTGGTTGCAGCAATCTCTACCTTTTCGCCTGCAACGACGCGAAGAACAAGAAGCCGATCTATCGTTCCGCCGCGCGCTGCTATGGCCTCACGATCTACCAAGGCGGCGAAACGCCCGTGCGCAACTTCAAGCCGTGCGTGAAGGATGGTCAGGCCGCGCTTTACGACACGGTCTCTGAGCGTATCTTCTATCCCGTCCCCGCCATCCCCGCCGAAGGCAACACGGGCGCGGTCACGGAGGAATCCGCGCTCTCACCTGTCGAGGCCTATCTCGAATATGTCGAAACCGACGGGACGCAGTACATAGATACTGGCGTTATCGGCAAGGCGGGAACGGTTGCCGAATTCATCGAGACGAACCTTCGCCCGAACGGTGGCGCCGAAGAGTGCTTCCTTGGCGCGATTGGAAGTGATGCGAATTCCCGGTTCTACATGTGGTATCACGGAGGCATTGACACGCTTGCCTTCGGCTACGCAAACTCGTACTGGCGTCCGAGCAAGGATGATCCCGACATGACTGCGACGCAGTGGAGCGTCGGCTATGAGGACGTTTACCGGCTCTACTATGACACGACGACGCACGCCAAGGTCGAGTTTTCTGCCGGTTCGCAGAAGGTCACGACGATTAATGATTCCACTGGCGAGCAGACGGTTATTTCGCGGCGGACGCTCGCCGACGACATCGACACCGGCAAGGCACTCTACGTCTTTGCCAGAAACAACAACGGCTCGGCCGATTCGTTCGCGAAGTCGCGACTCTACTGGCTGAAGGTCAAGCAGGATGGCTCCTATGTTCGCAAGTTCCAGCCGGTCCGTCTCAAAAACGGCCTCGTGGGGCTTTGGGACTTTGTCGAGGAGAAGACATACCTTCCGAAGACCTCGACCGGTGGGCTGGCCTACTTCAGCGCCGTTGGGCCGGAAGCGGGAAAACTGTTCAACAAGGGGTTTGTCATCATCGTCCGGTGAAGCCATGGCGGAAATGACAAGAAAAGAATTTCTGGCCGGCGCGGTGGCCTTGACGGCCTTGCGCCCGTGGCGGATGTTCGCGGCGGCGGACGCGGTTGCGACAGGTGCGAAGCGCCCCAACCTCCGCCTGGGCGTCATCAGCGACGTGCATGTTCGCGCCGCCACCGGACAGTTTGGCACGGAACACCTGGTCAAGGCCCTCGCGTGGTTTCGCGACCAAGGTGTTGACGGCGTGATCCTGGCCGGCGACATGGCCGACGACGGGCTTGTCTCGCAGCTCCAGCATGTCGCGGACGCCTGGAACGCCGTGTTCCCCGCCGGTTCCGGCGTCGAGAAGCTCTTTGTCTACGGCAACCACGACATCGAGGGCGCGTCCTACAATCCGAAGCTGAAGCCGGCCCCGGAGGAGCTGATCGTCACCGACCGCGCGGCGGTGTGGGAGAAGGTGTTCGGCGAACCCTACGAGCCGATCTGGAAGAAGACGCTGAAGGGCTACACGTTCATCGGCGCGCACTGGGTGGCCTGGAAGGGGGTTCCGGAAATCGAGCGCTACATGCAGGAACACGCCGCCGAACTGCGCGGGGACAGACCCTTCTTCTACATCCAGCATCCGCATCCGGCGAACACGTGCCACGGTCCGTGGGCGTGGGGGCACGACGAGGGATTCGCGACAAGGGCGCTAGAGTCCTTCCCGAACGCCGTCGCGATTTCCGGCCACTCGCACCATCCGCTCGTGGACGAGCGAAGCGTCTGGCAGGGCGCCTTCACGTCAATCGGCGCGTCGTCGCTCCGGTACATCGGCCCGATGTTCGGGCGCGAGAACTCCGGCCCGTCGCAGAACGACGACCTGAAGCAGATGCCGGTCATCGACAAGTTCAGCGAGAAGCAGGGGCTGCTCGTCTCGGTCTACGACGACGGTCTCGTCCTGGAGCGGCGCGACTTCGCCCATGACGGCAAGCTGGGCGACGATTGGATCGTCCCGCTGCCGGTCGGTCCCGCTGCGCCGTTCCGCTTCGACGTCCGCGCAGCGGCGGCCACGCCTCCGCGCTTCGCTGCCGACGCCAGGGTGGCCGTCGAGGGGCCGATCGACGGGAAGGACCGCAAGGGGCGGCCGACGCGTCAGCTCGTCGTCACGTTCCCGTCTGCCCTGATGGGCGAGGGATTGACGCGCGCCTATGACTACGAGGTGGTCGCCGAGGTGGAGGAGTGCGACGTCCGGCGCGTCGCCGCGACCAAGCGCGTCTATTCGCCCGGCTACTTCAATCGGCCGGAGCGCGAGGCGAAAACGGTGAAGTGCGTCTTCGCGCTCGCGGAACTCGGCACGCGCAAGGCGGGGTATCTGAGCCCGCGCGTGAGATTCCGCGTCCGCGCGGCGGAATCGTTCGGCAAGATGGGCGAAGCGATCGTCTCCGAGGCAATCAGTTTCTAGGAGGTGGCATGAAAGCGAAGACAAGATGGGCGCTGGGGATTGCGGCGTGCGCAATTTCCTTCGCGCAGGCGAGCGTTGCGCCGTTCGGGACGTTCGAGGACGGCCTGCTCGCACAGACGCGTCCGACAGGGTGGCTCGCGGCGACGTGCCGCGCGCAGACGGAGGGGCTGACCGGACACCCGGAGGCATTGAGCTACCCGTATGATTCATGCCTTTGGGCGGGCGAGATTTCCCGCGAGGGCGGACATGGCGACGGCTGGTGGCGCTATGAGCAGACGGGCTACTACATGGACGGCCTGTTGCGCCTCGGCTATGCGCTGGGCGACGCGGAGTTGATCGCGAAGGGCGAGCGCGGCGTGGACTGGACGCTGGCGCACGCCTCGCCCGAGGGGTATTTGGGGAATCGCTGCCTGTGGGACGGCGCCCATTTCAATCTGGGCAAGGGCTATGAAATGTGGCCGATGGCCGTTTTCTTCCGCGTGATGAAGGCGAAGTACGACGCGACGGGCGACGCGCGCATCCCGGCCGCGCTGGCCCGATACTATCTGCTCTATGGCCCGGAGAAAGTCGCGGAAGGGCGCAACACGATCAACGTGGAAGGGCTGATGTGGGCGTATGGCCGAACGGGCGACGCGCGACTGCTGGAACTGGCGGAGAAGGCCTGGAACGCCAAGACGTCGAAAGACGACTGGTCGGGCGACCTGACGCCGCAGAACTGCGCGGACGACGAGCCGGTCTACATGCACGGCGTCAGCTATTCCGAAGAGCTGAAGATTCCGCTTCTGCTCTACGCGCAGACCGGCAAGCGGGACTATCTGGAGCAGGCGCTCAACGCCGAGCGAAAGCTCGTGCGCGACCACCTGCTGCCCGACGGCTGCCCGAGTTCCACGGAGCAGACGCGCGGCAACTGCGTCCATTGGGGGCACGAAACGTGCGTCGTGTCGGACTGGACGTGGACGCTCGGGTATTTCCTCGAAACGACCGGCCATGCCGCCGACGCCGACCGGATCGAGGCGTGCGTCTTCAACGCGGGGCTGGGCTCGATCGGCAAGGACTTCAAGTCGCTGCAGTACTTCTCGAACCTGAACCAGTTTATCGCGACGTCGGACTCCAACCACAACCCGTACTTCTACGGGACGACCTGGTGCCAATACCGCCCGACGCACGAGACGGAATGCTGCGCCGGCAACATGCACCGGTTCCTGCCCAACTACGTCTCGCGCCTGTGGCTGAAGGACGCGGATGGGGCGCCCGTCGCCGCGCTCTACGGGCCGTGCGAGGTCGACTTCGGCTGGTGCCGGATTCGCGAGGAGACGTGCTATCCGTTCGACGGGAAGATCGTCTTCCGCTTTTCGATGGACGCGCCGCGGGAGAGCGCGTTCACCTATCGCGTGCCCGGCTGGTGCACGGCGGGCGCGTCCGTCATGGTCAACGGGACGCACGTGGCGGCGGGCGCGCCGGGAACGTTCGCCACCATCCGGCGGACGTTCCGGGACGGCGACGCACTGGAACTCGATTTCCCGATGGAGACGGTCTTCGAGGAAGTGCCGCGTTGCCGCTACGTCATCAAGGACGCCGTCAGCAAGTGGGTCGGTCCGATCGACGGCCCGAGCGGCAGCCAGGGGACGGTCGTGCGTCGCGGGCCGCTGCTCTTCGCCTATCCGATTGCCGAAGACCGCACGGAAGACACCGCCGAGCATGCGAACATGCGCGGCAAGAAGAGCCGGAATCCCGCGTTCAAGTGCTGGAACATCCGCCCGGCCGGGCCGTTCAATTTCGCCCTTGCGGAACGCACGGCCGAGGTCGTCGTTTCGCCGTCGGCAGAGAACGACGGCTTTGCCGCGTCCGTGCCGCCGGTGTCCGTCAACGTGAAGGCCCGGCGGATTGCGTGGGAACTGGAACGCGGCAAGATGACGCCGCGCAATCCGGAAGCGCCGCGCGCGGTGTCGGACGAAGTCGAGACGCTGTCGCTCGTCCCCTATGGCTCGACGATGCTGCGGCTGGCGGTTTTCCCGGACTTGTCCCGCCGCGAGTAAGGGCGGGTCGTCGCATTTGCCGCGGTGGAAGACGTGGGGACAGGCCCCGCGGGGCGCGTGCGCGTGAAGGGCGATCGCCCTTGAAACGCGAAACGAAAAAAGATATAATTTCCCGCACATGGCAACAGAGAACGGCAAGGCGGCTTGGGTCATCGGCTTCGGCCGCAGCGGCCAGGCGGCGAACGCGGCGCTGGCGGCGCGCGGCGACGACGTGCACGTCGTCGAACGCGCGGATCTCGTCGTCGTCAGCCCCGGCGTCCGCGTGATGAGCGAACTGGAATTCGGCGTGCGCAGCCTGAAGGCGCGCGGCGTGAAGCTGCTCGCCGTGACGGGCTCGAAGGGCAAGTCGAGCGTCGTCAAGCTCGTCGCGGACGCGCTGACGCGCGCGGGGCGGCGCGCGGTGCCGTGCGGCAACTACGGGCTGCCCGTCAGCGAGGTGGGCGCGTGCGACTGGGCCGTCGTCGAGGTGTCGAGCTTCCAGCTGGAGACGACGAACCTGCCGCCGGACACGTTCGCGGCGGCGGCGGTCCTCAATCTTCAAGAGGACCATCTGGACCGTCACGGTTCGCGCGAACTCTACCACGCGCTCAAGCTGAAGCTCCTCGGGATGACGCGCCGGCCGGTGAAGGGGTGGGACTGCGCGGCGGACGTGTCCGCGTGCGCGCTGCTGGCGGGCTCGTATTTCGACAACGACATCCTGCGC
>JAFUEM010000288.1 GCA_017463935.1 Kiritimatiellia bacterium
CGCGCCGGTCGAAGGCGATGCCGCCCGTGTCGACGAGCATCACCTTCCGGTCGCCCAGATCGGTCTCCCGCGTCACCCGGTCGCGCGTGACGCCGGGCTGGTCGAAGACAATGGCAACGCGCTTTTTGACCAGGCGGTTAAAAAGCGCGCTCTTGCCCGTGTTCGGGCGACCGACTAGACTGACGACGTTCACTTGCCGAGTTCAGCCGTCACCTGCGCGAGGATACCGCGCAGCGCAGCCGGAACGCGGCGGGCCGCCGGGTTCACGACCGTGGTGTCCTTCGACGCCTTCTTGTCGTACTCGTCGTAGGACGCGCCGATGGTGGCGATCTCCTTCTTCCAGCCCTCGACGTCGACGGTCACGAGATCCTTGAGGAACTTCTCGTTGACGCGGAAGTTGGGATCCTCGCTGTCGTTGTTCTCGAGCGAGATGTCCTTCGCGTACGGCAGGTTGCCGATCGCCGTCGCGTTCGCCTCGACCTTGCCGTCGATGCGGTCGCAGATCCACTTCAGGACGCGGCTGTTGTCGCCGAAGCCCGGCCACATGAACTCGCCGGCGGCGGTCTTGCGGAACCAGTTGACGAAGTAGATCTTCGGCAGCTTGGTCGGATTGACCGACGTGCGCTCCATCTCCAGCCAGTGCTGGAAGTAGTCGCAGACGTTGTAGCCGAAGAACGGCAGCATCGCCATCGGGTCGCGGCGGACCTGTCCGATCTGGTCGGAGATGACGGCGGCGGTGACTTCCGAGCCCGCGGCCGAGCCCATGAACACGCCGTGCGTCCAGCTCTTCGCCTCGTTCACGAGCGGGATCGTCGACGGACGGCGGCCGCCGAAGAGGATCGCGTCGATCGGCACGCCCGTGGGCTTGCCGTTGAACTTGCCGTTGAAGCCGGCCTTGTCGAGCACCGGGCAGTTGACGGCCGGCGCCGTGAAGCGGCTGTTCTTGTGCGCGGCGACGTAGCCGAGCTCCTTGACCTCCTTCTTGGTCATGCCCGGCTTCGGGCCCATGCGGCGCTTGTCGTCGACGCAGCGGTAGCAGGGATTGCCCTTCCAGTCAACGCCTTCCTCCGGCGCATCGATGCCCATGTCCTCCCACCAGATGTCGCCGTCGGGCGTCAGCACGACGTTCGTGAAGATGGTGTTCTTCCTGCAGGAGAGGAGCGCGTTCGGGTTCGAGAACTGCGAGGTGCCGGGCGCGACGCCGAAGAAGCCGTTCTCGGGGTTGATGGCGTACAGGCGGCCGTCGGCGCCGGGCTTGAGCCACGCGATGTCGTCGCCGATCGTCTCAAGCTTCCAGCCGGGGAGCTTCGGGAGCATCATCGCGAGGTTCGTCTTGCCGCAGGCGGACGGGAACGCCGCCGTGACGTGGTACTGCTTCTTCTCGGGGCTCGTGAGCGTGAGGATGAGCATGTGCTCGGCCATCCAGCCCTGGTCCTTCGC
Source organism: Kiritimatiellia bacterium (assembly GCA_017463935.1). Lineage (GTDB taxonomy): Bacteria > Verrucomicrobiota > Kiritimatiellia > RFP12 > UBA1067 > UBA1067. The sequence goes on from JAFUEM010000288.1 coordinate 1,441, forward strand.
GAGCTTCGAGGCGATGCGCAGCGCGAAGCACTTCTTGCCGAGGAGCGCATTCCCGCCGTAGCCCGAGCCGAACGACCAGATCTCGCCGTCCTCGGGGAACTGCGTGATGTACTTGTCGTCGATCTTCTTCGCGCACGGCCACGCGACGTCCTTCTGGCCCTTCTTGAGCGGCGCGCCGACGGAGTGGATGCACGGCACGAAATCGCCGCCCTTGTCGAGGTGCTTCATCACCGCGTCGCCCGTGCGCGTCATGATGTTCATGTTGACGACGACGTAGGGCGAGTCGGTCACCTCGATGCCGTACTGGGTGATCGGGTTGCCGATCGGGCCCATCGCGAACGGGATGACGTACATCGTGCGGCCGGCCATGCAGCCCTTGTACTTCCTGAGCATCTCCTTCTTCATCGCGACGGGATCCCGCCAGTGGTTGGTCGGGCCGGCGTCGATCTCGTTCTTCGAGCAGATGAAGGTGCGGCCTTCAACGCGCGCGACGTCGCTCTCGTGCGAGCGGGCGAGGTAGCAGCCGGGGCGCTTCTTCTGGTCGAGCTTGATGAACTGCCCCTTCTTGACCATCATTTCGCAGATGGCGGTGTGCTCTTCCTTCGTGCCCGTCACCACGACGATCTTCTCGGGTGTGCAGACCTTGTTCCACTGATCAACCCAGGCTTGGACCTTGGCGTTCTTGAACTTCGGCGTTTTGGCCATGTTGTTTTTTCTCCTTAAGTTGCCCGCGGGTATCCCCCCTGCAGGCGATGATTGAAAGATTGGGGTATAGTATATCACATTCTCGCGCGCCTGTGGTGGAAACTCTCAAGGGCGGTTTGGCCGAGGCCGCCTCAGACGGTCGTGACGAGCACGTCGCCGTCGCCGCCGATCGTCGCGCCGGCCGGCACCCATGCGTCCTCGCCCTCGGCGAACGTCCGGCCG
>JAFUEM010000289.1 GCA_017463935.1 Kiritimatiellia bacterium
AGGTCAGCGTCGCCGTGCGGTTCGCCGCCGTCGCCTCCGCCGTGCGGTAGCAGCGGCAGACCGCCGCACACCCGCGCACGTTGTACTCCTCCCGGATCTCGCCGAGGATCGGAAATTCGGCGCCGCTGTCGTCGTCCGCGAGCCGCCGCCCGTCGAACCACTGCCGCCACATCGCCGCGTCGAAGAAGAACCACGTCTGGCCGCCGTCGGCGAGGAGCCCCAGGTCCTCGCGCCCGGTCACGTCGTCGGTGCGCACGAGGCGGTCGAACGTCTGGCCGGAGAAGCGGTCGACGAGCGCCTTGATCTCCGCGCGCGAAAAGACGTCCGTCAGCGCCGTCTGCCGCGCCGTGAGGTGGAGCGAGAAGATTTCGCTGTTCTCCATCGAGTTCCGGTCCACGGCGGGCAGCGGGCTCCAGCTGCGGTAGCCCGCGTAGCCGTTCAGCAGCGCCTCGGCGTTGAAATGGAACCAGCACCAGTCCCGGCCCGCGATCGCCATGTAGAACGCGCGCGTCAGCAGCAGGTGCGCGCCCGCCGCATGGTAGAACTCCATGTTGTCGGGCCCCGTCGCAAGCCCCTCGTTCGCGACGTTCAGGATCGCGGTCGCGTAGTCCGTCCACGCGCCGGGGTACGATTCGGGATAGGGATCGCCCTCGCCGCCGCCCGCGTAGATCGTGCGGATGTCGCGCACGTGCGCGTGCAGGATCTCCGCGAAGTCCCGGTGCACGGGCAGACCGTTGCGCTTGGCGGCCTCGTTCGCCAGCCGCAGCGCGTCGACGGGCCCCAGCAGGCACAGCCGCCGCTGCTCAAGGACGATCTGCTCGCAGCGGTTGCTGTCGCCCGCGAGCGCGGCGAGGAGATGGTCGACGTTGAGCCGCCCGATCTCGTTGACGAGCGAACCCTGCCGGTGCGCCGCCGCGAGCGCCGCCGCGTCGCCGCCGTTCTGGACCTGGTTCTTCGCGCGCACGGCCACGAACGTATCGACGTTCAGGAGCGCGAGCACGCAGAGCGCCACGAGCAGCATCACGAGATAGACCGCCACCTGCCCGCGCCGCATCAGAGCCCTCCGTTCACCATGTAGAGCGGATAGTGCGATTCGACCGCGGCCGCGCCGTCCATCGTCCAGTCGTCGGTCGCCATCTTCAGCCGCGTCTCGACCGTCGCGCCGTCGGACATCCCGAACTCGGTCGTGTGCCAGTGCGCGTAATCGAGGATGCCCGCCGCGCGCCCGGGATGCTCCGACGCGAGGTAGATGGGGACGCGCGCCGCCTCATCGACCGCGTCCGCCGCCGGCCACAGCCGCGCACCCGCGACGGGAATCATCGCCGCGCGCGCGGACTTCAGGCACATGAACTCGTTGAAGCCGACGGCGCGCGCGCGCGCCGCCCGCGCGGCGGCATGGTCGAGGACCGTGCGCGCCTGGAGCATCTGCGAGAGCGAGAACGCCGTGAAGAAAACGACGGTGAGGAAGACGAGGGCGAGGATCGTCTCGACCATCGCCTGCCCCCCGCGCAACCGTGTGCGTGCGCGCGGCACGGTCAGTCTTCGCCGAGGTCCTTGATCGAATCTTCGCTGATGTCCTCGACCGCCGCCTTGGCCGACTCGCCTTCCTGCGTCGAGAGCTTTTCGGCGGCGCCCGCCGCCTTGCGGCCGATGGCGCGGCTGAGGTACGTGAACACCGCGATCAGGGAGATCGCGATGAGGCTGACGATGATGATGTACTCCACCATCGTCTGCGCCTTTCTCATCTTTTTCATCATGGCTTCGTTCCTTTCGTCAGGGCTACGGATAGTCGGAGCCGACCAGCGTCTCCGTGCGCGCCACGTTGCGCCGCGCCGCCGACACCACCCAGCCCATCGCCGCGACCACGACCAAGAGCGCGCAGACGGCGAGCACGTACTCGACCATCGTCTGACCCTTTCTCGACCGCAGCCTCATGCCGGATAGTATATCATAAATCCCGCCCACGCCGCGCGCAAAAAGACGGGCGGGGCGAACGCCCCGCCTTTTTTGCGCGCGGCCGCCTTTCGCGCCGCGCCCGTCTGGCCGGAAACGATTACCAGCGCGTCTCGCGACGCGGCGGACGATCGCCATAGCCGCCGCGGCCGCCGCGATCGCCATAGCCGCCGCGACCGAAGCCGCTGCGTCCGCCGCGATCACCGTACCCGCCGCGATCTTCGCGCGGAGGCTTGGGCTGCGACTCGTTCACGCGCACGGTGCGCCCGTCGAGCTCGTGTCCGTTGAGGGCGTCGATCGCCGCCTGCGCCTGGGTGGCGTCAGGCATCGTCACGAAGCCGAATCCCTTGCTGCGACCGGTCATTCGATCGGTCACGACCCGCACGGCGGTAACTTCGCCAAAGGCCGCGAACGCCGCCTTGAGCCCCTCGTCGGTCGTCGCGTACGCGAGGTTACCAACATAGATTTCCATCTTATTTTTCTTTCCTTGTGTAACTTTGCCCGGCCGTGAGGACACCCGCCCTTTTCGACCGAACGGTTAAATTTTATCAATTTTGCGCATCGGAAGTCAATGCGATTCTTGCGCCGTCAGCGAAAAGACGCGGCCGGGCGCGTCCTGCGCGAGGATCTCCAGTTCGATGTCGCCGCGCCCCATCTCCGCGAGCGCCGCGCGCATCTCGCGCTCGGCGAGGTGCGGCGCGTTGCACTGCTGCGACAGGTGCGCGCGCGCGAGGCGCTTCAGCTTCGGCGATGCGTAGCGGCGCACGAGCTCGGCCGCGTCCGCGTTCGCG
>JAFUEM010000074.1 GCA_017463935.1 Kiritimatiellia bacterium
CCGGCCTCGCCTCCGCCATCGCCGCCCGCCTCGCCTGAAGCGCCGCCGCGCCGCCCGAAGCGCCGCGCCGCTCCACCCCTACCCGCGGAACGAAATATTTGATATACTATTTGCTCAAATTTTCAGAAATAATGGAGCGGATTGATGTTCAAACCGGTATCGAATAAAGTCGCCTTCCCGAAGATGGAAGAGGGCGTCCTCGCGTTTTGGCAGGCGGACGGGACGTTCGCGAAGAGCCTGAAGAAGAACGAAGGCAGGGAGCGCTACAAATTCTACGACGGGCCCCCGTTCGCCACGGGCCTGCCGCACTACGGCCATCTGCTCGCCGGCACCATCAAGGACATCGTGCCGCGCTACCAGACGATGCGCGGCAGGTACGTCGAGCGCCGCTTCGGCTGGGATACGCACGGACTGCCCATCGAGGCGCTCGCGCAGGAGGCGCTGGGCGTCGCGGGCGCGCCGGAGATCAAGGCGCTGGGCGTCGACAAGTTCAACGAGCAGTGCCGCTCGATGGTGCTGAAGTACGTCTCGGAATGGCGCAAGACGGTCACGCGCATGGGCCGCTGGGTCGATTTCGACAACGACTACAAGACGATGAACCCCGACTTCATGGAGACCATCTGGTGGGTCTTCAAGCAGCTGTGGGAGCAGGGGCGCGTCTACAAGTCGCACCGCATCATGCCGTATTCGTGGAAGCTGTCGACGCCGCTGAGCAACTTCGAGGCGGGCAGCAACTACAAGGACGTGCAGGATCCGACCGTGACGTGCCGCGTGAAAGTGGAGAGCCTTTCGCCGCGTCTCGCGTCTCTCCTCTCGCGTCCAGAGGGGCATGAGACAGGAGACGAGGGACGTGCGGATGTTTATCTTTTGATCTGGACGACCACCCCCTGGACGCTGCCCGAAAACCTCGCGATCTGCGCGGGCGCGTCCATCGACTACGTGGCCGTGCGCGACCTCACCGATGACGCGCGCCCCGTCTACATCCTGGCGAAGGCGCGGCTGAGCACGATTTTCAAGGCCGGAAAGAACGGGGGCGCCGGCGCCCCCGCGCCCCGCCCGACGTATGAGGTTGTTGCCGAGTTCAAGGGCGACGCCCTGAAGGGTTCCGAGTACGAGCCGCTTTTCCCGTACTTCGCCGACAAGAGGGCCGAGGGCGCATTTCGCGTCCTCAACGACGACTACGTCACGACCGATGACGGCGTCGGCCTCGTCCACATCGCGCCGGCGTACGGCGAGGACGACTTCCGCGTCTGCAAGGAGGCGGGCATCACCGCGTTCGCCGATCCGCTCGACGATGCGTGCGCGTTCACGGACGCCGTGCCCGAATACGCGGGCCGCTTCTGCAAGGACTGCGACAAGGACATCATCAAGCGGCTCAAGGCCGAAGGCAAGCTCGTCCACCAGGCGACGATCGTCCACTCGTATCCGTTCTGCGACCGTACCGACACGCCGCTCATCTACCGCGCGATCGACGCATGGTACGTGCGCGTGGAGGATCTGCACGAGCGGCTCGCCGCGAACAACGCGACCGTCCACTGGACGCCCGACTACGTCGGCGAGAAGCGCTTCGGCAACTGGCTGAAGGAGGCGCGCGACTGGAACATCAGCCGCAACCGCTTCTGGGGCAGCTGCATCCCCGTGTGGATCAACGACGACGATCCGGACGACATGATCTGCGTCGGCTCGGTGAAGGAGCTGGAGGCGCTCTCGGGCGAGAAGGTGACCGACCTCCACAAGCACTTCGTCGACAAGATCGTCATCCGCAAGGACGGCAAGACGTACCACCGCACGCCCGAAGTGCTGGACTGCTGGTTCGAGTCGGGCTCGATGCCCTACGCGCAGCAGCACTACATGGGTGAGTTGAAAGTTGAAAGTGAAAAGTTGAAAGTTGAGGCTTCCACGCCGCCCAACTCTCAACTCTCAACTCTCAACTCCCAACTCTCAACTGTCACCGACTTCTTCCCGGCCGACTTCATCGCGGAAGGGCTCGACCAGACGCGCGGCTGGTTCTATACGCTCATGATCCTCGGCACGTGCCTCTTCGACAGGTCGCCGTACCGCAACGTGATCGTGAACGGCCTCGTCCTCGCGGAGGACGGCAAGAAGATGTCGAAGCGGCTCAAGAACTATCCCGATCCGAACGTGATGCTCGACACGTACGGCGCGGACGCGATCCGTCTCTACATGATCTACTCGCCCGTCGTCAAGGCGGAGAACCTGAAGTTCAGCGAGACGGGCGTCAAGCAGCTGATGCGCGATCTGCTCATCCCGTGGTGGAACGCCTATTCGTTCTTCGTCACGTATGCGAACGTGGACGGTTTCGCGGACCCGGAAGTCGTCTATCCCGAATCGGACAACGTGCTCGACCGCTGGATCGTCTCGTCGATGGAGACGCTGATCGGCGACGTGACGGCGGCGATGGACAACTACGACCTCCAGAAATCGGTGCGTCCCTTCGTCAAGTTCATCGAGGACCTGACGAACTGGTACATCCGCCGGTCGCGCCGCCGCTTCTGGAAGTCGACGAACGACGGCGACAAGCTCGCCGCCTACCGGACGCTGCGCTACGTGCTCGTGCAGCTCGCGAAGGTGGCCGCGCCGTTCACGCCGTTCATTGCGGAGGAGATCTACCGCAACCTGAAGGGCGCGGGCGATCCCGAAAGCGTGCACCTGTGCGACTTCCCGACCGCCAACGCCGCGGCGCGCGACGTCGCGCTGGAGAAGCGCATGGCCGACGTCCAGGCGGTCGTCGAGCTCGGCCGCCGCCTGCGCGCCGACAGCGACCTCAAGGTGCGCCAGCCGCTCAGCGCGCTGATGCTGGCGGGCGGCGACGTGAAGGGGCTGGAGGCGCTGATCGAGGACGAGCTGAACGTCAAGAGCGTGCGCTACGTCGCCGACGAGACGGAGCTCTGCGACGTCACGTGCAAGGCGAACTTCAAGACGCTCGGCAAGAAGTGCGGCCCGAAGATGAAGGCGGTCGCCGCGGCAATAGCCGGAAACGCGCCCGGCCTCGCCGGGCTCTTCGGGCGGGGTTCGGGGACGCCAGAGTCCCCGTCTGTTCCGATTGAAGGTGTCGAGATTGTCGCCGAAGATGTCATCGTCACGCGCACGCCGCGCGCGGGCATGGTCGTCGCGTCGGCGGGCGCGATCGTCGTGGGGCTGGAGACGGCGCTTACGCCGGCGCTCGTCGCCGAGGGCCTCGCGCGCGAATTCGTCAGCCACGTGCAGGCGATGCGCAAGGAGGCCGATTTCGAGGTGACGCAGCGCATTGCCGTGACGGTCGAGACCGACGCGGAGATGCGCGCGGCACTGGAGCGTCACGCGGATTACGTCCGGAACGAGACGCTGGCCGTCGAGCTCGCGTTCGGCGCGGTCGACGCGGCGCCGGTCGAGCTGAACGGCCACGCGACGAAGATCAAGATCACCACCCGCTGACCGTCCGGTCACGACAGAACAACGAGGTGCAGATGCGCAAGATTCCGTTCGACAAGGCCTGGATCGAAGAGACGGCGAAGAAATGGCCGACGCCGTTTCACGTCTACGACGCGAAGGCGATCCGCGACAATGCCAAGCGGCTCAGGAAGGCGTTCGCGTGGAACGACGGCTTCCGCGAATACTTCGCCGTCAAGGCGACGCCGAATCCGCACCTCATGAAGCTTCTCCAGGAGTTCGGCTTCGGCAGCGACTGCTCGTCGATGGCGGAGCTCGTGCTGGCGGAGAAGGTGGGCAACGTCGGCGAAGCGATCATGTTCACGTCGAACGACACGCCCGCCGAGGAGTTCCGCAAGGCGTGGGAGCTCGGCGCGATCATCAATTTCGACGACATCACGCACTGGGAGTATTTTCTGGAGGCGGTGAACGGCGCGGCGGCGGCTTCGCGTCCCTCCGCCGATGACTCCGAAACACTCCGCGCCGCCGGACTTTCTTCTGCGCAGAACGCTCCCGCACCTCTGCCCAAGGAACTGGGCGAGCGCCTTTTCTGCTGCCGCTACAACCCCGGCCCGCTCAAGGGCGGGAATGCGATCATCGGCAAGCCGGAGGAGGCGAAGTACGGCTTCACGCGCGCGCAGCTGTTCGAGGGCTACGCGAAGATGAAGGCGGCCGGCGTGACGCGTTTCGGGCTCCATACGATGGTCGCGTCGAACGAGCTCGATCCCGACTACATCATCGACACCGCGAAGATGCTCTTCACGCTCGCGGGCGAGCTGCACGAGGCGCTCGGCATCGACTTCGAGTTCGTCAACATCGGCGGCGGCATCGGCATTCCCTACAGGCCCGATCAGCAGGCGATGGATCTCGAGCGCGTCGGCAAGGGCATCCGCGACGCGTACCGGGAGCTCGTCGTCGCGAAGGGCCTCCAGCCCATCAAGCTCTTCATGGAATGCGGCCGCTGCATCACGGGACCCTACGGCTATCTCGTCGCGCGCGTGCGCCACATCAAGAACACGTACCGCCTCTACGCGGGGCTGGACGCGAGCATGTCCAACCTGATGCGCCCGGCGCTCTACGGCGCGTACCACGAGATCGTCGTGCCGGGCAAGGAGCGGTCGACGGAGACGAGCGTCTACGACGTGACGGGGTCGCTCTGCGAAAACAACGACAAGTTCGCGATCGGCCGCGTGCTGCCCGTCCTCGCGCGCGGCGACTACGTCGTCATCTGCGACGCGGGCGCGCACGGCCATGCGATGGGCTTCCAGTACAACGGCAAGCTGCGCTCGGCGGAGCTGCTGCTGGAGGCGGACGGTTCGGTGCGCGAAATCCGCCGCGCCGAGACGCTCGACGACTATTTCGCCACGCTCGACTTCGCGGGGCTGTGACCGTGCGGCGGCGGGCGATTTGTGATATACTATTCAGTCAATTTCATTCAACACTCAATTTCATCAACAAGGAAAGGCAAACAGAAATGAAACTGGAAGATCTGAAGGGCAAGACGGTTGGCGTGTGCGTGTCGGGCGGGCTCGACTCGAAGACGATCTGCTGCGTGCTGAAGGACGCGGGCGTGAAGGTCAAGGCGTTCAGCGCCAACGTCGGCCAGCCCGATGAGAAGGACATCAACGACATCAAGAGGAAGATGGCGCCGACGGGCGTGAAGACGACGATCGTGGACGTGACGAAGGAGATGGCGGACATCTGCTTCGAGACGGTCAAGTGCCAGGCGATGTACGACGGCGGCTACTGGAACTCGACGGGCATCGCGCGCGCGGTGACGGTGCAGAAGCTCCTGCCCGCGATGAAGAAGGCCGGCTGCGTGGCGCTCGTCCACGGCGCGACCGGGCGCGGCAACGACCAGATGCGCTTCGAGCGCTACACGAACGTGATGGATCCGTCCTTCGGCGTCTACGCGCCGTGGCGCGACGCGGAGCTCCTGAAGAAGTTCCCGGGCCGGACGCAGATGGTGGAATTCCTCGCCCAGCGCGGCATCACCGCGTTCGTCGGCACGAAGAAGAAGTATTCGACCGACGCGAACCTCGCGGGCCTGTCGCACGAGGCGGAGGACCTGGAGTCGATGGAGACGTCGATGCGCATCGTCAAGCCCACGATGGGCGTGTGGCCCGAGGACGCGCCCGACAAGGTGGAGAAGGTGACGCTCACGTTCGAGAAGGGCCGCTGCACGGCGGTCAACGGAAAGAAGCTGACGCCCTACAAGGTGATGCTGCTCCTCAACCAGATCGGCGGGCGCAACGGCATCGGCATGAAGCACGCGCTCGAGAACCGCATCATCGGCACGAAGTCGCGCGGCGTCTACGAGGCGCCCGGCATGGAAGTGCTGGCGGTCGGCCTCAAGTACATCTACGAGGGCGTGATGGACCGCCGTTCGACGCTCCTCTTCCAGCAGCTCTCCAAGCTCGTCGCCGACCAGATCTACGACGGCCGCTGGTTCGATCCGGCGACGCAGGCGGCGCGCGCGGCGATCCAGGTGTGGGCCGACAAGGCGACGGCCACGGTGACGCTCGGCCTCTACAAGGGCAACATCTTCTTCGAGTCGCTCAAGGGTCTCAAGGCGACGATCTACAACGAGGCCGACAGCTCGATGGAAGCGTCGGACGGCCTTAACCCGCACTCGTCGCAGGGCTTTGCGGAAATCCAGTCGGTCGAGGCGAAGATGCTCGCGAAGGCCGGACAGATTGTGTGTTGAGAGTTGGGAGTTGAGAATTGAGAGTTGAGAGTTAAAAGGTGGGCGCATTGAGTGCTCAATGAAAGAGGGACGAGAGGACAAGATGGCGGAAGAAGAGGATAAGAAGACCGAAGCGGCGCCGGAAGCGGAGCAGAATCCCGACACGGCGGCCGAGCCGGCAGAAGAGAAAAAGGCCGACGCGCCGGCGGAAGAGGCGAAGGCTGAAAAGCCGGCCGAGGCCCCGAAAGCGGCCGAGCCGGACTGGAAGGACCGCTACGCGCGGCTGCTGGCGGACTTCGACAACTTCAAGAAGCGCACGGCGCGCGACCGCGAGGACACGTACCGCTACGCCGAGGCGGACATCCTGAAGGACATCCTGCCGACGGTGGACAACCTGTCGCTTGCGCTCGCGAAGGCGGAGGACAGGGAGAACGCGTTCGTCAAGGGCGTCGCGCTCGTCTGCGACAACCTCCTCAAGGCGCTCAAGGATCACGACGCCGAGCCGTTCGATTCGATCGGCCAGGCGCTCGACACCGAGCGGATGAACGCGATCTCGACGATGCCGAGCGACGAGGTCGAGGAAGGCAAGGTCCTCTTCGAGTCGAAGCGCGGCTGGATGCTGCGCGGCAAGGTGCTGCGCGCCGCGGACGTGGTGGTGAGCGCGGGAAAGAAGGCGTAGGCGATGGCGGACAAGCGCGATTACTACGAGGTGCTGGGCGTCGCGAAGACGGCGACGGCGGACGAGATCAAGTCCGCCTACCGCAAGCTCGCGATGAAGTACCATCCCGACCGCAACCCCGACAATCCCGAGGCGAAGGAGAAGTTCACCGAGGTGTCCGAGGCATACGAGGTCCTCTCCAATCCCGAGAAGCGCCAGCGCTACGACCAGTTCGGCCACCAGGGCGTGAACTTCGGCCCCGGCGGCTTCGATTTCGGGCGCGACTTCTCGCACTTCCAGGACGTCGACCTGAACGACATCCTTTCGAGCTTCTTCGGCGGCGGAATGGGCGGCGGCGGCGGCTTCCGCGGCTTCGGCGACATC
>JAFUEM010000290.1 GCA_017463935.1 Kiritimatiellia bacterium
GGGCCGCCGTCCATCCGTACAGCTTCATCATCGTCTCTCCGTCTCCCCTGTCTTACAGCATGGCCGCGATCGCCGCGCCGACCATCGGCGAGTCCTCGACCTGCGGCGTGATCGCATAGTGGACGTTGCGGCGCTGGACGAGCATGTCGTCGAGCTCGCGCGCGACCGTCTCCGCGAACGGAATCGCCCGCGTCTTGTAGTAGGTTGAACCGTCCGCGTTGATCGCCACCGGCTCGGACGGGTCGTTGCCCGCGCCCGACTTGAGGACGAACGCCGCGAGATGGATCGCCGTCAGCACCGCCGCGCGCTCGAAGACGGGCACGCCGAGCCGCCGCGCCATGCGCGCGTCGTCCGCATCGGCGAAGATCGCGTCGAGCACGTTGTCGCGCCCTTCCTTTTTGAACGCGGCGCAGAAATTGTCAAGATCCATCGTCTCGAGCGCGCCGAGCCCGCCGATCGCGGCCGCCGCCTTCTTCGAGAAGAGCCCCTCCTTCGCGGCCGCCTTGTAGATCTCGAGACCGATGCCGCCGAGGTACGCGCCGGAGATCAGCTTCTCGAAGATCTGGTGGCCCGGATTGCCGCTCTTCGCGTCGAGCGCCCGGTCGAACGCGCTCACGGCGATCTTGTCGAAGCCGCCCGACTCCGCGTTGACGATCATCGAACCGTCGGGATCGAGCCCGGCGACCTTCACGATGTTCGCGTTCTGCTCGACGTACGCGCAGTTGGTGCCGGTGCCGAGGATGAAGCCGATGTAGGACGAGTACGTCCGGTCGCCCTCCGTCGCCTTCGCCGCGAGGAGCGTCGCCACCGTGTCGTTCACGATCGCGATCTCGCCGCCGCCAAGGCGCTTGACGAGCTCCGCGCCGACGTACTGGCCGACGATCGCCGGCGCCTGGATATTCTTCGTCCAGCGCACGAGCTTCGCATCGAGCGTGCGCGTCGCCTCCGCCGGATACGAGAAGCACCAGCCGATCTTCTTCGTCGACGCGAGCGGCTTCAGGCGCCGGACCTCGTCCGCGAACGCCGCGTAGAACGTCTCCTCGTCCACCTCGCCCTTCGTGCCGGGCATCGGGCGGTTCTGCTTCTCGGCGACCGCCGGCGGAATCGAGACGATGCCGCCGCGGAAGTTCGTGCCGCCCGCGTCCAGCACCGCCGCCGTCGCGCCCGGCGGCACCTTGCCGTCGATGCCGACGTAGGTCGGAACCATCATCAGCGACGACGGCGCGCCCTTCAGACCCTTCTCCATCTCGTCGATGAACGCCGCGATCAGGCTCTGGCGGTCGATGTCCTCGGCGAGGACGAAGCCGTTGTCGTTCAGAAACTCTTCAGGCGTCTTCATTGAGCAGTCCTTTCACAAGTTGTATCCAGTCTTCGTTCGCGAGCTCTTCGGCCCGTGCCGTAGATTGTATCATATCTTTGAAGATTGTGCCAAGCTGTTTCCGCCGGTGTTCGAACGCCTGCTTGGTCAGGCGGTGGAAAAGATCGCGCGCCGCCGGGCCCAGCGCGGCGTTGCGCTTGTGCCGCGCGAGCGTCACGACCGACGAGCCGACGGCGGGGCGCGGCCAGAAGCAGCTCGCCGCCACCCTGCGCACGATCGCGACGTCGTAGTCGAGCTGCGCCCAGACGCCCGCGAGCCCGCGCACCTTCGAGCCCTCCTTCGCCGCGAGGCGCTCGGCGACCTCCGTCTGCACGAGCCCCGTCAGGCGCTTGAACGCGCGCCGCTGCACGAGATCGAGGAGGATGCGCGTCCCCGCCTGGTACGGCAGGTTGGAGA
>JAFUEM010000291.1 GCA_017463935.1 Kiritimatiellia bacterium
GACCGTGTCCGCGACGCTCGGCTCGTCCACCTGCACCGACTGGAAACGGCGCTCGAGCGCGGCGTCCTTCTCAATCGACTTGTGGTACTCCTTGAGCGTCGTCGCGCCGACGCACTGGAGCTCGCCGCGCGCGAGCGCGGGCTTGAGGATGTTGGCCGCGTCCATCGCGCCTTCCGCGCCGCCCGCGCCGACGAGCGTGTGGATCTCGTCCAGAAAGAGGATGATGTTGCCCGCGCGCTTCGTCTCGTCGATGATGCGCTTCAGCCGCTCCTCGAACTGGCCGCGGTACTGCGTGCCCGCGACGACGCGCGCCATGTCGAGCGCGACGACGCGCTTCTTCTGCATCTTCTCCGGCACCTCGCCGCGGTGGATCGCCTGCGCGAGCCCCTCGGCGACGGCCGTCTTGCCGACGCCCGCCTCGCCGATCAGCACGGCGTTGTTCTTCGTGCGCCGCGACAGGATCTGGAGTACGCGCCGGAGCTCCTTTGCGCGGCCGATCACGGGATCGAGCTGACCCTGGCGCGCGAGGTCCGTCAGGTCGCGCCCGAACGTGTTGATGTTCGGCGTCTTCTGGCTCTTGCCGTTCGCGCCCTTCGCGGCCGCCGCGCCTTCGCCCTCCGCCTCGTCATCGTCCGCTTCGCCCGGCTCGCCTTCTGCCGCATCCGCGCCGTCGGCCGCCTCGCCGTCCGCACCGTCGCCGCCGCCCTGCGTGCCCGCCGCGATGAACCGCTCGGCGGTGACGCCCGCGTTGAAGAGGAGCTGCGCGGCGATGTTCTCGCCTTCCTTCAGCATCGCCGTCACGAGATGGACGGTGCCGACGACGTTGTCCTTTCCGGCCTCCAGCTCCGCGAGCTGCATCACCTTGCGCGTGCGCGATGTGATCGGCAGGTCGCCGCGCTGCAGGACGCCGGGCGCGTTGCCCGAGATCATCGTCCGCAGCGATTCCGCCAGATCGTCGACCGACAGGCCCAGCTTCTCCAGCCGCCGGCACGCCTGGCACGTCGGAATCGCCAGGAGCGCCAGAAAGATGTGCTCGGAGCCGATATGGTCGTGGCCCAGCTGCCGCGCGCAGCTCGCGGACGCATTGAGCGCGTCCACCGCGTTCTTCGAATACTTCGCGCTCACAGGAACTTCCCCTCCGCCCGTTCGTTCAGCACCACGTCCTCGAACCGCTTGTTCATCGCGTCCGCGCGCTCGGCGTCCTCCGCGTCGAGCGCCTCGGCCGTCTTCTCCTCCGCGTCGTCCGCGTCCGCATCCGCCGCGCCCGCCGCGTCCAGTTCGCCGGCGAGCTCCGCGAGAAGCCCGTTGACCTCCTTCAGGGTGATGCCGTCCAGCATCTTTTCCATCGCCGCCAGCCGCATCGGCGAGAGGAGATCGTACAGCTCCCCGCCCGACAGCATCCGGCAGTTCTTCAGAATGGCGAGCGCGCGGCAGAGCGCGTCGCCGAAATGGCGCGTCATCTCCTCGAAGAGGCGCACGCGCGCGTTGCGCTCCTGCGCAAGGATGTCCTCGACGACGCGCCGGGCGCGCTCCGTGGAGCCCGTGTAGCGGATCCGGTAGGCGTGCCCCGCGTCGTGCACGCCGTCGGCCTCCAGCCCGACGAGCTGCATCTTCAGCGCCTCGACCGCGCGCTTGACCGCGTCAAGCTCGCCGATCAGGTGCAGCCCCTCGAGGTGCAGCCGCTCGCCGATACGGTAGCGCGCATCGCTGCGGCCGCACGGAAAATCATGGTAGACCGGCTCCTTCTTCGCGTCCGTCTCGCCCTTGGCCTTCTCGATGTCCGAGACCATGTCCTGAAAGGCGTTGAGAATCGCGCTGACGATGGGCGGGGGCGTCTCGCCGTCGCCGCCGCCGATCTGCGTCACCGACATCGACACGCCCGGCGGCAGGCCCGTCACCTTGCGCGTGCGCTGGCTCTTCTTCTGGCGGCGCGATTTCTCCGCGCGGGCGCACTCCCTGCAGACGTACAGCTCCACCTCCTCGCCGTCCCGCCGGGTGACGAGCGCGGTCTGAGCCGGTCTGCTCTGGCACAATTCACACTTCATAAAAATGATAGTATATCAAAAATCGCCGCGTCCGTTCGCGGCGCGCACGGCCGTGCCGCTCCAGCCGAGCTTGCGGCCGAGCACCTCGTAGGGATCGTAGCCTTCGAGTTCGATCAGTTTCGCGCCGACGCGCGCCTTGGCGACGACGACCGTCTCGTCGCCGTCGAGCCGGAAGACGTCCGCGCCGTCGGCATAGACGCCGAGCGTTTCCGCGCGGCGGCCGTTCACCCGCCGCCGCGACGTGACCGTGAGCCGCACCGCGTCGCTGACGACGATGGGCCGGACACCCAGCGCATGGGGATTCATCGGCGTCACCGCCAGACTGCGCGAGTCCGGCATCAGCACCGGCCCGCCCGCCGCGAGCGAATACGCCGTCGAGCCGGTGGGCGTCGCGAGCACGAGCCCGTCGGCCATGTAGCGCGTCGCGGGGCGGCCGTCCACCTCCAGGTCCAGCACCGCCGCATGGCCCGTCAGCTCGCGCATGATGACGATGTCGTTCAGCGCCAGCTTGCGCCGCCGCGCACCGGCCTTGCGC
>JAFUEM010000292.1 GCA_017463935.1 Kiritimatiellia bacterium
AACTCGTCACGCTTCGCCTCCATGATGGCGGGCGTCTTGCCCTCAAGGTTGAGACGCACCAGCGGTTCGGTGTTGGACATGCGCACGTTCGCCCAGTAGCCCTCGGTCTCCCATGCATCGACCGACACGCCGTCGAGCTCGAACACGCGGGCCTTCGATGCGTAATCGGCCTTGATCTTCGCGAGGATCTCCGCCGGCGGGGTGGTGGTGCGGGTGTTGATCTCGCCCGACTGTGCATATTTCCTGAGCGGCGCGATCAGCTCCGAGAGGGGCTTCCCGGACGCCGAGACGATGTTCGCGAGCGCGTACGTCGCCATCGACGACGACTCCGCCGTGAAGTTCGCCTTGAAGTAGTAGTGGCCCGACAGCTCCCCCGCGAAGATCGCGTCGTTCTGGCGCATCTGCTCCTTGATGAAGGAGTGGCCGACGCGCGACATCATGGGCTTGCCGCCCGCCGCCGCGATCGTCTCCTCGGCCATCTTGGTGGAGCGCAGGTCGTAGAAGCACGCCGCGCCGGGGTTCGTCTTCAGGAGGTCCTGCGCGATGAGCGCCGTGATGAAGTCCATCGGGATGACCTCGCCCTTCTCGTCCACGAAGCCCGCGCGGTCCGCGTCGCCGTCGTACGCCACGCCGAACGCGTACTTGCCGGGATTCGCCTTGATGAGGTTCTGGAGGTCGACGAGCGTCTCGCGCTCCAGCGGGTTCGCCGCGTGGTTCGGGAATTCGCCGTCGTAGACGCCGTAGAGGTCGTCGTGCGTCAGGAGCGTCTGCTCCGTGAACGCGACCGACTCCGCGATGCCCATGCCGTTGCCGAAGTCCATCGCGACGTGCACGGGCCGGGCGAGATGCGCGAACGTGCGCACGTGCGCGCCGTACGCCTTCGCGATGTCGACCTTCGTCACCCTGCCCTGTCCGTTCGGCGGCTCGCTGCCGGTCATGCCCGCGACGAGCTTTTCGATGTCCTTGATGCCCGTCGCGCCGGAGATCGGCACCGCGTTCGCCTTGCAGAGCTTGCAGCCGTTCCATTCCTTCGTGTTGTGCGAGGCGGTGATCATCACCGAGCCGTCGGCCTTCAGGGTGCCGTTGGCGAAGTAGCTCATCGGCGTCGACGCGAGCCCGATGTCGAGCACCTCGACGCCCTCGTCGACGAGCCCCCTGGTGAACGACGCGAAGAGCGAGTCCGACGACTTGCGGCAGTCGCGCGCGACGACGACCCGGCCGCCCTGCACGCCCGCGAACTGCGCGTAGGCGCGCGCGATCTTGTAGAAATCGGCCTCGGCGAGATCCTTGCCGTAGACGCCGCGGATGTCGTATGCTTTGAAGATGCCCATTGTTTCCTCCGTGTGTTTGGATGGTTGCTCTGCCTGAACGTTCAAGACGTTAGCGGTAGTTTATCATAAATCTTCCTTCGCCCGCAAGACCCGGCGGCGGCTAGAAGTCCGAGGAGTCGCAGACGAGCGAGTCCATGATGTAGTCCTTGCGCTCGGGCGTGTTGTTGCCCATGTAGAACTTGATCGTCTTCTCCACGTCGGTGTCGTCCGCGCAGGTGACGGGCGTCAGGCGCATGTCCGGGCCGATGAAGTCCTTGAACTCCTTCGCGTTCAGCTCGCCGAGGCCCTTGAAGCGCGTGATCTCGCAGCCGCGCCCGCACTTCGCGATCGCCCGCTCGCGCTCGGCGTCGCTGAAGCAGTAGTACTGCTCCTTCTTGTTGCGCACGCGGAAGAGCGGCGTCTCGAGGATGAAGACGCGCCCGTCCGTGATGAGCGGGCGGTAGAAGCGCATGAAGAAGGTCGCCAGCAGCATCCGGATGTGCAGCCCGTCCACATCGGCATCGGTCGCGAAGATGATCTTCGCGTAGCGCAGGTGGTCGAGCGTGTCCTCGATGTCGAGCGTCTTGATGAGGTTGAAGAACTCCTCGTTCCGGTAGAGGACGTCCTTGTTGAGCCCGCACGTGTTGAGCGGCTTGCCCCGCAGGAAGAAGACGGCCTGGTTCATCGCGTCGCGCGCGTTGCCGAGCGTGCCGCCCGCCGACTTGCCCTCGGTGAGGAAGATCATCGTGTCGTCCCCCTCGGGCCGGCCCGTCTTCTTGTTCACCCGGTCGAGCCGGAGGTGGTTCTTGCAGTCCTTCAGCTGCGGCACGCGCACGCTCACGGCCTGGGTGCGCTCGCGCGCCTGCTTCTTGATCGTGTTGAGCTGCGAGCGGATCTTGCCCGTCTCCTCGATCTTCGCGATGAGCTTGTCCGTCTCGGCGCTCGCGCGGTGGAGCGCGGCCTCGATCTCCTTGCGCATCTGCTGGACGAGCTCCGCGCGGATGTCGTTCATGACGAACTTGATCTTCGTCTGGCCCTCGAAGACGGGGTTCATGATCCGCAGGCTCACCGCGCCGATGAGGCCGTCGCGGATGTCGTCGCCGTCGAACTTCTTCTTCGGGTCGTAGTCGTTCAGCGCCTTGGTGAGCGCCTCCTTGAACGCCGTCAGGTGCGTGCCGCCGTCGGTCGTGTACTGGCCGTTGACGAACGAGTGGTACTCCTCGCCGAAGCGGTTGGTGTGCGTGAAGATGATCTCCAGGTTCTTCGTCTTGATGTGGAACGGCTGGTAGAGCTTCTCGAACTGCGCCTCGTCCGCGATCAGGTCGGCGAGACCGCGCTCGGAGCAGATCGGCCGCCCGTTCAGGTTGATCGTCAGCCCCGCGTTGACGTAGCAGTACATCCGCATGCGGCGCACGACGTGCTCCTCGCGCACCTTGAAGTTCTTGAGCACCTTGACGTCGGGCTTGTAGCGGATGAACGTGCCGTTCGGCTCGCGCGTCCGGCACGTGCCGCGCCTCTTCGACTTGAGCCGCCCCTCCTCGAAATACGCCTCTGAGAACTCGCCCTCGCGGAACGCGCGCACCTCGAAGAACTCCGAGAGTGCGTTGACGGCCTTCGTGCCGACGCCGTTCATGCCGGCCGAGAACTGGAAGTTGTCGCTGTCGAACTTGCCGCCCGTGTTCATCTGGCTGACGCAGTCGACGACCTTCTCGAGCGGGATGCCGCGCCCGTAGTCACGGACAGACGTCTCGCCGGTGTCGTAGTTGACCGTGACGTCGATCTTCTTGCCGCAGCCCATGACGAACTCGTCGACCGAGTTGTCGATGACCTCCTTCATGAGGATGTAGATGCAGTCGTGGTACATCGCGCCCGTGCCCGGCTCGCCGACGTACATGCCCGGCCGCATGCGGATATGCGTCACCGGATCGAGTGTCTTGATGCTCTCTGCGCCGTAATTCTCTTTCGCCATGCTTCTTCCCGTTGCCTTTTACGGACGGGTAGTATATCATATTCCGCCGCGTGCGGGAGACGCGGACGCGCGCGGACCGTTGCGCGGCGGGCCGCGATGTGATATACTGCGGGCCATGAAACCCGGTACCTACGCCTTCAAGGTGCGCTCCTACGAATGCGGCGCGAACGGCCGCCTGACGCTCCCCTCCCTCTGCAACTACCTCCAGGAGGCGGCGAGCGTCCACGCCTACGAGCTCGGCTTCTCGAAAATCAACTTCGACGCGGCCGGCGGCCACATCTCCTGGGTGCTGACGCGCCTCGTCGTCCGGATGGCGCGCTACCCGGAATGGAACGACGAGGTGACGGTCGTCACCTTCCCGCGCGGCGGCCGCAGGATCGTCGCGTGGCGCGACTTCATCCTCCGGGCGGCGGACGGCACCGAGCTCGGCCGCGCGTCGAGCGAGTGGATGATCATCGACCTGGCCACGCGCCGCGTCGTGCCGATCCCCGCCGACGTCTTCAACTGTCTCGATCCGGCCCTCGCGCCGGTGCTCGGGCCCGAGCCGTTCACGCCGCGCCTCAAGTATCCCGGCGGCAGCGGCGCATCCGCGCTCACCTTCACCGCCCAGCGTTCGCACATCGACCTCAACGGCCACGTCAACAACGTCCACTACATCGAATGGATGCTCGAGCCGCTGACGGACGGCGCGCAGCCCGCCGAGATGGAAATCGTCTTCCGCAGCGAAACGCTGGCGGGCGACGAGGTGAAGGTCGAGACGTGCTCGGCGGACGGCGCGACCTTCCATCGCGTCTACGCGCCCGACGGCAGGGACCACGTCATCGCGCGGACCCGCCGCTGATCGCGGTTCCTGGCTTGTCGCGCGCGCGACGCAATCCGCCAAAATTATGATATACTACCGCCAACGACAACAGGAATAACAGCATGTCCTACCCCATCTATCCCACGCTCCCCCACGACCTCAACTCCCCCATCCACCCCGTCTCGGCGATGGACTACCTGCCCGTCGCGCCCCTCCGGGCGCTCCAGCTCCACCGCCTCCAGTGGACGGTGAAGTGGGCCTACGAGCGCGTGCCGATCTTCCGCCAGCGCTGCCAGGAGCGCGGCGTCCGGCCCGAGCACATCCAGACGCTCGCCGACATCAAGCTGCTGCCCTTCTCGAAGAAGACGGACCTGCGCGACTTCTACCCGCTCGGCCTCGCGGGCGGCAACATGGACGAGACGGCGCGCTTCCACTGCTCCAGCGGCACGACCGGCAAGCCGATCTGCATCTCGAACACGATGGACGACATCCTCGTGTGGCAGAACGGCGGCATGCGGTGCCTCGCCATGTTCGGCCTGCGCGCCGGCGACGTGCTCCAGGTCAGCTACGGCTACGGCCTCTTCACCGGCGGCCTCGGCGCGCACTACGCGGGCGAGGGCCTCGGCTGCGCGATCCTGCCGACGTCCGGCGGCAACACCGAGCGCCAGGTCATGCTGATGCGCGACCTGGGCGTGACCGCCATCGCCTGCACGCCGAGCTACTTCCTGCGCATCATGGACGAGGCCCGGCGCCAGGGCGTCGACTTCCGCCGCGACACGAAGCTGCGCCACGGCATCTTCGGCGCGGAGCCGTGGACGACCGAGATGCGCGACACGATCGAGCGCGAGACGGGCATCGTCGCGCACGACATCTACGGCCTCACCGAGATCGCCGGCCCCGGCGTCGCGGGCGACTGCAGCCACCGCACGGGCCTGCACATCTGGGAGGACCACTTCTATCCCGAGATCATCGACCCCGAGACGCTCGAGCCGCTGCCCGACGGCGAGGTGGGCGAGCTCGTCTTCACGACGATCACGCGCTGCGGCACGCCGATGATCCGCTACCGCACGCGCGACCTGACGCGCCTGCACACGGAGGTCTGCCCGTGCGGCCGCACGATGCGCGTCATGGACCGCATCTCGGCGCGCTCCGACGACATGCTGATCATCCACGGCGTCAACGTCTTCCCCGGCCAGATCGAGGCGGGACTTCTGCGCGTGCCCGAGGTCGCGCCGCACTACCAGATCGTCCTGTCGTCCACCGACACGCTCGACCTCTTCGAGATCAAGGTCGAGGTCACGGCGGAGGCGTTCTCGGACAACATCCGCGCGCTCGAGAACCTGCGCAAGCGCGTCCTCGACGCGGTGAAGTCCATCATCGGCCTCACGCCCCGGATCATCCTCGTCGCGCCCGGCACGCTGCCGCGCAGCGACGGCAAGATCAAGCGCGTCATCGACAACCGCACGAAATAAAAGGAGCCCGCCATGACCATCCAGCAGATCAGCATCTTTCTCGAGAACCGTCCCGGCCAGCTCGCGGCCATCTGCCGCACGCTCGCGAAGGCGGGCGTCAACATCGTCACGCTCTCGCTCGCGGACACCGCCGACTTCGGCATCGTGCGCCTGATCGTCGACGACCACGCCAAAGGCGTGCGGGCGCTGACCGACGCGGGCTTCGCCGTGCGCGAGACCGACGTCGTGACCGTGACCGTCCGCAACACACCGGGCGGCATGGCCGAGCTCATGGAGAAGTTCGACGCCGCCGGCGTCGACATCGAGTATTCCTACGCCTACGCGCTCGGCGCGGGCAACGAGGCGGTGCTCGTCTTCCGCTTCAAGGACAACGCCAGGGCGCTCGCCGCGCTCGCTTAGCTAGATCGCGCGCAATGCGCGCTGTTCTAGAAGTCTAGGATCCTAGATTAGCCCGCATAAGCGGGCGGTCTAGCGGAGCGAGCAACGCGAGCGGTCTAGAATCCCTAGAGGTGTGCGCAGAACGCGCACCGGCCGTGCGTCTCTCGCTTCTGCAGTCCTCCTCACCCTCGAAGCCGCGCGGAAATCTAAAAGAACTCGACCGTGTTTCCCAAAACTGGGGATATCCCAGCGGCGGGCCCTTGTACCGAGGTCGCCCGATGTGGTATAATGCGCGCCGTGAACGAGCAGCCGACAGATTCCGCCCCCATCCCCGCCGCCAGCACGCCCCCGAGCCGCCGGCGCGGCCGCCGCGTGCTCGCGATTTGCGCCGGGCTCGCTCTCGTTCTCGCCGCGCTCGTCGCCCTGACGCCGGTGATCCTCACCTCCATTGACTGGCCCGAGCTCGTCTTCGACCTCAGCGAACAGCTGAAGGACACGCCCGAGGGCCTGTTCCCCGACAAGCAGGTGCGCGTGCGCCTCGCGCTGTCGCGCGGCCGCAACAGCGACTACGAGCTGCGCGCGCGCGGCACGCTCCTCGGCTGGCCCTTTTCGGCGATGGCCGCCATCGACCTCGATTCCCGCTGGTTCGCCGTCACCGCCCACGCCCAGGCGCAGCTGAAGCTCGGTTCCTCCGCGCTCGCGCTCACGGCCCGCGTGGACGCGGACACGTCCGGCGCGTGGCAGGCGGACGTCGAGCTGCCGCCGACGGCGCTGACCGAGCGCGATCCTCTGCTGGCCGATCTGCTCGCGCGCGCGAACCTCGCCGACGTGACGAACCTCGCCTTCGACGGCCGCCTCTCGCTGACGGCGCACGCCGAGCGGACGCAGGAAGTGCCCGTGCCGAAGTGGACGGCGCGCGGCCGTCTGCAGGATTTCAACGCGACCTTCACGACCGGCGGCCAGAACGTCGCCGTCGCCAACCTGCGCCTGCCCTTCGGCGCGGCGGGTCTCGCGGATCACGTCGACATTTCGCCGATCTTCCTGCGCGCGGACCGGATCGACGCCGCCGGCTTCACGCTCACCGAGCCGTTCGCCTCCCTCCGGGCGACCGAACGCGCGCTGCTCGTCACCGAGGCGGGCGCCGGCTGCTGCGGCGGCGACATCCGGCTCTATTCGCTCTTTCTCGACCTCTCGCGCCTCAACGTGGGCCTGACGCTGTTCGTCGACGGCATCGACACGGGCGAGGCGCTGCAGCATCTCAACGGCTTCTCCGGCGAGGCCTCCGGGCGGCTCCACGGGCGGATTCCCGTGCGCCTCGTCAACGGCCGCCGGGTGAAGCTCCAGGACGCCTACCTCTCTTCCGTGCCGGGCGAGGTCGGCAACCTCCGACTCCGCGACGCGACGCCGATCACCCGCAATCTCGCGGCGGCCGGCGTCGACGCGGCCACGCAGGACAACCTCGCGCGCGCGCTCGCCAACCTCGACTACACCGTGCTGCGCCTCGCGCTGCGCCCCGAGGAAAACGGCGAGGAACGCGGCAAGCTGGCGCTGGAGATCAAGATCGAGGGCACCGCCGCCAGCGGCGGCGTCACCGTCCCCGTCTCGCTCACCGTCACCTTCCACGACGACATCGAACGGCTCATCAACACCGGCCTCAAGATCACAAACAGGAACAAACGCCCATGAACAGAACACTCACCCTCGCCGCGCTCGCGGCGGCCCTCGCCTCCGGCGCGTGCATCCACGTCAAGACGGAAAGCGAAATCAAGCCCATCCACATCACGATGGACGTCAACCTCAAGGTCGACAAGGAGCTCGACCGCGCCTTCGCCGACGAGAGCCGCGCCCAGCCGCAGGGCAAGACCGCGGAAGTCAAGGCCCTCCTCGAGCGGCAGGTCGCCGGCCTCACCAACCGCGCGCTCCTGACGGCGCGCGACGGCGCGACCGACGATGCACGCATCACCATCGCCGAGACGAACGCCCGGAACATGAAGCGCTTCAACGAAATCGCGCAGGCGAGCGGCGTCGGCGTCGACGCCGTCCAAAAACGGTACGCCGCCAAGATGCGCGAACGGTTTGCGGCCGGCAGCGGCGTCTGGTACGAGGACGACGACGGCGTCTGGAAGCAGAAATAACCGTCACTCGACGGTGACCGTGAGCGGCCGTCCGCCGCGGCCGGTCGAACTGTACGGCGTCACCTTGAAGACGACCGGCGCGCGCATGTCCGTCCCCTCGGCCGTCGGCAGGTCGCGCGCGCGCAGCGCAACGGACAGCGCCTCATGATCGCGCGTCTCCGCCGCGGCAAATCCCTTTGACTGGAGGTGCAGTGTCTGAAACGGCAGGTGCGGCGTCGCGGCCGCGGCGGCAGTCAGCTTGTAGTAGAACGCGCGCGGCGTCGCGGCCGTGGCGCGCGCCGGCGGCCAGCGCAGGGTCAGGATCGGCTGCGGCAGCGCGCGGTCGTTGGAGTAACCCGGAATGACCGACAGCGCCGCGCCCTCCGGGAACTGCGGCGCGGCCTTGTCCGTCGCCGACGTCGGTGACTCAGCGTTGCGCGCCACGCGCCAGGCGTCCGCCACCGGCTCGGGCGTCTTTTGCAGGAAATCGAGCCGCGCGATCTCGACCGAATCGGCGTAGACGGACACGAGCAGCCCCTGCGCGGCCGGGACAGTCTGCGCGACCTCGGGAAACTTCGGCGGCACGGGATGGCCCACCGCCCGCCAGCGGCGCATGACCTCGACGCCGTTCAGCGAACCCGCGCAGATCGCACCGGAGCTGCGCGGATAGAAGCCCAGCTCGTCGGTGAGCGCGCGCCGGCCCGCACCGTAGAACGTGAGGAAGCCCGGATGCGATTTCTTTTCATACGACGCATAAAAGGAAAAGCCCTTCACCTCGTACGGCGCGTCTTCCGCCGCGCGTTTCAGGTCCCCGAAGCCGTCCAACTCCGCCAGCCGCGCGTCCTTCGCGCCCGGCACGAGGATCCGGCGCGGCGGTTTTGCCGCGTTCCTGAACACGTCGTTCCACGCCGCGTCCAGCACCTCCAGCTGGTTCTTCGCGCCCGTGCGCGTGAGGTTGCCGAGGATGACGACGGCGTCGACCTTCCGTTCGCGGTACCAGACGAGCGCGCGGCGGAGGCTGCCGGTCGACTTCGGCCATTCGATCTCGGGATTGGCGATGACGCCGAGGCGCGCCTCGACGCGCCAGTCGTCGATCGTCTCGCGCACGCTCGTGCAGCCGCCGCAGGCGAGCAGCGCGGCGACCGTCAGCAGGATTCCGTTTCGCATGGCGCGTCTCCTTGCCGGCGGGCAGTCAGTTCACGTGCTGCATGTCGCAGAGCCGGCGGTAGGCGCCGTTGGCGGCATACAGCTCGTCGTGGGTGCCGCGCTCGACGATGCGCCCGTCCTGCATGACGAGGATGAGGTCGGCGTCGCGGACGGTCGACAGGCGATGCGCGATGGCGAGCGTCGTACGGTTCGCCATCAGCTTGTTGATCGCGTCCTGCACCAGACGCTCGGTGACGGTGTCGAGCGCGCTCGTCGCCTCGTCCAGGATGAGGATCGGCGGGTTGCGCAGAATCGCGCGCGCAATGGCGATGCGCTGGCGTTCGCCGCCCGAGAGCGCGAAGCCCTTCTCGCCGACGATGCGGCCGTAGCCCTCGGGCTGCGCCATGATGAAGTCGTGCGCGTTCGCCAGCTTCGCGGCCGCGACCACCTGCTCGTGCGTCGCGTCCGGCGTGCCGTAGCGGATGTTCTCCTCGACCGTGTCGTTGAAGAGAAGCGTCTCCTGCATGACCGCGCCGATGAGCGTGCGGAGGTCGCCGATCCGGACGTCGCGCAGGTCGTGGCCGTCGATCGTGATGCGCCCTTCGCGCGGATCGTAGAAGCGCGCGAGCAGACCCGACGCGGTGGACTTGCCCGAACCGGTGCCGCCGACGATGGCGACGAACTGGCCGCGGCGGATCTCGAACGACGCATGGGACACCGCATCGCGGTCGGCCGTGTCGTAGCGGAACGAGACGTCGTCGAACACGATCCTGTCCGTGAACGCATCCAGGCGGACGGCGTCGGGCTTTTCGGGAATCTCCATGTGGCAGTCCTGGAGCGAGAAGATGCGCGAGAGCGACGCGAGCGACGTCTCGATCTGCACCTGGAGCTTCGAGAGCTGCTTGGCGGGCTTGTAGACGATCAGGAGCGGCGCGAGCATCGGCACGACCATCGACAGCTTCACGTGCTGGAGGAAGCACCAGACGACGAAGCCCGCGAGGATGACGATCCCCACCGCCTCCACGGTCGGCGTGACCATCAGCCCCACGCGGAGCCCGCGCAGGGTGGATTTCAGGAGGTACTTGTTCGTCGCGCGGTAGCGCTGATTCTCGAACGCCTCGGTGTGGTAGCTCTTGACGACGCGGATGCACGTGAGGATCTCGTGCACCTTCGCGCCGACGAGCGAGTTGCGCTCCAGCGTCCGCTTCGCCCACTTCTTGACGCGGCGGCCGATCATCTGGATCGGCAGCACGAAGAGCGGGAAGCCGATGAAGATGAGGCAGAGCGTCGGCACCATGTGGTTCGCGATCGCGAAATAGATGATGAAGGCGAAGGCGACGAAGATCTCGAACGGCGCGAGCGCGACCTCGGTCAGGATCGTCGTCATGATCGTCTGGATCTGCTGCGGGTCGGCGGTGATGCGCGTCATGATCTGGCCGACGTCGATCCGCCCGAAGAACTGCATCGACTGCTTCTGGACGTGCTCCAGCAGGTCGACGCGGATGTCCGCGACCGCCCGCGAACCCGACCAGCTCAGGCAGTAGTTGTTGAGGAAGATCAGCACGAGGCGCGCGAGCGCGATGAGCGGCACGACCACCAGGACGATCAGAACCAGCGCGCCGTCGATCTCGTCGCCGTCGGTGCGGATCGTGATGCCGCACTTGCCCGCCCACTTCTGCACCATCGGGAACCAGCTCGGCAGATGCGAATGCTTCTCGATGTCGCGCTCGAACTTGTTCTTGCGC
>JAFUEM010000293.1 GCA_017463935.1 Kiritimatiellia bacterium
CGCTTCGGGTGCGGCGGGCGTCGCGTCCGCCGGCTTGTCTTCCGCCGCCGCCTCGGCCTTCGCCGCCTCTTCGAGCGGCAGTTCCGCCGCCTTGCGGTAGAGCGCGGCCTTCGCGCGCGGGTTCGAGCGCTGGAGCGTCGGATCGAGCTCGTTCAGCTGCTGCAGGCTCGCGAGCCCGAAGTGCTCCAGAAAGAGCGGCGTCGTCCCGTAGAGGAACGGATGGCCCGGCAGCTCCGACTTGCCAACCATGCGGATGAGCTGCAGATCCATCAGCGTCTTGATGTTCGCCGACACGTCCACGCCGCGGATCTCCTCGACCTCGCCCTTCGTGATGGGCTGGCGGTAGGCGATGATCGCGAGCGTCTCGAGGCTCGCGCGCCCGAGGCGGCTGGGGCGGTCCAGCTTCAGCATCGCGCGCACGTAGCGGCCGCAGCTGGGGCTGGTCTGGATGCGGTACGCGCCGCCGGTGCAGACGAGCTCGAAGCCGCAGCCCGCCACCTCCAGCGCCTTTTCGAGGCCCTTGAGCGCCTCGCCGATCTCGCGGTTGGTGCAGGTGCGGTAGACGTCCATCACTTCGGCGTTTTCGCCCTCCTCGGGCTCGACCGCCCGCACCGATTCGCGCAGGTCGCTCGCCGTCAGCGGCGTCTCGCTCGCGAAGAGGAGCGCGCCGACGATCTCCTGAAGGCTGCGCGGCAGCGGTATCTTCACAGTGTCACTCATAATCATCCGGCCTTTCGATCGGCGCGTCGTCGGGGACCTCCTTCGACGGCAGGATCGTGATTTCGTGGAACGCCGCGTTCTGGTAGACGATCACGCGGTGCTGGCGGAGGAGCTCGAGGAGCGCGAGGAAGGTGACGATCACCTCGCCCTTGGGCGCGTCGTCGGCGAACAGGGTCGCGAACGACACCTGGCCCTCCGTGCGCGTGCGCTCCAGCACGTAGTCCATCTTGTCGGGCACCGAGAAGCGGATGCCCTTGAGCTCCTCGTGGGGAATCTCGCTCGCCCGCGCCAGGACCTCCTGGAACGCGGTCAGCAGGTCGTAGAGGTCGAGGTTCGCGAGCGCGCCGCGCGCATCCGCGGCGGTCTTCTCGAACTTGGGGCGGCCGCCGCCGTAGTCGAAGCTGTTGGCGCGCAGCGCCTCCATCGTCTCGAGGCGCGCCGCCGCGTCCTTGAACTTCTTGTATTCGACGAGCTGGCGCACGAGGTCGAGGCGCGGGTCGACCCAGTCCTCCGCGCCGTCCTCGTTCGCGGTGCGGCGGCTGACGGGCAGGAGCATGCGCGACTTGATGACCATCAGCGTCGCCGCCATCACGATGAATTCGCCGGCGATGTCGAGGTTCAGCGCGCGCGCCGTCTCGATGAACTTCATGTACTCCGAGGTGACGTGCTCGATGGGGATGTCGTAGATGTCGAGCTCCTCGCGGCGGATCAGGTACAGCAACAGGTCGAGGGGACCCTCGAACACGTCGAGGTTCACCTTGTAGTCGTCCGCGAATAACTGCTCCTGGGCCATTGAAGGATAGTATATCATAATACCGCGCGCCGCGGGCAGGCCCGGACGGCGGAAATTTGGTATACTATGCGGAAACGAAACGAAGGGACTCCTCTATGAAATTCAATCAGGCGATCATCTGGACGGCCGCGCTCATCGTCGGCGCGGCACTCGGCACGCTCGGCATCGCGCCGATCGACAGCTTCATGGACTTTGTCGCGGCCGCCTACACGCGGGCGTTCCAGTTCGTGGCCGTGCCGACGGTCGCGCTCGCGATCCTCACCGCGATGGCGTCGCTCGGCGAGGGCAACGCCATGGGCCGTGTCTTCGCCAGGACGTTCGCCTGCACCGTGTTCACCTCGTTCGTCGCCGCGCTCGTCGGGCTCGGGCTCTTCCTGCTCATCGACCCCGGCACGATCGACCAGGGGATCGTCCAGGCGGTCGCGGACAACGCGGACGCGATGGCGCAGATCTCGCGCGCGCCCGAGACGGTGTACGGGCACATCCTCAACGCGATTCCGAACAACCTCGTCACCCCCTTCCTCAACGGCAACGTCCTCGCGATCGTACTCATCTCCGCCGGCATCGGCATCGCGATCGCCGTGCTCGGGAAGAAGAGCGAGAACGTGAGGGCGCTCCACAAGGCGCTGTCGGGGCTGCAGGAGGTCTTCTTCGGACTCATCAAGGGCCTCATCTGGGCCCTTCCGGCCGGCATCGTCGCGTTCGCCGCGCAGCTCGCCGCGCAGATGTCCGCGGGCGTCGTCGTCGGCTCGATCGGCAAGTACGTGCTCGTCGTGATCGGCGGCAACGTCATCCAGTTCTTCGTCATCCTGCCGCTCTTCTGCTATCTGCGCGGCGTCAACGGCTACAAGGTGATGCGCCAGATGACGCCGGCGCTCCTGATGGCGCTCTTCACGAAGTCCTCGGCGGCGACGCTGCCCGTCACCGTCGCGACGGCGGAGAAGAACATGAAGGCGAAGCCATGGATCGCGCGCTTCATCCTGCCGCTGTGCTGCACGATCAACATGAACGGCTGCGCGGCGTTCATCCTCGTCACGTCGCTCTTTGTCATCCGCAACTCGCCGGAGTGCGGGATCGTGCTGACGCTGCCCGTGATGCTCGCGTGGTGCGTCGTCGCGACGCTCTGCGCGATCGGCAATGCGGGCGTGCCGATGGGCTGCTACTTCCTCACGCTCTCGCTGATGGCGGGCGTCGGCGGGAACCTCATGATTCTCGGCGTCATTCTCCCGATCTACACGATCATCGACATGATCGAGACGGCGGAGAACGTCTGGAGCGACTGCTGCATCTGCGCGGTGGTGGACAGATCCACGCCCGCCGTTTAAGTCTATCCGCGCCGTCAGGACTTTCCGGCCAGACTTTGATAAGTGGTAGCAAATCTGAGTGAGAAAGCCAAGGGGGCCATCCCTGTTTTCTCCAAAGTGCAACGCTGCAGACTGCCAGGGCGCCATCGGCCGAGTAGAGGTTCGACAGTTGTTAAACACGCGAAATGACACGCTGGCCGCATGGATTTTTGGAGATAACGGGACTTAACGGCAAGGGCTCGCTTGCGCTGCAGCTCACCTGTTTGTAGGACAGGGCTTCGACGGCTAGGTCGCCCCTTCCGCCGCCTGTCTTCCTATCTGACTGTCGATTTCTAATCAGAATGAACTCCTTTCATTTCACTAGTTGTATCGAGCTTTGCTTGGCGCACCATTCAATCTCCTTTCTGGCACATGATCGCCACGTCAGCTGAGGTCTGTAATCGCGCATTTGAACATGTTTGGCAGGTGGTGGTTTCAATTCACGCCCGTCGTGCGACGGGCGACTCTCGCCGCTCTGGAGCCCCGCGCGGTGCGCCTCGTTTCAATTCACGCCCGTCATGCGACGGGCGACACAAGACCAGGCACCGAATACATCGGCATGGGACGTTTCAATTCACGCCCGTCGTGCGACGGGCGACCTTTCGTTGCTCGTCGTGTCTTTGACAAGTGGGGGTTTCAATTCACGCCCGTCGTGCGACGGGCGACTGAAGTCCTGCGCGCGGTGGCGCGGCAGGAGCGTGTTTCAATTCACGCCCGTCATGCGACGGGCGACCAAAGGTATCGTTTTCGCCGTACAGGACGACGTGTTTCAATTCACGCCCGTCATGCGACGGGCGACGTATAGCCCAACTGCTTTTCACCCATGAACCGCTTGTTTCAAGTCACGCCCGTCATGCGACGGGCGACGCCAAGGCCGCACAGAAGCCGAGCTACACGGCAAGCGTTTCAATTCACGCCCATCGTGCGACGGGCGACCGTGGCGGAAGCGACCGCCTCCGGCATCCACTCGTTTCAATTCACGCCCGTCGTGCGACGGGCGACAGCACGTGTTCTTCGACTGCTCGGGGATCGATGTGTTTCAATTCACGCCCGTCGTGCGACGGGCGACCTCGCGTCCGCGCCGCCTTTCCGCTTTCTGCTCTTTCAATTCACGCCCGTCGTGCGACGGGCGACTCCGCTCACGGACACGCCGCCGGGCGGCGCGGGTTTCAATTCACGCCCGTCGTGCGACGGGCGACTCCTCATTTCTTCCCTCCAATGGCTGCCTTGATGTTTCAATTCACGCCCGTCGTGCGACGGGCGACGGCGAAGAAGTGGCCCGGCCGCGTGGATTCGGTGTTTCAATTCACGCCCGTCGTGCGACGGGCGACTCCACGGCTTGGACGAGACGGCTGCGGCCATCTTGTTTCAATTCACGCCCGTCGTGCGACGGGCGACGGCCGACGCGGCCGAGGTGCGACGTCGCGCAGACGAATCCGGGCGACGGCCCGCCGACATCATCGCCGAGGCGCTGCGCAGATGATCCCGATTCCTCGCGAGTACTGCGCTTACGAAATCTGCTACGGGTGCAGTTGCCACGAACGTCGGCCCCATCCGCACTTTTTCGTCGAAAACTACGAGGCCGCGTGTGCGCGCGCACGCGGCAAATACGCCGCTCTGGTAAGGGGCGGGCACATCAACGCCTGGGTTCTGGTGAGCGACGCCGGGAACCTCTGCCTATTCCTTCCGGGCGACGAGGCGGACGCCGCGCCAGGTTGACGCGCGGGCGCGGCGTATGATATACTTTTAACCGTCCGCGACACTCCGTTTCGGACGGTCGCCCGCGAGGGCGTGAATAGAAACATAATCAAGGACGATTAGTCGCTCGCAAGAGCGTGAATTGAAACTTGTAATGTTCGCCCGGTTGAGGCCCTAATCCTCGCCGGGTGTTTTTTTATTTCGCGGCCGCCTCCATCGCCGCGCGTACCTCGTCCAGGTGCTCGGCGTGATCATAGCGCTCGGCCGTCAGGTCCTCGCGATGGCCAAGGATGCGTTTGCGTGTTTCGATCGGCGCGCCTGACTCTGCGAGGCGTGTCGCGGCCGTATGACGCCAAGAGTGGATTGTGTAGCCCTTCCCGTCGAGGCCGGCCGCGCGCAGCACCTCGCGGAAATTGAGCGCCGCGTATCCGGGGCCGCTGCGATTCGTCCAGACATCCTCGTGCGCCGGGAAAAGAAAATCGCCGCGCCGATCGAGCTTGCGCACCGCCGCGCGCGCGACGGCCGTGAGCGGAATCGCAACCTGGATATTGTGGCGTTTGGTTTTGCTTGGCGTAAGACGGATGACGTCGCCATCGATGTCGGACCATTTGAGGCGCGCGACGTCGGCGTAGCGAAGGCCCGTGTGACGCATGAGGATGCACACGGGCAGCCAATCCTTGCCGACCGATTCTGCGGCGGCGAGCACCTGGCGCTCGTCCTCCGGCGTGAACGCCTTGCCGACGACGCCATCCGTGTCGCGCGGCGCGAGATCGGTCCAGGGGTTGGAGACGCGCGCCGAAACCTTGCCGAGCATCCGCCAGATCGTCGACAGTCCTCCGATGATGTTGCGGCGCGTCTGCGTTTTGAGGCCGTCGGCGCGCAGGCGCGCGGCGAATCTGGCCGCGATCGGGCCGGTCACGCCCTCGACCGTGCGCACGGTTGCAGCCTCGCGCGCGAGCCACGAGGCGAAGCGGTCGAACTGCTGACGGCGCTCGCGCAAGGTGCGCGGAGAGACGGCATCCTTGCCGGTGGCCGATGCGATCTCGGTGTATTGCGTCCAGGCGTGGCCGATCGCGATACCGCCCTCGTCCGGCTCTCGATACAACGTGCGCAGCACCTCGACGGCATCGGCGAATGAGGGCATTTTCCGCGCCGTTTTGATATTCTGAACCCAGAGCTCCGCCGCCTTGCGGCTGGTGGTCCTGCACGAGCGCTGATATCGCACGCCGTCGACCTGATATGTCACCCACCACATTTTCCCGCGCTTGTAAAGTGTCATGTTCGCTCCTTGAATTACTACATTCTTACTACACCATTAATTTCGGCCGCAAAATCAATTTCGCCCAATAAATACGGGCCTTTAGTGTTGGTGGGACTGCCGGGAATCGAACCCGGAACCTACGGTTTAGGAA
>JAFUEM010000294.1 GCA_017463935.1 Kiritimatiellia bacterium
GCTCCGCCGCCGCCTTCTCGCCCTTGAGGACCGCGACGCGGCGGACGATCTCGCCGCGCGCCACCGGAGCGCCCGTGCGCGTCACCGCGCAGAGGATGTGGCAGTGGTTGTCCATGACCGCGAACGCGATCAGCCTTATCCCGCTGAATTCCGCCGCCCTGCGCGCGAGATCCGCGAGCCTGTCCTTCGGTGCGTTCTTCCTGAACAGGAACTGCCTGTTGCAGGCGCGCGAGACCAGGTGGTAGTACACCGTGCCCTCGCCCTTGCTCTTGACTCTTGCCGTCCGTGCCATCGTCTGGCCCTCCGATTTGCGTTTCCGGATGCGCACGGCCACGCGGCCATGCGTTCGGCAATCCGGAATGGGCCATGCCGGGCCAATCCGCGCGCGTTAGGCGCCGCCTTTCGGCGACCTGCGAGCCAGCCGGCTCTCGCGCGACGCGGCACTGCGGCGGCTCCGATCTTCACCCCCGGCCCAGCGGCCTCCTGACGGACTCCTGAAGCTAAAACCCGCAGCGTAACGACGGTTCCCCCCTGTACGCCGCCCGCCGGCGGCGATCAATTCCGAGGAACGCCGGACATTATCTCATAAACGCCGCGAAAAGGCAAGGGCGAATTTTCGGAAAATGCGTTAAGTGAAAGAAAACGAACAAAACGCAGCCAAAAACGAAGCGACGATGGGGTGCCTCCCCACGGGAGAGAGGAAGGGAGATCAGTAGCGCTGGAGGAGATTGAGCAGCTTCCGGTCGAGCTTGTGGCCGCGGAAGTCCTCATACTCCACGTCGTCACGCTCCGAATCCATCACGCCGAAGCCGCCGTACAGCCCCCAGAGCGCCCAGCCGCAGTTCATCTCCTGCCACAGCCGGAGCTGGTCTTCCATGAGCCCAAGCGCCACATCGTGCGGCGTCTTTCGCCACACGCCGAATTCGCCGGCATAGAGGAAGACATCCGCCGCCAGCGCCGCGCCCCAGCCCTTCGACGCGAACGTCTCGTCCACGAGCCACGCGCGCGGCCCCTTCGCGTCCACCGGCCAGCGCGGCATCTCCTTGACGCTCTCCGGATCGTTCCACGGCGTGCGGTGGTGCGTGACGAAAAACGGATCGTAGCAGTGCCACCCGAAGCCCAGCCCCTTCTCTCCCGCCAGCGTCATCGGCGCGATCCGTCCGTAGCCCAGACCGTCCGCGAGCACGAAACGGTCCGCGTCCTCCGCGCGGATGGCCGCCACGAGCGCCCGCGCCACGCGCGCATAGTCCGCCTCCTCCATGTACAGCGGCTCGTTGAAGAGGTTGAACGACAGTTCCTCGTTCGGCACGCCCCTGTAGCGCGCGGCGAACGTCCGCCACAGCGCGCACGCCTCCCTGAGCGGCTCCTCGTCCGTAAACAGGTCCTTCTCGCCCTCCAGCCGCCCGCCCGAACAGTAGCCCGGCAGCCGGTGGAGGCACAGCTGCACATGAATCCCGTACCGCCGCCCGAACGACAGCGCGTCGTCGATCGCCTTCAGCCCCGCCGCGTCCGCGAACCAGCGGTAGTCCGTCGGCAGCCGGACGAAGTTGAAGCCCCAGTCGTGCAGCAGGCGGAAATCTTCCTCGCGGTAGGCGGGCGCGCGATCCTTCTCCCACGATACGAGATCGAGCAGGTTGAAGCCGCGCCAGCGCGCCGTGGGACGGCCGTCCTTCACCGCGTCGCCGAGCTTGACGCGCGCCGCCGACGGCTCGGCGAGTAGGTCGGTCAGGGAGACGACGCTGAAGCGGTCCGCGTCGATTTCGCGCGAGAACGTCAGCGTCACCGGGCGGCCAGGCAGCAGAGTTATGCAGTTGTCGTCGAACTCGCCTTTCACGCCCTTGACGTTCGCCCAGACGAAGAACGCGGGCATGTCGGCCGTCAGCGTCACCTTGCGGCCGTCTATCTTCGCGTCGATTTTCGCACTCGCGAGCGGCATGTCGCGGTAGCGGCCGAAATGGACGACGTTCGTCGCGCCGGCGAACGAAATGACGGCGAAGCATCCTTCGCGCGTTCTTTTCAGAGGCCACGCCTTTTGCGCGGTCTGCGGGAAAAGCGTCGTGGAGCCGTATGTAAAACCCTCTTTCATCTTGCCGTCATACGACCACCATTCGACGGCCAGCGCGCCGGATATCGCGTTCGTCGTGTCGTTTACGTGGTATATCCAGCCGTCGGGCTTGGACATGATCGCCACAGGCGCAAAGAAGCGCTTTGCGGCGTAGTGCAGGGGCTTCCACTTGCCGCCGTACTCCAGCGACGACCAGCTGGCGACGGGCCAGTTGTCGTTCAGCTGCCAGTACAAGGTGCCCATGCAGCGCGGCATGTCCGCGCGCCACGCCTCGACCGCGGTCTGGATCGCCATCGCCTGCTGGAA
This sequence comes from Kiritimatiellia bacterium, assembly GCA_017463935.1. Classification (GTDB taxonomy): domain Bacteria; phylum Verrucomicrobiota; class Kiritimatiellia; order RFP12; family UBA1067; genus UBA1067. Next base: position 2,372 of record JAFUEM010000294.1, read on the forward strand.
CTGCGAGAGGAGTAGCTCGGACTCGAAGTCCTTCGCATTCCCGAAGTAGCGCTGCATCGTGTTGCGTATGCGCTCGTTGCCTCCGTCGTTCTTCTGGTGCCACTCGAAGTCGTCGCCGCGCCCCGACGCGAATGTTGCGGCAACCTCGGGCGACGAAAACGACTGGTAGCCGAACTCGGAGCAGAAGCGCGGGCGGTAGTCGCAATACTTCTCGAAGGGCGCGTTCTCGTGCCAGACGTCCCACTGGTGCATGTCGCCCTTCGAGTCGTCCTTCCACGCATCGCCGAAATCGCCCGGCCCGCAGCACGGCGAGCTCGGCCAGTACGTGCGCGCGGGGTCGTACTGCGCCACGAGTTCGCCCTGCCGCTGCGAGCGCGCGACCCAGGCGGCGCGGTAGAAATCGGCGTCCGCGCGGATTTCGTCGAACCAGTTGATCGCGCCGAGGCATTCGTTGTCGCCGCACCAGAGCGCGATGCACGCATGATCCTTGAGCCGCCGCAGCTGGTGCACAAGCTCCGCGTCGATGTCGCGCAGGAACGCCGCGTCCGCCGGATAGACCGCGCACGCGTGCATCAGGTCGTGCCAGACGAGGAGTCCCAGCTCGTCGCACGTGTCGTAGAAGACGTCCTTCTCGTACTGCCCGCCGCCCCACACGCGGATCATGTTCATGTTCGCGGCGCGCGCCGACTGGAGCAGCGCGCGGTACCGCTCCGGCGTCTGCCGCCGCTCGAGCGCGTCGCAGGGAATCCAGTTCGCGCCCTTCATGAAGAGCCGCCGGTTGTTGACGCGCACGACGAGCGAGAGCTCGTCCTTGCCGTCGGCGGAGACGGTCCGCTCGTTGAGAATCTCGAGCTTCCGCAGGCCCACGCGCTTCGTCACCTTTTCGCCGTTCACGTCCACCGTGAACGCGTAGAACCTCTGTTCGCCCGCGCCGTTCGGCCACCACAGGGGCGGATCGTCGATCTCGAGGCGGTTCGTCACGCACGTGCCGTCCGACAGGTCCGCGAACACGTCGAGCGTGCAATGGCTCAAGTCGTCGTTGAACGTCTGCCGCGTATGGACGTAATCGATGCGCGGCCGGTCGGCGGCGAGGAGCTTCACCGTGCCGCAGAAGCCCATCGCCTCGATCTCCGGGCCCCAGTCCCAGCCGGCGTGGCAGGCGGGCTTGCGGATGAGCGCCTGGTTCTTCGCCCAGAGGACGTTCGCCATCGGATAGGGCCGTCCGGCGGCGGCGCGGCGCGCGTCCGCTTCGGCGACGGGACTGCGGAAGACGCCCGTGATCCTGTTGACACCCGCGCGGAGGAACGGCTTCACGTCGAAGTCGTAGCGCCGGAAGCGGTCGCCCGTCTCGCCGACCGTCGCGCCGTTGACCGCGACCGTGCAGAACGTGTCGCAGTCCTCCAGCCGCAGCACGATCGACCGGTGCGCGAGAAACGCCGCGTCCACCGTGAAGTCACGTTCAAACGTCCAGTCGCGCCGCGCGACCCACAGGATGTTCGTCTCGTTCGCGCCAAAGTACGGATCCGGGATCTCCCCGGCGGCGAGAAGCGCGTCGTGCACGCCGCCCGGCACGACGGCCGCGACCGTCCGCTCGCCGTCCGTCAGCCGCCACGCGCCCGCCAGATCGAGTTCCGCCGCACCC
>JAFUEM010000031.1 GCA_017463935.1 Kiritimatiellia bacterium
GCTTTCGGGCGGCGAGCGCCAGCGCGTCGCCCTCGCGCGCGCGCTTGTCACGGAGCCGGACATCGTCTTCGCCGACGAGCCGACGGGCAACCTCGACGCGCTGACGGGCGCGGACATCCTGAAGATGCTCGCCGACCTCTCGGCGGGCGGCCGGACGGCGCTCGTGATGGTGACGCATTCGGCCGAGGCCGCCGCCATCTGCGACCGCCGCCTCACGCTCGCCGACGGCATCCTGGCCTGATCCCCGCGCCCGCGCGCCTCATCAGTCGGCATATCAGGAATATTTTTGCCGAAGGAGAGCTTGATCAGCAAAGCAATTTGCATTTTTTGCAAATTGCACATTCCGACAGGCCTGTTACGCTGTATAGTCTTGATGTCATTATTTCAGTCGGCTATCGCGTCAAGTCTGCCGTCGGCACCAGATTCCGTCAATGGGCGAATAAGGTGATAAAGGACTATCTTCTGCGCGGCTATTCGGTCAATGCCCGGCTGAACCAGCTGAAAGACCTTGGCCGCAAGTGCTTTGCGTTCACAAAGCTGGACGCCGCCGAAATCGCCGGCCTGAAGGCAAGGATTTAGAAAATGGAGCAGTCCCCACGCTGTTCCCGTTTTTTGGTAGGGCGGCTTGTCCTCGAGCCGCCGCAAATAAATATTTTAACATTTCCCCCTTGCGCGCGGTGCGCATAATTTGCTATAATTCGTGCGTTTGGCTGAAAAGGCAGCGCGCGCCGCTTTGAGGCTGAATGCTAGATTTCCCGCGTGGAAGTTGGCGAAGAGTAGTAGTCAACAACCGCGACTGGGAATGCGTCATGTGAAAGCCTTGGAAATCTCTCACATCGAAGAACGCAAGGAAAGGACACTGCCCTCGTGCAGTTTCGCCTCCTTTGGTGTGTTCTTCAAGGTATTCCAAGGCACCTCACATGATGCATCGGGGGAGGTGTCTCAATTCCCGCACCGCTTCCGAATGCAACAAAGGGAATGCACGGAAGGAAAGACCTGATGACAAGGACAATTCTTCGCAGCCTGTTCGACAGGCTCGGGAACACGGCGGCAAAGTGGGCGGCATGTCTGCTCGCAGTCGTCTCAATCGGCAGCGCATGGGGCGCTTATACGCCCACGTACATGGGCGGAGAAGGAACTGAGAATAATCCGTACACGATTGGATCTGCGGAAGCGCTAGCTGAAATGGCTGCGTATTTTGATGATCCTGGCAAAACTACAACATACATAAAGATAACGCAGAGTTTCAATTGTAGCAATGTCAATTACGAACCTCCGAGTATTGGCAGTCAGGGAAGCGGCACTCGCCTTGCTGACCACGAAGTTTATATTTATGCTGACGAGCCAGTTGTAATCTCTGGTCTGACTGTTTCTAAGACGAGTATGAATGGGGTGGGCCTTATAAACGAAGTTGCTGAGAGCACCGTATTGTTGAGCATAAAGAACATCACGTTGAGCGGTGTAACGATTGATGGAAATGATGCGTCAGCCAAAGGTGCTGGAGCGTTTGTCGGCTGGTTTCCTGGTAAGGCGCTTGTTCTTGACAACTGCCATGTCGTAAACTCCACGGTTGGGAACTCTAAACAAACGGGTGGACTCGTTGGATATTTGAATGGTTACGGCACGGATCCGTATGCAACTTTCACGGACTGTAGCATTGAGAACTCGACCATCAATGCCGGAAAATCCGCTGTCGGTGGTTTCGTTGGATACTGCTGTGTGGAGACTGCCACAATCACAGGAGGAGTTTCTTCTGGGAACACTTTCAATTCAACTTTGCAAGACTTGGTTGGGTCGTTTGTCGGGCGTTTTAATTCCTCAACAACGGTAGGTACTCTCTCCGACATAACGGCATCAGGCAACAAGGCCGTTCTTTCATCGTCTGAGATCACTGATATTCCATATGTAGGAGCGGTTTTGAACGGGGCGACATATACAGTCGTAGAATCCGCCACACCTGTCGCGCAGATTGGCGAGACCAAGTACGAGACGATTGCGGCGGCAGTGGCGGCGGCATCGACCGGCGACACAATCCAGTTGATCGCGGATGCGGACGAAGACGTTTCGCTTGCAACATGGAAGAACAACGCGATTACGTTCGACCTCGGCGGCCACACGCTTACGGGGCAGATTATCGCGCCGTATGGCGCCAAGACGGATGGTATCGTCATCAAGAACGGCAACATTGTTGGCCGGGATTCCAGTCGCTTCTATTGTCTCCAGTTTGGTTATGGGTCGGGCAATGCGACGCTTGAGGATCTTTCTGTTACGCAGGTTGCCACCGACAGCGGCAGTTATGTCGTTCACATGCAGCAGACGGACAAGCGTGTCACCATGCGCAATGTTATTCTGGATGGGCGGTTCTATACTTTTAATTCGGGGAGCACGATTGCCATCGAAAGCGGAATATACAAGAATTCCACGGGATTGTCGAATGCCAATATAGGCAACGGTGGTGTAGTCGCCGCAATAGGCGGAACGTTCTACTACAATCCGACAACGCCCAACAACCTTGTCGCGAAGGGCTATGTAGCGACCGAGACGACGGACGATGAAGATGTCCAGTGCTGGGTTGTCGAACTCGGTCCGGCCTTTGCCAAGGTCACGCTGAAAGATGGAACGGAGACCGAATTCTGGGATCTTGACGAGGCCATTGGGGCGTTGGCCGAAGGGGCGACGCTCACAATCAAGCCTGACACCTATACCTTGGCAAGTGGCAATTACACACTGCCAAAGGATGTAAAGATAATCGGTGTTGGAGAGAGCGGGGCACGAGTGAAGATTACGAGTTGCCCAACATTCAATTCCGCAAATGGATTGACGATTGAGAATGTCGACTTCGATGGTGGCTACAGCTGGCAGCCGTCTGCGGTCACTGTCCATGGCGATGCGACGTTCAAGAACTGCACTATCACCTGCAATCAGAATGCGGTCTATTACTCCACAGTAAACGGAACGTTGACTTTCGACGGTTGCACGATAACGGCTGGCGTGTACGCGCTCAATATCGGCGAGGGCACGGGTGACGTGATAGTGAAGGATTGCACGATTTCCGGCTGGACGAGCTTCGGGAACGTCGGCAAGACAATTATAACGGGTACGACGTTCGAAGAAGGGGACTACAATTATCTCCGCTTCTATCAGGATGCCGTGATAGACGATTGCTCGTTCAACAATGATATGTTGATAAACATCAACGAGACGGGCAAGAAGCTTATCGTGTCGGACAGCGCCTTCGAGAACGGTTCTTCCGTTGCCTCCGCCATAGGGCAGGGCGAAGATGATGATCCGCCGGTGGACAACTATATCGCCGTCGGAACCCGTATAACCACAGATGAAGACGGATTCGTCACCGGCGGCGTGTTCGACAAGATCGACGATGGGATAATCGCTGACGGCTACATCTCCGTAGACAACCTCGACGGCGAGACTATGGAAAACTATCCTTTGACCGTCGGCGGGCCGTTTGCGGCGGTGATTCTCGACCAGAACGGTGGGTTTGTGAATGGCTACTCCTCCCTCGCCGATGCCATCGCTGCCGCGAATGACGACGAGACGGTGAAAATGCTGGCGGATGTATCCCTTGATGTCTATGTTCGCGCGCAGAATAAGAAGATTACGCTCGACCTCAATGGAAAGACGGTTTCCTGTGGCGCGGTTACAACTTTGCTTGTTGATGGTGCTCAGTTGACGATAGACGACACCTCTGAGTCGGGAGAGGGCAAGGTTGTCAGCACAAGCGACAATACATCGTACGGCGTTGTGTTTGTGCAAAATGCAGGTGCAATAATTGTCAATGCCGGTATGATTGTAAGTGATTGTGCCGCGCGTCCGGCAATTCGCAATGCTAATGCAGCTGGATGTTCCATTGCTGTAGCTGGTGGTGCTGTCAAGAATACCGCAGGAAAATTTGCCATCTGTGCGCATGGTGATGCTGACGTAACCATCACGGACGGTGCTGTCAGTGCGCAAAGCTGGACAATCATGAACTATGGCACTGGTGACATTGCAGTTGGCGGTGGTTCGGTCTCTGCGACCAGTGGCAATGGTGCAATTGAAAACATATCGACTGGCAATGTGATAATCTCTGGCGAAGCGTTAATCTCTGCCTCTGCCAATCAGGCAATCCGCAATGACGTCGCCGGCAAGGTTACTGTCGCAGGGGGCACTGTTTCCGCAAACGGAAATCATGGCATATATAATGCTGGAACAGGTGCAGTAGAGATTTCTGGCGGCATGTTGTCCGCACTCTACTATGCCGTGAACAATCACTCAACGGGTCCGATCACCATTTCCGGTGGCGACATCAATGCAGTTGGATTCGCCATCCTCAATTACTCTGATGCAGAGGTGACCATCAGCGATGGAAATATAGAAAGTGTTGCCCATGCTGTGCTCAATGCCGCAAATGGAACAGTGACAATCACAGGCGGTAGCATGTTGTGCAAGCCGATGACAGGGTATGAAGGTCTCGGTGAAGCTGCCATTTATAACGGCAACTATTGGGGGCAAACGTCTGATCCGCCGACCACAGGTATAATAAACATCAGCGGCGGCACGATTCGTGCGGACTACAGGGGTGCCATTGAAAACCATACCGGTACGGTGAATATCTCTGGCGGTGAGATTTCGTCGCTCAACAATGCGATTATGAATTTCAATCCCGGTGGCGCCGTGACGATCAGCGGTAGCGCTTCGATTATTGCTGATGACGATCCAAGCGGAAGTGGTTGCGCCATTTATAGCAGTTCTGGGAACTCAGACAGTGTCGATATTACTGGTGGAAAGATTTCTGGCTTGCTTGGACTAGGCTCCGGCACATATTCCATCACTGGCGGTATCTTCAGCGATTCGCCTACGAAGGGGGTTGCCGAGGGATATTCGGTTGTCTCCAATCCTGACCCCGCCACGAATGTGGTCTATCCGTACGCCATTCTAAGCGACTACGAGGCGCAGATCGTGCGCAACGGCGCGGTGGAACAGAAGGGCACGCTTGCCGAAATGGTCGCCGCCGCCCAGACCGGCGACACGGTGCAGCTCTTGACGGATGTCACGGTGAGTGCATATATCGATGTCAACAAGTCAATTACGCTTGATGGTGACGGGCATCAGTTGACGGTGAACGCAAATCGCGGAATTCGTGTTACGACGGGCGATGTGGATGTCACGGTCAAGAATCTCGCAATGCCGAAGACGGCCAAGATGGAGCGTGCCATCCAAGTAGACTCCGACTGCGACGATGTCAAGCTGACTATCGACAACGTCACTGCTACGGCTACCTACTACACCGTAAACGTATGCGGCAGTGTCGATGGCTTGGATCTTGCGATAAAGAATTCCGATCTCACTGGCTGGGGCGTTGTAAACCTTTGGGGCAACAATGGCACTGTCACCGTCGATGATTCCACTCTCAAGGGCGTGAACGACAAGGGCTACAACGCCGACGGCTGGAACAACTTCGGCGTGATTGTCGTGGAGGGCGATACGACAGGCCAGACAGAGGATCATGCTTCCGCATACGACATAACGGTCAATAAGACGGCGATAGTCGTCGATTCCACCACTGGCAACGGTCAGACTGCGATTCTCTACAACAATCCGAGCGTGGATAACGACATAACGCTTGAAAATTGCACGGTCGAGCTCAAGGACGAGAACTGCTCCTTCCTGTGCGACAACGGTGCCAATAGCGTGACGAAGCTCAAAGGCACCACGGTTTACGGGACGCAGGATATCCCCGATCTTCCCGAGGGCTACTGCTATGTGGACGATGGCGAATGCAAACTGGTGGCTAAGGTCGTCGCACAGATCGGCACGACCAAGTACGGCTCGCTCGCGGCGGCGTTCGCGGCGGCGGCGAATGGCGACACGGTGACGATGCTGGACAATGTGACGCTCACGGAGCCGCTGAATGTCATGCTTGGCGACAAGGCGGTCACCCTTGATCTTGGCGGCAAGACGCTCGCCGGGCGCACGAACCTCAAGCGCGGCAGCCTCACGATTAAGAATGGAACTGTCGCGGGCGGCAGCGCGCAGGCGCTGAACGTCTACGGCAGCGCAGACACGACGGCAACGAACTACAGCGTTCTCACCATCGCAAGCGACGTGAATGTCACGGCGGATGTATACGGCGTGTGCATGTTCGGCGCGACTGCTGGAAGCAACGGCTACGGCGCGGTCGTAAACATCGCGGGCAATGTCACGACTACAGGCGACGACAAGAACGGAGCGGTGTTCGTCTCGGGCAATCTCGGCCAGAACGTGTCCGACGATGCGCACAACGTCATCAATGTGACGGGCAAGATCACATCCGCAACGGATGCCGCGATTGCCATGAACGGTCTCGCTACGGTCAATGTTTCCGCTGGCGCGGAAGTCACCGGCAACACGGCGATTGCCGTCAAGCGCGGCACGCTGAATGTGACGGACGGCACGATCCACGCCACTGGCGCGAAGAACTACACTGCCGCAGCGTACTACAACGGAACGGAAATGACGGGAGCCGCGATTTCCGTCAGCGCCACCTACAGCCAGTACGGCGCACTGGCGGTCAACGTCTCCGGCGGTACGGTCGCGAGTGACAATGCCGATCCGATCTTCAAGCAAGACGGCACCTATCAGTCTGACGCGACAGTCGCTGTCTCCGGCGGGTACTTCTCATCAGCGGTCTCGGCAGACTACTGCGCGACGGACTACCTCTGCACGACGGTGCCGGTGGCGAACGGGTACTACCAGGTCGTTCCGGCGGCGACGGTGACGTTCTCGAAGGGCGAAGAGGCCGACGTAACCGACTTTGTGTGCGAGTCCATGGCGTACCCGTCCGGCAATCCCGCCGAAACAACGCTTCCGACGCCGACGTACACGGCCGAGGGCAAGACGTTCGCGGGTTGGAAGGTGAAGGATAGCGACCCGGAGGTGATTCTCTCCGCGATTCCCGCCGGGGCGACAACCGACTACGAGCTTGTCGCGACGTGGACGGGCGCACAGAAGGTGACGATTACCGAATCTACGAAAACCGCCGAGATCACTGTGACGGATGCGTGGATTGAGCGGAATGTCACGCCGGCCGCCGAGGAGGCGACCACGGCGGAAATCCAAGCCGCGCTGAACAAGAAAGAGGCCAACGGAAACAAGGCGTGGGAGAACTACGTGCTGGGTCAGTCGCCGACAGCGAAGCTTTCGGCGGATGCTGGGCAGGGGGCGATCTCGGCGATGCCGGTGACGAGTTCCGCGCAGACTCCGAAGGTCGATACCGGCTTCAAGGTCCAGTACCGTCTTGATAAGGTGACGGCGGGTGGAGATACTGAGTCGGACGCAGACAAGGGCAAGGCTCAGGATTCGGATGTCATCCCGCTCGACCTCACCGAGATGGAGGGCTCTGTCGCCTACTACAAGACAACGGCAATCATCACATCCACGGACGAAAATTCCGACGTTTCCGTTGAAGTGCCGGCCGACAACACCATCGGCGTCCTGAAGGTCGCGAATGCGCCTGCGACGGCGATGATCGCCGTGCCGTGGGCGGCTCTTGACGGTGACGGCGCCATTTCCGCCGCGAACCTCGTGCGTACGGCGAATCTCACGGTGGGCGACGAGCTGCACTACTACAAGAACGGCAAGTTCCAGTCCTGGACGCTCGGGGCGAACGGCACGTGGCAGTCGACGAAGAACGTTTCCGACAGCGGCACGACGGATGGCGATGCGGCTTCTGACGCTAAGATTCCGCGCGGATCGGCCGTGTGGCTGAAGCGCCAGGATGCCTCGAAGCCGGTTTATCTTGTGGGCGAGGTCGGCACAGGCACCGCGAAGACGGCACTTGAAGGAGGCACTGAAAAAGCTCCCGCTTGGAACATGGTCGCGTCGCCGTCGGTTGAGGCAGTCGATGTCACGAAGAAGGTTGCGGCGGTCGCGGGCGACCGAATTGTCATCCCGACCGATGGCGCGCCGAAGAACTACACGTACAAGGGCGGAAAATGGGGTTATAATAAGACGGAGGAGGTCACGATCAACGGACAAGTCGGCATTCGATCTGTTCGCGTGGAGGTGGACGCGCTTGAATCCACTCCGGGCGTCGGCTTCTGGTACCTCAACGCGGGTGCCGACAAAGATGTCGACTGGACATCAGAGGACGATCAAGGGGCAGATGCCAACTGAGTCGGATGCAACGCACGAAAAACTCGTAAAAGGAACAGAACGATGAATATTCTCAAGACGGTTTCCTCGGTGGCTCTGGCACTGGCGGCTTCAACGGCGTCCGCAGATCTGATTTACTGGCAGATCCAAGCGGCGACGGGAAATCAGCATGCCGGAGCGAATGCGAATAAGCCTATTTCATTCGCGTACGCGACGATATCGGCAGGTGATTCGCAATCGTATACGCAATTGCATATGTACGATGACGATGGTGCACAAACAGGTTCTTCATGGCTTGTGCCCCTTGCAACTGATTCGACCAGCACGGAAGCGATCTATTCTGGCACATTCGATGACTCTGTCACATCATTCCTCGTTGAACTGTGGGACAACGGCGGCACGCGTGTCGGCTGGCAGTCGTACAGCGCGAGCGCGCTGGCGGGCAACATCTGGAAGAGCGACACGCCCGCTGCGAGCGGCGGTACGCCGCTGACGGTCACGGGCGTCGTCCCCGAGCCGACGAGCGGGCTTCTGCTGCTGCTCGGCATGGCCGGCCTCGCCCTCCGTCGCAAGAGGAGGGCGTAAAGGCTCTGCGTCCTCTGCGCCTCTGCGTTAAAAATCTCAAAACGAACGAAAGGAACATTGACATGAACAAGCTTCTGACAGCTGCCTGCGCTCTCGCGCTCTCCCTCGCGGCGACGGCCGCGCAGAACGACGCGCTCGTCACCTTCTCGACGAAGGGCCCCGACCGGTACGCGGACGGCACGACCGTCCTCGACGGCGAGTGCTACGCGCTGTGCTGGTCGAAGGATTTCGCGAACTTCGCGATCAGGGCCGACGGCACGGCGGAGGGCGGCGCGGTCGTCCTCAGGGCGCCGGTCGCGAAGGGCGGCCGCTGCCCGACGGTGACGTTCCAGGTGGCGGCCGAGAAGGTCGCGTCGCAGTACGCGGGCGGTTCGTGGGCGGTCTATCTCCTCGACACGCGGCGCTTCGCCGCCGACGGCACGGCCAC
>JAFUEM010000295.1 GCA_017463935.1 Kiritimatiellia bacterium
CTACACGTTCTACATGTTCAACACGGCTACCCCCCCTGCGCGCGCCGCGTCTCTGCGCCTCTGCGTCAAAAACCGGCGCGACGAAAAACGACAGCGCGCTACAGCCCGGCGAAGGGATTGCATGAGAACTCCTTCTTCTTCGCCTCGGCAAGCGGCTTCACGCGCACTCTTATGTCGAGCGGCTTCTTGCGCGGCGCATTCGCCGCGCTCGGCGCGGCGGCGGCCTTTGCCGCAGCCGCCTTCTGCGCCTCGTAGTCGGAGTATCCGCCCGGATAGCACTTCACGCTCCCGTCGCCCTCCAGCACGAACGTCGACGTGACCACGTTGTCGAGAAACTCGCGGTCGTGCGAGACCAGAAGCAGCGTGCCGCGGTATGCGAGCAGCTGCTCCTCGAGAAGCTCCAGCGTCTCGATGTCGAGGTCGTTCGTCGGCTCGTCCATGACGAGCAGGTTGGCGGGCCGCAGAAAGAGCTTCGCGAGCATCAGCCGCGCGCGCTCGCCGCCGGAGAGCGCCTTGACGGGCGTGCGCACGCGCTCGGGCGTGAAGAGGAAATCGGCCAGATACGAATAGACGTGCTTCTTCTGGCCGCCGACGATCACCTCGTCGCGGTCGGACGCGATGTTTTCGCCGACGGTCAGCTCCGGCTTCATCTCGCTGCGCAGCTGGTCGAAGAACGCGAGCGCCACGTTCGTGCCGCGCACGACCTCGCCCGCCGTCGGCGCGAGGCGGCCCGTCAGCAGATTGAGGAGCGTCGTCTTGCCCGCGCCGTTGCCGCCCAGAATGCCGATGCGCTCGCCGCGCAGGATCGTCGCCGAGAAGTTGTCGACGATCGGCCGCCCGCCGGGATACGCGAACGAAAGGTTCTTCACCTTGAGGACGCTCACGCCGCCGGGCTGCGCGGTGTCGAGCCGGAGCGTCGCCGTGCCGACGGCGGTGCGGCGCGCGGCGAATTCGGCGCGCAGCTTCTTCAGCGCCGCCACGCGCCCTTCGTTGCGCGTCGTGCGCGCCTTGACGCCGCGGCGGATCCACGCCTCCTCCTCGGCGAGCTTCTTGGACTTGCGCGCCCAGTAGACGGCTTCGTCGGCCTGGAGTTCGGCCTTGCGCCGGACGAACGTCGGGTAGTCGCACGGCCAGCCCGCGAGCTCGCCGCGGTCGAGGTCGAAGATCGTCGTCGCCACGCGCCTGAGGAAGCGGCGGTCGTGCGTCACGATGAGGACGGCCATCTCGCGCTGCCGCCGCAGGAACCCTTCCAGCCAGTCGATCGCCTCCATGTCGAGATGGTTCGTCGGCTCGTCGAGGAGCAGCAGGTCGGGGCGCGCGAGAAGTGCCTCTTCGAGGATCTGGCGGCGGCGGCCGCCGCCCGAGAGCGCATTGAACGCATCGTCGCCGGGGCGGTCGTGCGGGACGTCCTGCGAGACGTAGATCGTGCGCAGGTTCGGCGCGCGCACGATCGTGCCGCCGTCGGGCTCGATCGCGCCCGCGATGACTTTCATGAGCGTGGACTTGCCTTCGCCGTTGCGGCCGGTCAGCGCCGCGCGCAGCCCCTTGGAAATCGACAGCGACACCTTGTCCAGCACCGGCGGGCCGCCGAACGCCAGCGAAACGTCTTGAAGCGAAAGAAGAAAATCACTCATAGCCGCGCGTAGTATATCACAAAACCGGCCGGTCACAGGGCGGGTATTCTGGGTGATTTGGATGGAGGCCCACCCTGGGCGGATTCATAAACTCCGAGCAGCAGGGCTCTCGCACGAGGCCGCGCGAGAGCCACACGGATCGGAGTTAACTTTCTTGCGTTTGCTTTCAGAACGTGCGTTTACTTTTGACAGTGGCGCTGCCCGTTTTTCAGGCTATCGGTGCACCTACCCGAGAATTTTAGGCGGCCGCCCATGCTCTCGCCTTCCTATCGCGACTTGCGTCCGTTGTTGCAAGGAAGGTTTCGACC
>JAFUEM010000296.1 GCA_017463935.1 Kiritimatiellia bacterium
CCTTTGACGCGGCGCGCTGACGCGCGACCCCGCGCGGCGCTCACGCGGCCCAGACGGGCCAGGGCGTGCGGATTTCGGTCGGGAGCCCCGACGCCGGATGGCGGAAGGCTGCCGCGAGCGCATGGAGGCAGTGCCCCGTTTGATTCTCGACCGCGAACGCGCCGTACAGCCGGTCGTTGACGATGTGCAGCCCCGCGAGCGCGAGCTGCGCGCGGATCTGGTGCGTCACGCCCGTGAAGATCGTCACTTCCAGCAGCGTGCGCTCCTCGTTCTCGACCGTCGTGTGCGCGAGCGGCCGGAACGTTGTGACGGCGTGGAGCGGCCTCAGGCCGTCGGTGCGGCCGCGCACGCGCGCGATGTCGATCATGCGGCAGAAGGGGAGCGTCGGGTCATGGACGAGATCGTTCTCGAGCGTCGCGCCCGCCGCGACCGCGCCTTCGACGAGCGCGAGATACGTCTTCTTCACCGTCTGCGCGGCGAACTGCGCGCGCAGGTCCGCGAACGCCGCCGCCGTGCGCGCGACGAGGACGAGCCCCGACGTGTCGGCGTCGATGCGGTGGAGCGCGCCCGCCATGAGGGGTCTGTCCCCGAGTGTCGTGCATTCGGGATGGCGCGCGACGACGCCGTTCATGAGCGTCGTCGTCTCGGTGCGCGTCAGCGGCTGCACGGGCAGGCCCGCCGGCTTGTCGAACGCGAGGAGCGCATCGTCTGCGAAGACGGTCGCGAGGTGGAGCGCGGGGATGGGCCGGACCGTGTTGTCGGCGGCCTCGGCGAGCGCGGCGACGGTGATCGTCTCGCCGCCGCGCAGCTTCAGGCCCTTGACGGCGCGGCGGCCGTTGACGAGTACGCCGCCCGCATCGATCGCCTCGCGCACGAACGCGCGCGTCGACGAGGGGAAGGATGAAAGCAGGGCGGCGTCCAGCCGGACGCCGCCCGTCTCAACCGTGATGGACCGGTTCTCAATCATAGCGGTCCATCACGCTCGGCGCGATCGGCGCCATGCCCTCCCAGGACTTGTTGGAGCTCCAGGGCAGGTTCGTGTCTTCGGCGGTATCGGCGATGCAGCCCGCAAGGAGCGACAGCGCGAACGCGGCGAGCACCGACTTAATCAGCAAAGATGACATCGTTGAACTGAAGCTTGTCCTGCTCCCAGTTGGAGAGGATGTCGCAGATGACGTAGTTCTTGCCGGGGACTTCCTGACGCAGACGGATGCGGCCGACGAACTCGCCTGCCTCGCCCTGGAAGCCGGGACGCTTGACGCCGAATTCCATCATCGGCAGCGGACGGTTGGGCTCGTTGCCCTTGAGCTCCTTCATCGCGGCATCCGACAGCTCGACGATGGCGTACATGTTCACGTTGTCCGCCTCGATGACCTTGCCCTTGTCGCCCGCCGGGATGGAGCTGACCGCCATGCCCGCGCCGGTCTTGGCACCGGCCGAACCCGCCTGGGCCAGCGCTTCGCGCAGGAGGTTCTTGAGCTGCTCGACCGTCTTCTGCGCCTTCTCCAGCTCTTCCTTGGCAAGCTCGGTCTCGTCCTTCGCCGTCACGACCTCGTCCTTGAGCGACGTGATCTCGGCGTTGAGGTCGTCGATCTGCGCCTTGATCTTGACGATCTGGTTCTCGAGGTCGGCCTTCTCGCCCTCGAGCTTGGCGATCTTCTCGTTCTTCTCGACGATCGTCACCTTGTCCTGGCGCGCTTCGGGCTTGAGCTTGTTGAGCTCGCCCACGACTTCCTCGAGCTTGCCGTGCAGCACCTTCAGCTCGGCGCGCGTCGTGTTGAGCCTGGCCTGCTGCGCCTGGCCGGAGGCGAAGAGCTTCTCGAGGATCTCGCGCTCCGTGCCGGGGCCGCGCATCATCGGGATCTCGCCGTCCATCTCGGGCTTGCCCTCGGCGTCGAGCTTGTAGATCGCGCGCAGCTGCGCGCGCGTCGCGTCGTTGTCCCACTCGTACGTCTTCAGACCGTCCGCCTCGAGGTACGCCTTGTAGTCCTCGAGCACGTTCTCGGTCTCGGGCGTGTCGATGATCTTCGCCTCGACCGGCGAGACGTCCTTGCTGATCTCGGCGACAACGGTCTTGTCCGGCTCTTCGCGCTCGATCGTCGCCGCGAGCTTGACGAAGTAGTCCTCCTGCAGCCGGCTGCGCCGCGTGAGCAGCTCGCGCTGGGCGTTGAGCTGCGACTCGAAGTACAGCCCGACGCCGGCAAGGATCAGAAAGAGGTAGACGAAAACGTGTAACGCTTTGTTCATGGTTTTAAGTTTCCTTCTCAACTGTGATGGGAAAATGATACACCATTTTTCGTCATAAGGCAACTGTTTTTTGATACAATACGCGCGATGGTTTTTCAGGTCCTCAAGAAAGATGCACGCACGAAAGCCCGTCTGGGGCGGCTTTTGACCGCTCACGGCGCGGTCGAGACCCCTGTTTTCATGGATGTGGGCACGCTCGGCACGGTCAAGGCGCTGGAGCCGCGCGACCTCCTGGAGGCCCGCGCGCAAGTCATCCTCGGCAACACCTATCACCTCCTCCTGCGCCCCGGCGCGGACGTCATCGCGGCCGCCGGCGGCCTCCACCGCTTCATGGGATGGAACGGCCCCATCCTCACCGATTCGGGCGGCTTCCAGGTCTTTTCGCTCGCGAAGATGCGCAAGCTGACCGAGGAGGGCTGCCGCTTCAACTCGCATCTCGACGGCCACGAGTTCTTCCTCGGGCCGAAGGAGTCGATGGCGATGCAGCGCGTGCTCGGCAGCGACATCGCGATGGTCTTCGACGAATGCCTGCCGTACCCGTGCGACCGGGCGCGCGCGGCGAAGTCGGTCGAGCAGACGCTGCGCTGGGCGCGCGCCTCGAAGGACCAGCCGCACGCCGACGGCCAGCTCGTCTTCGGCATCGTGCAGGGCGGCGTCCACGACGACCTGCGCCGCCACTGCGCGGAGGAGCTCGTGAAGATCGGCTTCGACGGCTACGCGGTCGGCGGCGTGTCCGTCGGCGAGCCGGAGGCCTGCATGTACCAGGCCGTCGACGCCTCGGTGCCGTTCCTGCCGGAAGACGCGCCGCGCTACGTGATGGGGCTCGGCGTGATGCACCAGATGGCGGAGTGCGTCGCGCGCGGCATCGACATGTTCGACTGCGTGATCCCCACGCGCATCGCGCGCCACGGCACCGCGATCACGCGCCGCGGCAACGTCGCCATCAAGGCCGCGAAGTGGACGTACGATCAGTCGCCCGTGGAGGAAGGGTGCGACTGCTACTGCTGCCGCAACTTCACGCGCGCCTACGTGCGCCATCTCCTGGCATGCAACGAGATCCTGGGGCTGCGGCTGCTGACGATCCACAACGTCACCGCCCTCAACCGCTTTATGGAGGAGATGCGCGCGGCGATCGCCGACGGCACCTTCTTCGATTGGAAAGAACAAGTCAAGAAAGATACAGTCCATGAACGAAACACCTGAAACGACCGCAACCGCCCTCCAGCCGACCGACGCGCCGGCCGCCGCCCCCCAGCCCCAGCCGTCCGGCTTCGGCATGATGGTGCCGATGCTCCTCATCCTCGCGATCTTCTACTTCATGATGATCCGTCCGCAGCAGCGCAAGGAGAAGGAGCGCCGGAAGATGATCGAGGAGCTGCGCGCGGGCGCGAAGATCATCTTCGCGGGCGGGCTCGTGGGCACCATCGTCGAGGCGACGGAGAAGACGTTCATCGTCGAGACCGTGAACGGCCAGATCGAGATCCTGCGCGGCTGCGTGAACGGCCTCGCCGGCACCGACGCCGCCGCCGACGCCGCGAAGTGATCCATGTCCCTCGCACGGGGAAAATTCGGCATTGAATACTTTCCGTCCGGGCGCACGGACGAGTCTTCGCCTGCGCTCCGGTGGATCGTCGCCGCCGTTTTTCTCGTGATCGTCCTCTCGGCCGTCACCGCCGTCGTGCGCCGCGCCGTCGCGCCGCCGGAGGAAGGCGA
>JAFUEM010000032.1 GCA_017463935.1 Kiritimatiellia bacterium
CTGCGCGTGGCGTGCGCGCGCGCGCGCATCCGGCACATCGACGTCGCCGGCGCGCGGGCGGTCTTCTACCGCGTCGGGTCGCGCGACGTCGCGGCGGTGCGCGAACTGAAAAGCAAGACCCCCGACCGCAAGCTCCGCGAACTGATGACTGCGGTCAAGGGGATTTGACGGACGCCGCAGACGCGTTTATCAAAAAAATGAGTTTCACCCTTGACCGGGTGAAACTGCATTTTTGGTCGGACTGGCGGGGATCGGACCCGCGACCCCAACATTAAAAGTGTCGTGCTCTACCAACTGAGCTACAGTCCGATGAACCGCGACCGCCGCGTTAGGCGACGGAGCCGCCGACAGCCTCGATCTTGGCCTTCGCCGCGGCGGACACCGGCACACCCTTGACGGTGAGCTTCTTGGTGAGTTCGCCCTTGGCGAGGAGCTTCAGCTTCGGCTGCTTGTTGTCCCAGAATCCCTTCTGAGCCAGCGTCTCGGGCGTCACTTCCGCACCGGCCTCGAAATTCTTCTCGAGATCGGAGAGGTTGACCGCGAGCGCCTTGTCGTTGAAGCGGGCGTTGTTGAAGCCGCGCTTCGGCAGACGCCGGACGAGCGGCATCTGGCCGCCTTCGAACTGGAGCTTGTGCTTGTGGCCCTTGCGCGCGTTCTGGCCCTTGTGGCCGCGACCCGACGTCTTGCCGAGTCCCGAGCCGCAGCCGCGACCGACGCGCTTGCGCGCGGTGCGCGCACCCGGGGTGTTCGTGAGAGTGCTGAGTTCCATTGTCTTTCTCCTTATGCGCGGACAGCCGCGATTTCTTCCGCCGAGCGGAGTTTGAGGAGCGCGTTCATCGTGGCCTTGACCACGTTGAGGCGGTTCTTCGAGCCGAGGGACTTACCCACCGCGTCGCTGACGCCGAGCGCTTCGAGGACCGGGCGCATGCCGCCGCCGACGATGAGGCCGGTACCGGCCGGCGCGGGCTTCAGGAGCACGCGGCCGCCGTCGCAGGTGCCTTCGACGTCGTGCGGGATCGTCTTGCCGTGGAGGGTGATCTTGCGCATGTCCTTGCGGGCGGCCTCGCCGCCCTTGCGGATCGCGTCCGACACCTCGTTGGCCTTGCCGAAACCGACGCCCACGCGCCCTTCGCGGTCGCCGACCACGATGACGGCGGAGAAGGACATCCGGCGCCCGCCCTTGACGGTCTTGGCGCAGCGGTTGATGAACACGGTATGCTCGTCGAGATCGTCCTGGGCGTTCATGTCGCCGCGCTTGTCACGATTCTGAGCCATTCTTTAGTCCTCCTTCTTGCTGATGGAAAGCCCCGCCGCGACCGCCGCATCGACGATCGCCGCGACGCGGCCCGTGTACTTGAAGCCGCCGCGGTCCACGACGACCGTGGAGATGCCGGCGGCCTGGGCGCTCTCGGCGGCCTGGGCGCCGAGCGCCTTGGCGACCTCGAGATTGGCCTTGGTCTCCTTGATCGTGCTGGCGGACGCGAGGGTGCGCCCCGCATCGTCGTCGATGAACTGCACGTACATGTGCTTGTTGCTGATGCAGATCGACATGCGCGGACGAGCCGCCGTGCCGACCACGCGCTGGCGAAGGCGGAGATGCCGCTTCTGGCGCTGAACTTTGCGATTGAACATTTCGTTTCTCCTTGACGCCGGTTAGGCGACCTTCTTGCCTTGCTTGCGGCGGATGTGTTCGCCCTCGTACTTGATGCCCTTGCCCTTGTAGGGCTCGGCCGGGTAGAAGTCGCGGATGCGGGCGGCGGCTTCGCCGACGGCCTGCTTGTCCACGCCCGTGAGCGTGACCTTGAGACCGTCGTTCTCGACCTTGCAGGTCAGACCTTCCGGGATCACGTAGATCTTCGGCGAGGCGAAGCCGAGCGAGAGCGCGAGCTCCGTGCCCTTGAGCACGGCCTTGAAGCCGGTGCCCTCGATCGTCAGCACCTTGGTGTAGCCAGCGGACACGCCGACCACCATGTTGTGGATCAGCGCGCGGGCGAGGCCGTGGAAGTTGCCGAGCGCGCCGTCGTCGGCGCAGGCAACCTTGACGAAGCCGTCTTCCACCTTCGCCGTGATGCCGTCGTGCATCGTGTAGGCCAGCTCGCCGAGCTTGCCCTTGACCGTCACAACCTGACCGTTGACCGTGGCGGTGACGCCATCGGCGAGCTTGACGGGTTCTTTACCGATTCGAGACATTGTCTTTTGACTCCTTCATTAGGCGACCGTGCAGATGATCTCGCCGCCGAGCCGCGCCTTCTTCGCCTCCGCCCCGGACATGACGCCCTTGGAGGTCGAGACGATGGCAAGGCCCATGCCGTCGAGAACGGCCGGGATTTCGTTGACCGAGACATACTTGCGAAGTCCCGGCTTGGAGATGCGCTTGAGCTCCGTGATGGCGGGAACCGCCTTGTCGGAGTACTTCAGCGTGATGATCAGCTCCTTGGGGAAGCCCGAGGTGACGACGGCGTCGGTGATGTAGCCGGCCGCCTTCATGACGCGGGCGATTTCCGCCTTGGTGCCGCTCGCCGGGGTCTTCACGGAGAAAAGGCGCGCCTTCTGCCCGTTGCGGATCGAGGAGAGCATGTCGGAAATGGGATCGAATGACATTTTGCGGTTCCTTTCCTGTTAGGTTACCACGAGGCTTTCGTGACGCCGGGGATGAGGCCGGCGACCGCGAGTTCGCGGAAGCACAGACGGCAGACGCCGAACTTGCGAAGGTAGGCGTGGCGACGGCCGCAGCGCTGGCAGCGGTTGTAGGCGCGCACCTTGAACTTCGGGGCCTTCTTCTGCTTTTCGATGAGACATTGCTTGGCCATGATCAGTTCCTCCCTGCGAACGGCATGCCCATGGAGACGAGAAGCTCGCGGGCGGCCTTGTTGTCGGTGGTGCTCGTCACGAACGTGATGTCCATGCCGGAGTGGGCGGCGCCCGCTTCCAGGATTTCCGGGAAGATCGAGTGCTCCTTGAGGCCCAGGGTGTAGTTGCCGCGGCCGTCGAAGCCGCGGTTGGACACGCCGCGGAAGTCGCGGATGCGCGGCAGCGCCGAGAAGATCAGGCGCTCGGCGAATTCCCACATGCGCTCGCCGCGCAGCGTGACCTTCGCGCCGATGACCATGCCCTCGCGCAGCTTGAAGTTCGAGATCGACTTCTTCGCCTTGCAGAGCAGGGGCTTCTGGCCGGTGATCGCCGTCAGGTCGTCCACGAGCGCCTTCTGCTCGTCCTTGCTGACGATGCCGAAGGCCATGTTGAGGACGATCTTCTGAAGGCGGGGAACGAGCATCTTGTTCGTGGTGCCGAGCTTCTTCTCGAGCTCGGGAACCATGCGGCTCGCGTATTCGTCTTTGAGTCTTGCCATGTTGTCCGTTCCTTAATTAAAGGGCCTTGCCGCTCTTGACCGAGATGCGCGCCTTCTTGCCGTCCTTCTCGCCCGTCTTGACGCGGGTGCCCGCCTTCTTGTCGGGATCGTACGGCATCAGCTTGCACAGCCGGATCGGCATTTCCTTGTCGATGATGCCGCCCGGGGTCTTCTCGGTGCGGCGCATCGCCTTCTTGTGGACGTTGACGCCGGCGACGATGGCGACGCCCTTCTTGGGGTCGACCGACGTCACGGTGCCGGTCTTGCCGGCGTCCGTGCCGCTCGTCACGATGACGGTGTCGTTCTTCTTGATTCGTGCGATAGCCATTTTGGTATTCCTTCCTTCGGTCAGACCACTTCCGGGGCCATCGAGAGGATCTTCATGTAGTTCTTGTCGCGCAGCTCGCGGGCGACCGGCCCGAACACGCGCGTGCCGATCGGGTTGAGCTTCGAGTCGACGAGGACGCAGGCGTTCTGGTCGAAGTGGACCGTGGAGCCGTCCTCGCGGCGGATGGGCTGGCCCGTCCGGACGATGACGGCGGTGGCGACCGACCCCTTCTTGATGGTCGAGGTCGGGGACGCCTCCTTGATCGCGACGCGGATCACGTCGCCGAGGTGCGCGTACTCCTTGCGCTGCTTGAGGATGCGGAAGCACATCGCGCGCTTGGCGCCGGTGTTGTCCGCAACGACGAGGTTCGAGAGTTCCTGTAGCATTGTGCCGCTCCCTTACTTCGCCACGATGCGCCAGCGCTTGGTGGCCGACATCGGGCGGGTTTCCATGATGGTGACGGTGTCGCCGACCTTGGCGGTATCGGCCTCGTCGTGCACGTGATACTTCTTGGTGCGCGTGATGACCTTGCCGTAGACGGGGTGGATCTCGCGGTAGGAAACCGTGACGACCACGCTCTTCGCGCCCATCTTGGACGCAACGACGCCTTTGCGCAGCTTGCGCGCGCCGCGAACATTGGTTTCGGTGCTCATTAGATCTTGACTCCTGCGCGGGTGATGAACTTGGTGTGGATGCCGATCTTCGTCGCGGCGAGGCGCAGGCACTCCTTGGAGACTTCCTCGCTGACGCCGCCGATCTCGAAGAGGACCTTGCCGGGAAGGATGACGGCCGCCCAGAACTCCGGGTTGCCCTTGCCTCCGCCCATACGGACTTCGATCGGCTTGCGGGTGACGGGCTTGTCGGGGAACACGCGGATCCAGAGCTTGCCCTTGCGCTTCATCTCGCGGTTGATCGCGACGCGGCAGGCTTCGATCTGGGTCGCGGTCAGAAGGCCGCGCGTCAGCGCCTTGAGGCCGTACTCGCCGTACGCGAGTTCGGTTCCGCTCGTGGCGTAGCCGGCGCGGTTACCCTTGGAGACCTTGCGGTACTTGACTCTCTTGGGCATGAGTGGCATGGTTTAGCTCCTCTCCTTGCGGTCTCCGCGCTCGCGACGCTCGCCGCGGCGGTCGCCGCGCGGCGCACGGGCCTGGAAGCCCTCTTTCTTGCAGATCCACACCTTGATGCCGATCTTGCCGGCGGTGGTGTTGGCCTCCGCGAATCCGTAATCGATGTTGGCCCTGAGCGTGTGCAGCGGCACCTTGCCCTCGCGCGACCACTCGACGCGCGCGATCTCCGCGCCGTTGATGCGGCCGCCCGCATGGACCTTGATGCCGTCGACGCCCATGTCCATCGCGACCTTCATCGCGCGCTTCATGGCGCGCTTGAGGGCGATGCGGCGCTCCAGCTGCTGGGCGATCGACTCCGCCACGAGCTGCGCGTCGGCGTCGGCGCCCTGCACCTCCTTGATCTCGAGGTAGACTTCCTTCTTTGTCATCTTCTCGAGCTCGGCGCGGATCGCCTCGACGTCACCGCCCTTGCGGCCGATGATCACGCCCGGACGGGCGCTGAAGAGCGTCACGCGCACGCGGTTGGCGAAGCGCTCGATGAAGATCTTCGAGATGCCCGCCTCGGCGAGGCGCTTCTTGACGGTCTCGCGGATCTTCTGATCCTCGACGAGATACGCGCCGAAGTTACGCTTCTTGGCGAACCAGCGGCTGCCCCAGGCGTGCGTCACGCCGATGCGGAAACCGATGGGGTTGACTTTCTGACCCATTACTGAACCTCCTTCTGGACGTCGGTGAGCACGACCTTGCAGTGGCAGAGCCGGCGGGCGATCGGGTGCGCCGAACCGCGCGCGGTCGGCCAGTAGCGGCGCATGCGCGTCGACTCGTCGAGCACGCAGAGCTTGACCTTGAGCGTGCCGGGCTCCTTGACGCCGTTGTTGTTCTTCGCGTTGGCGATGGCGCTCAGGAGCGTCTTCTTGATGATCTCCGCCGCCTTCTTGGGCGAGAACTCGACGACCTTGAGCGCGTCAGCGGCCGTGAGGCCCTGGCAGGCGCGGGCGAGCGGGCGGCCCTTGAAGGCCGACATGCGCGCGTTGCGGGTGATAGAGACTACTTCCATTTTCTACCCCTTACTTCTTTTCGGCCTTCGCCGCCGAGTTGCCGTGCGACTTGAACGTGCGCGTCGGGGCGAATTCGCCGAGCCGGTGGCCGACCATGTTTTCGGTGATGAAGATCGGCATGTGCTGACGACCGTTGTGGATGGCGAACGTGAGCCCGACGAAGTCCGGGAGCACCATCGAACGGCGGCTCCAGGTCTTGATCGGCTGCTTCTTGCCGCTCGCCTGCATCTTCTCGACCTTGCGGAGGAGGCTTTCCTCCACGTAAGGTCCCTTCTTGAGAGAACGTGACATGGATTATTTCCTCCTCTTGACGATGATCTTGTCAGAAGCCTTGCGCTTCGCGCGGGTCTTGCCGCCCTTCGCGAGCTTGCCCCACGGCGAACGCGGATCGCTGCCGCCGGAGGTGCGTCCCTCGCCGCCGCCCATCGGGTGGTCGACAGGGTTCATGGCCACGCCGCGCACCGTCGGGCGGATGCCCAGGTGGCGCTTGCGGCCGGCCTTGCCGAGCTTGATCGAGCCCCAGTCCTTGTTGCCGACCTCGCCGACCGTCGCGAGGCAGCGGCCGTTGAAGATGCGCACTTCGCCCGAAGGCATCTTGAGCGTCACCTTCTCGCCGTCGCGCGCCATCACCTGGCAGGCGTTGCCGGCCGAACGCGCGACTTTGGCGCCTTCGCCCGGGACGAGCTCCACCGCGTGGACCATGAGGCCGAGCGGGATCTGCGCGAGCGGCAGGCAGTTGCCGACCGTCGCCTCGGCCTTGGTGCCGTTCATGACCTTCATGCCCGGCTTGAGGCCTTCCGGCGCGAGGATGTAGCTCTTGACGCCGTCGGTGTATTCGATGAGGGCGAGGTACGCCGAGCGCGTCGGGTCGTAGGCGATGTCCTTGACCGTCGCCTCGACGTCGAACCTGTTGCGCTTGAAGTCGACGATCCTCAGGCGCTGCTTCGCGCCGCCGCCGTGGTGGCGGGTCGTGATGCGGCCCTGGTTGTTGCGGCCCGCCGTCTTGCGGACGGCCTTGGTCAGGCTCTTGACCGGGCGCTTCTCGGTAATCTCCTCGAACGTCGCGGATTCGCGGAAGCGAATGCCGCACGAACGGGCCTTGTATGTCTTGAGTGCCATGTGTTAACTCCCCGTTAGACCTGTTCGATGCGCTCGCCGGCCTTGACGGTGACGTACGCCTTCTTGTAGGTGGCCTCGGTCACCGCGCGGCGCGTGCCGCGGATGTAGCGAAGACCGCCCTTGACATTGACGGTGCGGACCTTGAGGACGTGCACGCCGAACTTCTTTTCGACGGCCGCCGCGATCTGGGGCTTGGTCGCGTCGACCGCGACCTCGAGGAGGTAGCGGTTCTCGGCGCTCAGACGCGAGCCCTTCTCGGTGATCATGACCTTCTTGATGATTTCGTTCGTCATTTCGGCAGCTCCTTACTTGGCGATGCGCGCGAGCAGCGCGTCGTAGCCCGCCTTGTCGCAGACGATCTTGCGGTTCGCCATCACGGTGTACACGTCGAGCGCCTGCGCCGTCGAGTAGTCGATGCGCGGCAGGTTGCTGGTGACGAGCAGCGTCGTGTCGTCCACGTCCTTCTGGACGACGACCGCCGTGCGGTCCACGCCCAGCGACTTGAGGAGCGCGGCCATGAGCTTCGTCTTCGGCGCCTCGAACGCGAACTCGTCGACGACGATCACGTCGCCCGCCACGAGCTTGTCGGAGAGGGCGCGCGCGAACGCGAGCTTCATCACCTTCTTGTTGATCTTCTGCGAGAAGTCGCGCGGCTTGGGGCCGTGCGCGACGCCGCCGCCGCGCCACACGGGCGACTGGCGGAAACCCGCGCGGGCGTTGCCCGTGCCCTTCTGCTTCCACGGCTTCTTGTTGGAACCCGCGACCTCGCCCTTGCCCTTGGTCGAGGCCGTGCCCGCGCGCAGCGCGTTGCGAATCGCCGTGACCGCGTCCTTGACCGCCTGCGCGCCCTTGTCGAG
This sequence comes from Kiritimatiellia bacterium, assembly GCA_017463935.1. GTDB lineage: Bacteria > Verrucomicrobiota > Kiritimatiellia > RFP12 > UBA1067 > UBA1067. The sequence continues at coordinate 7,779 of JAFUEM010000032.1, forward strand.
CGTCAGCTGGGACTGGTCGAATACCGTTTCGATCTTCTTCATTACTTAGCCCCTTTCTTCGCCTTGAACGCGAGGACGTTGTTCTTGAGGGACTTGCGGACGTAGACCGTGCCGTTGCGCGCGCCGGGGACCGAGCCCTTGACGAGAATCGCGTTGTCCTCGGGACGGATCTGCACCACTTCGAGGTTGGTCGCCTTGCGGCTGACGTCGCCCATGTGGCCGGGCATCTTCTTGCCCTTCTCGATCCAGCCGGGGAGGTCGCGCGCCGCGAGGCCGCCCGTGCGGCGCTTGGAGTGGCCGCCGTGGGTCATGTTGCCGCCCGCGAAGTTGTAGCGCTTCAGGACGCCCGCGAAACCGCGGCCCTTCGTCGTGCCCGTCACGTCGACGTACTTGACGCCCTCGAAGTTGGCGACCGTGATCTTGTCGCCGACCTTGACTTCCTCGCCGGCGTCCAGCGCGAACTCCTTGAGGATGCGCACGCCGCCTTCGAGGCCGCCCGTCTTCTTGAGGTGGCCCGCGACCGCCTTCGTCAGGCGCTGGACCTTCTGCTCGCCCCAGCCGAGCTGCGCGGCGACGTAGCCGTCCTTCTCGGCGGTCTTGAGCTGAACGACCGGGCAGGGCCCGACTTCCAGCACCGTCACCGTCGTGCGCTTGCCGTCGGCGTCGTACACCTGGGTCATTCCGACCTTCTTGCCAATCAATCCTTCCATCGCGACCTCCTTAGACCTTGATGGTGATGTCGACACCGGCGGGAAGATTGAGCTTCTTGAGCTCGTCGATCGTCTGCGCGGTCGGGTTGACGATGTCGAGCAGGCGCTTGTGCGTGCGCATCTCGAACTGATCCATGGACTTCTTGTCGACGTTCGGCGAACGGTTCACCGTGTAACGCTCGACGCGGGTCGGCAGCGGGATCGGGCCCACCACCTGCGCACCCGTGCCCCTCGCCGTGTCGATGATGCCACCGACGGCCTGATCCAGCACACGGTGATCGTATGCCTGGAGGCGGATGCGGACTCTCTGCTGTTGCATTCTGTGTTCCTTTTGTTTTCTTCTCTGTTCCGGCTCGGCTGACGCCTCGCCCCGTGACCTGGGCTTCGACGGTCGCGGTCGCCGCGCGTGGCGTTCCTTTCGGCCCGCCCTTGGCGCGTGAGGCCCTTGGCGGCGCCTCGCCCGCGACTGGGTTTCCGCCCAGTAACCCCCGCAAAAACAAGGCTCGCGGCACGTTGTCGTAACCGCGAGCGTTGCTCATCGGGTACGACGCGACGGGATGTACTCGCCCGTATCGCAACCCTCTTCTTGCGAAGATCGTCTAAAAGTATATCATATTTTGCATAAACCCCGCAATAGGGTAATTTTAATTATTTTCGCGCACCGCCGGGTTGAAATAGAGCGGCAGCGGCTCGGGCCGGAGGATCGCCGGGCAGGCCTCGGCAAAGCGCCGCAAACCCTCCGCCGTCGGCGTGCGTCCGCCCCGGTAGCGCGCGCCGAACGTCTCCTTCAGGAACGCGTCGATGCGCGCGGCGTCGGGCGTGACGACCGGCGCGCCGAGC
>JAFUEM010000075.1 GCA_017463935.1 Kiritimatiellia bacterium
AGTGGCCGCCCGCGAGGCGGAGCAGAAGGCGCGCGAAGAGGAGGCGAAGGCGCGGGCCGAGGAGGAGCGCGCCGCGCGCGAGGCCGAACGCGCCGAGCAGCGCCAGCAGCTGATGGACATTCGCGAGGAGCTGCGCAAGGCCCGCGAAGAGAAGGAGAAACAGCGCGCGGCGGCGGAAGCGGACGCCGCGGCCGCAACGGAGGCAGCCACCGATGAAAACGACGAGTCTTGACCTGTTCCAGCGCGAACTGCTGGAGACGGGCGGCTATGCGACCGCGCCCGAGCGCCGTGCCGCGAAACGCGCGCGGCCGAGCGGCTGGGCGACGCTGAAATTCACCTGTTCGATCTCGCGGGTCTTTCCGCTCTGTGCGCTCTACGAGCCGTTCGGCAAGCTGACGATCCGCAAGTGGGCGGAATTCTGCCTCTCGGCGGTGCAGTGCCCCGAGCGCTTCGGCATGAACGTGCAGATCGAGGGCTTCCAGCACCGCAGGGCGTACGACGGGCCGGTCATGTACCTGTGCAACCACATGTCGACGATCGAGACGATCCTCCTGCCGCCGATCCTGAGCGCGTTCGGCCCGTTCAGCTACGTCGCCAAGGCGTCGCTCGCGCACCTGCCGTTCCTCGAAAAGGCGGCGGCGCACACGGGGATGATCCCGATCGGCCGCAAGTCGCCGCGCGAGGACCTCGTCAACATGCTCAAGATCGGCACCGAGCGCATCGGCCGCGGCGACAGCTTCCTCATCTTCCCGCAGGGCACACGCCAGGAGGTCTTCAGCCGCAAGGTCTATTCGTCGATCGGCGCGAAGCTCGCGGAGAAGGCGGGCTGCCCGGTGGTGCCGATCGTCGTCGACACGCGCTGCCAGCTGACGCGCCGGACGGGGCTCCTCGCCAAGGTCTTCAAGGACTTCGGGCCGCTCGACACCTCGAAGGACATCCGCGTCGCGGCCGGTCCCGTCATTCCGACGGGGAAGGCGAAGGCGCTGCACGAGGCGGCCTTCGACTGGATGGCGACCAAGCTGGAGTCGTGGGGCCTGCCCACGGAGAGGTGACGCGGATGAAGATCGTCGATTGCGACTATTTCGTCGTGGGCTCGGGGATGGCGGGCCTGATGAGCGCGATGCACCTGGCGAGCTACGGCCGCGTCGTGCTTGTGACCAAGGAGCGGCTCCAGGACTGCAACACCAATTTCGCGCAGGGCGGCATCTGCTGCGTGATGGACCCGGCCGACAGCTTCGACAAACACGCGCGCGACACGATGATCGCGGGCGCGTGGCTCGGCCGCACCAAGGTCGTGCACGAGATCTGCGAGCACGCGCCCGAGGGCATCCAGGACCTGATCGACTGCGGCGTGAAGTTCGCGAAGAAGCCCGACGGCGGCTGGGACCTGACGCGCGAGGGCGGCCACAGCGCGCGGCGCATCTTCCACGCGGGCGACATCACGGGCGAGAAGTGCGAGGCCGCGATGGTGCGCCGGCTGAAGAAGTCGGGCGTGGACTTCCGCGAGCACACGATCGTCATCGACCTCGTCATGGCGCGGCGCATCGGCCTCGCGGGCGAGAACCGCTGCCTCGGCGCGTACGTGCTCGACAAGGCGACGGGCGAGATCTACGCCATCCGTTCGCCGAACACGATCCTCGCGACGGGCGGCTGCGGCAAGGTCTACCTCTACACGTGCAACCCCGACACCGCGACGGGCGACGGCATCGCGCTCGCGTGGCGCGCGGGCGCGAAGATCGAGAACATGGAGTTCATCCAGTTCCACCCGACGTGCCTCTACCACCCGCAGGCCAGGCGCTTCCTCATCTCCGAGGCCGTGCGCGGCGAGGGCGCGGTCCTCGTCGACAAGCGCGGCCGCCCCTTCATGAAGAAGTACGATCCGCGCGGGTCGCTCGCGCCGCGCGACATCGTGGCGCGGTCGATCGACTCGGAGATGAAGCGCACGGGCGACGACTGCATGTACCTCGACATCCGGCAGAAGGGCCGCAAGTACCTGATGGCGCGCTTCCCCAACATCTACGCGAAGTGCCTGTCGTTCGGCATCGACATGGCGAAGGACTTGATTCCGATCGTCCCGGCCGCGCACTACACGTGCGGCGGCATTCAGGCGACGACGGCGGGCGAGACGAGCATCAAGGGGCTGTCGGCCGTCGGCGAGTGCGCGTCGACGGGGCTGCACGGCGCGAACCGGCTCGCGTCCAATTCGCTCATGGAGGCGCTCGTCTGCGCGCGGCTGACGGCGGCAATGAAGGTGTTGGCGAT
>JAFUEM010000297.1 GCA_017463935.1 Kiritimatiellia bacterium
GCGGTTGTCGTCCTCGATCGCCGTCGAGACGATCACCTCGTCGGGCAAGGTCGCGCCCGGCGCCAACGCGCGGCCGTCATCCTTGCTGCACGCGACGCCGAGGCGCCGCAGGAACGCGATGTTCTTCGTGTCGAGGTTGCGGTCGCTGCCCGAGACGTCCTCGCCGAGCTTCACGAGCGCGGTCGCGAGCGCGCTCATCCCCACGCCGCCGATGCCGATCAAATGGTGCTTCATCTAAACCAAGTGGGGGCCCGTTCCGGCCCCCACTCCTTTTGCGTTGCTGCGCAGAAATCAGCCAAGGACCGCGTCCTTGAACGCCTTGCACGCGACGATCTTGACGACCTTCTTCGCCTTGATCTTGATCTGCTCGCCAGTCGCGGGGTTGCGGCCCATGCGCGCCGGACGCTTGATCAGCTTGACCTTGCCGACGCCCGGGAGCATGAGGCCCTTCTCCTCCTGCTTCGCGCCCTTGATCGCGATGTCGACGAGCTTCTCGTAGACCGCGACGGCCTGCTTCTTGCTGATGCCGGCCGCCTCAGCGAGGGCCGCCATGATACCGCTCTTGGTTGTCGGAATGACTTCTTTCTTCGCCATGATTTTGATCCTTTGTTGACCCCCGCAGAACCGTTCTTTGGTGGGTATGCGCATAATATACCAATAAAATTGGTGTTGCGCAAGGGGGTATTTTAAAAAAAATCAATAAATATTGAGGTGTCGCGAGGGTGGGGTGCACAAAGTCTAGTGTTTTCAGGGCTTTGCGCACCCCACAACATCTTGTGTCGCGCTACTGAACGGTGATGTCCACGCGGCGGTTGTTCTCGTCCGTCTCGACCTTCAGGCCGGGGATGTAGCCGAGCAGCGGCCCCAGCTCGCCCACGAGCACGCCGCGCTCGCCCGTCATCTCGAAGTTGGTCAGGTTCTTCTCCCGCCCGTTGTCCTCGAAGAGCACCGTCAGCCCGGCGACCGCGTCGATCTCTTTGCCGCCCGCCGTGTATGTCAGCGTCGGCCGGTACGGCGAGGGCGAAAGCCGGCGCAGGTACTTCTTGTTCGCCGGAATCTTCTTCGCGCTGTACGTGTACGTCACGTCCGCGCCCGCCGCCTTGAGCGCCGCGAGCACCGGCTCGTACGGGCAGACGACGCCCGTCGACGCATCGGGCTTGAACGCCTGCGTGCGCTTCGGGAACGCCACCGCCGCGCCGTTGACGCGCACCGTGTACGGCACCGCGCCCGCCCGGCCCTCCAGGTCGCGCACCGGCGGCACGGGATGCCGCACCGCGTAGCTCTTCGCGTTCTTCGGCCGCTCCTGCGGCATCTCGCGCGCGAGCCCGCCCGCGACCGCGACCGGTACGCTCGTCAGCTCCACCGCCGCGTGCAGGCCGTTCGCGCAGGTCGCCGCGAACGACACCCGGCCCGCCGTGCGCGACGCCTTGAGGAAGACGCGGTTGACGCCCTGCTCCAGATTCACCCAGTCCTTGCCCACGGGCGAGGTCGCGTCGAACGTGCCCGAGTTCCAGCCGCCCATGAACACGGCGTCGCCCGTGAGCGTGAACGTCACGCGGTCGTCCGCGAGCGGCAGCACACGATCCTGCGCGTCGACGAGCTTCACGTCGACGACCGCGATGTCCGCGCCGTCTGCGCGCCAGCCCGCCGGCCCGACGTGCGCGCTCAGGACGAGCTTCGCCGCGTCGCCGACCGTCTCGATGCGGTCGCGCGCGATCTCGTTGCCCGCCGCATCCTTCGCGACGGCCTCGACCGCGCCCGCCTCCGTCACGTCCACGTCCGGGAACGCGAACGCGAAGAGCCCCTTCGCCGGCTCGGTGGCGACGCCCTTCGAGCGGCCGTTGACGAACAGCTCGATCGACGCGACCTGAAGCGAGCCGATCACGTAGACCGTCTTGCGTGTCGGATCGCGCTGCGTGCGCGCGCCCGTGTACGTGATCTTCTTGCCGTCGTTCACCTTCTCGTTGTACCAGTAGTTGTCCGCCGTCCTCTTCGGGTAGTTCCAGTGGCCGAGGATCTTGATCTGCGGCGTCTGCGAATAGAGGCACTGGTGGACGTAGAAGTTCTCCTTCGGGATGCGCACCGCGTCGACGCGCCCCGACGAGCGGCAGTTCTCCGTGTTGGAGTTGCGCCCGTGCTGGTTGCAGTCGGTCCAGCAGAGCATCGCGCACGCGCTGTAGTACCGGCCGAGGCGGCCCGCCGCGCGGTTGCCGTAGAAGTAGCTGTAGCCGTCCGACGCATCGACGTTCGAGAGCGCGAACTCCTCCTGCGTCAGGTCGTAGCAGTTGTACATCCACTCCTTCGCGCCGCTCGCCAGGCGCGTGCAGACGAAGTTGAAGTCCGGCGGCGTGAAGCGGTCCCAGAGCCGCCGCGCCGACTCCTCGCGGCAGTACTCCGTCTCCATGATCGGCATCCAGCGGCCCGTCTTCGCCATCGCGGCGGCGGCCTTCACGTCCTGGCGGTGGATCATCGTGCCGACGTACTCCGCCTCGGCGATCTGCTCGGCCGTCTGGAGCGTGCGACAGCCCATGAAGCGCCCGCCGTGCGGATCGAGCGCTTCCTTCAGCTCGCGCATCTCCCTCATGTGCGCGGGCGTGATCTGGTTGTTGCCCGCCTCCCAGAAGAAGACGGACGGCGCGTTGCGGAAGTAGACGATCGCCTCGCGCATCGCCTCGACGCGCTGCTCCCACTGCCGGCCCGACGTGTCGTTCTCCTTGTCGCCCGCGGGGCACACGTTGACGACGCCCGCCTTGTCGCACGCGCGCACGAGCGACGGCTTGGGCGTGACGTGCATCCAGCGGATGAAGTTTGCCTTCGAGCGGCGCACGAGCTCCATGTCGCAGTCGTTCAGCCAGTCGGGCGCGACGCCGATCGCCGCCCACGAACTCGTCGAACGCTGCGCGTAGCCGGGCAGCCACGTCGGCCGGCCGTTGATCGTCACGCCCGCGTCGCGCTCGTAGCCGACCTGGCGGAAGCCCGTGCGCACCGTCGTCTCGTCCAGGACGCGCGCGCCGTCCGCGAGGAGCCGCACCGTGACGTCGTAGAGGAACGGCGTGTCCGGCGACCAGAACGTCAGATTCGTCGCCCGCGCGACCGCGACGAACGTGCGGCCGTCCGTGCGGCTGTCGACCGCCCCCAGCCGGGCGTCGCCGTCGAGCGCGAACGCGATCTGCTTCGCCGCGCCCGCGACCTCGGCTTCGACGTGGATCGTCGCCTCGCCCTTCGCGAGATCGAAATCGTCCGCCCACACGTAGACGCCCGTCGTCTTCAGGTTCGCCCACAAGGGCAGCGTGAGGTAGGCGTCGTTCGCCTTGACGTGGAGGCGCACGTTGCCCGTGAGCCCGCCCTGCACGGGATTGAAGTCGCTGCCGTTCCACTGGTAGGCCGTGCCCTTCCAGTCGCCCGGCTCGTCCGCCGATTCGGCGGAATACTCCTTCATGCCGCGCCCCGAGGAACTGTCGGTGAGAACGCAGACGAGCGCCGGGCGGCCGGGCGTGACGAACGGCGTCAGGTCGTAGCCCGTCGGCGCGGTGCCCGCTTCGTAGAAGCCGACGAGCCGGCCGTCCACGTAGACGTACTGCGTCTGGCGGATCGCCTCGAATTCGAGGAAGAAGTGACGCCCGGCGGGAATCGTGAGACGCTTGCGGTACGCCATCCAGCCGCGGAACATCGACGCCTCGCCCGCGTCGCTCGCGTGATTGTCGTACGTGTCGTGCGCGTTGACGGGATGCGGCACGCTGACCGTCTCCCAGGCGGAATCGTCGTAGTCCGGCGCGTAGACGGGGCGGCCGTTCTGGAGGTTGCCGTCGACCGCCGCCTGGAGGCCGCGGCCCCAATTGAGCTTGGAGAACTTCCAGTCGACGTTCATGTTGTAGACCTCGGCGAACGCGCCCGACGCGAGGCCGACACCGCACAGGAAGGCAAGGAATTTCATTTTCATGCGCAATAGTATATCATACTTCCCCCGCCGCGACCCTACCCGAAAGTGTAGGGCCGCCGCACCGCATTCTCAGAAGGAGTCTGTTCGACGAGCTTGCCCTGGATCGCCAGCTACAGGATGCTGTTCTTCAGTTCCTGCGGAGTCATTTGCAGGTCTCCATCTGAACCTTCTTCCCCTTTGCGGTGAGCCGGTACTTCTGCGTGGGCGAGCGCGGCGAATTGGGCTGCGTCATCTCGACAAGCCCGAGCTTCAGAGCCGGTGCGAGGTAGTAATCTGAAAACGTGACACGATCCTTTATCCCGATCGCCTTCATGACCTTCGCACGAGACATTTCGCCTTCAAGCGCCTCGATGAGTCGTCGCACGGCACGCGAAAGTGCTATCGATCTTCTTGCAGGGGCCACCTCGTTGCTTGCAGGGGCCGTCACGGTCTTACTTGTAGGGGTTTTCGCACGGCTTGCAGGGGTTGAGTCCTCTTTCCAACCCCCTACAAGCAGATAGCGGCTTTGCAGTTTGTTTTCCTCACCCATGAGGGCGTTCCGGAAGAAACGTTCAAGGTACTCGGTCGTTTCTTCGATACCCTTCGGGATGTTGGAGTAGTTGGCGCGAACCAGGGCATTACGGAAATAGTATGAGTTCTCGTAGAAAATGTCATTATCGACTTCGAATCCGAGGGTGCGCAGGTATTTCATGGCGAACACCGAGGTCGTCCGTGTATTTCCCTCGCCGAATGGATGTATCTGCCAGACACCCGAAATGAACCTGGAGAAATGGCGTACCACCTCATCCATAGAAACGCTCGCGTATGAAAATTTCTTTTCTTCCGAGAAGTCAAAGGCCATCGTCTCGACAAGGCGGAAGCAACTGGCGTACTGGACTGTATCGCCCTTCAGAACCCATTCGTTTTTTGTGATGTTGTAGTCGCGTATTGTTCCCGCATGCTTGTAGATTCCGTCGAAAAGCCTGCGGTGTATGGAAACAAGCTGCTCGGGCGAGAACGAGAACGTCGGCTCGGCGAGTATTCCCGTGATGCGCTGCGAGACGATGTCCGCCTCGTCGGTGCGCGTTTTCGCGGCCTCCGCGCGAACGGCCTTGGACTTGTAGTATTCGCCGATGATCTTCCCGGCCTCGGCAATGGTGATCTCGCCTTCGATGTTTCGCCGCGCGGTTTCGACGAGATAGGCCGAAGGCGTGAGGCCGTCGACTTTCTGGAGTCCGATCGCCGCCCGCCAGAGTCCGGCGAGTTCCGCTTTCCCGGGTTCCTTCGCCCGCAGATACTCGGAAAGGTCGTCACTCACTTCGCACCTCCTTCATCCCCCCTTCCGACTTCGCCTGTTCCGCAAGCGCTTTCTCGGCGTTGAGCGAGGAGCGCTCCATCGGTGATCTTTGTCTCCATCGTGATCCGGTCGAGAGTCCATCTGGACACGATTGCAGGCGTTATGAACTGCAACTTGATGTCCTCTTCCGTCATCTGCTTCTTGTCCAGGATCATCATCGGCCCCCTTTCGCATCCACACCGCCCTCTTCCGCCGCGCGTCAGCGCGCCGACGGAGCGACCGCAAGGCCGATCGTCGCGGGCGGCAGGCCGTCCGCCGTCACCGTCAGCGTCGCCGCGCCCTCTTTCTCGGCGGCCAGCGTCACGACGAGCGCGCCGTGGAACGTCGGCATGCGCGGCTCGGTAAAGACCTCCAGCGACGTCGGATCGCCGTTGCACGCGGCCTTGAAGCGCGCCGCATCGCCGGTGACGATGAACGACAGCGGCAGCGCCGCATAGGGGCAGACCGTCCCCGCCGCGTCCACGACCTCGACCGTCACATA
>JAFUEM010000298.1 GCA_017463935.1 Kiritimatiellia bacterium
CGAGCCGCGCCGCCGCGAACCAGGCGGTCGCGGGCACGTTCGCGTTGATCGCCGCGAAGATTTCGCCGTGCGCGAGCCCGATCGCGTACGCCGCCTGGCCGCCCATCGAGTTGCCGCACAGGTACACGCGGTCGCGGTCGATGGCGTAGCGGCGGCACGTCCATTCGACCGAATCGAGGACGCGCCTTTCGCACGGCGTCTCGCCGGCCATGAGCCGCGGCACATCCGCCGCGGTCGGGCCGCGGTAGGCGGGCGTCGCGCCCCACCAGTACTGGTCGTGCGTGCGGTTCAAGAGGACGTGGTAGTCGCGGATGTCGTCGAGGTTCAGGACGTAGAAGTCGTCGGGCGCGGAAAAGACGCGGTCCTTCTCGTCGACGAGCCGCGTCTGCAGGTCGACGCCCTTGCCCGGCCAGCCCGCGCCGCGCCAGTGCAGCACGACGAGGAGCGGTCGGCCCGGCGCGTCGCCGTCGACCGGCTTCGCCACGGAAAAGCGGTCGACGAAGTTCGTCACGGGGTCGCCCCACGCCGGATCGCCCGTGTGGCGGTACCAGTCGACGGTGCGCCGCCCCACCGTTTCCGTGTCGTACCGTTCCGGCGACAGGTTCAGGAGCGCGGTCGCCGCCAAGAGGAGCAGGCCGCTCATGCGCGTGCCGCCTCGCAATCGCGCGCGATCTGCGCCTTCAGCTCATCGAGCGACGCGAACTTCCGCTCCGGCCGCAGGAAGCGCAGCAGCTCAACCTTCTCTTCGTGGAGCGGCGCGCACTCTTCGTGGAGATGGGCACGCTGCGCGTGACCAACCCCCAGCCAATGCACCTCCAGCACCGGCTGCTGCCACGCCTTGTCCCCCATCGTCGGCGCGCGCCCGTAGTTCGCAACGCCGCGCCAACCGCCCGCCGCGACCGCATAGACGCCGAGCGGCAGTTCCACATTGCTCGCGACGGCGATATTGACCGTCGGGAAGCCGAGCGTCGCGCCGAGGCCCTTTCCCTTCATCACGGTACCGCCGAGCGTCAGCGCGCGGCCGAGCATGGCGTTGCCGGCCGCGATGTCGCCCGCCGCGAACGCCTGGCGGATGCGCGTCGACGAGATGCGCGCGCCGTCATACGTTGCGTACGGCACGACCGTCACCGTGCTGCCGTGCGCGCGCAGAAGCGCCGCGTCGCCGCGCCCGCCCTTGCCGAAGCGCCAGTTCGCGCCGCAGCGCACCGTCAGGTCCGGCGCGTTCAAGTAGCGGGCGCGGAAGTCCTCCGGCTCCAGCGCCGCGAGCGCCGGCGTGAAATCGAGCGTCACCACCTCCCGGACGCCGCACGCGCGGATCGCCGCCGTCTTCTCGTCGCTCGTCATCAGAAGGCGCGGCGCGCGGTCGGGCGCGAGCACGGTGAGCGGATGGTTGCGGAACGTGAGCGCGACATCCGCGCCCGTCAGGATTTTCCGGTGACCGAGGTGAACCCCGTCGAAGAAACCGACCGCCAGGATCATGGCAACGCCTTTGCCGCCGGCACGACGAGCGCGGCGAAATCGCCCGTCTCCGTTTCGAGGAGCCGGTCGAACGGGATCGCCGCATCGACCGACAGCCGGCCGATGGCCGTGCGCCGCAGACTCTTGAGGCACGCGCCGCAGCCGAGCGCGTCGCCGAAATCGTTGACGAGCGTGCGCACGAGGACGCCCTTCGACGCCTTGAGCGCGAACGCGGCGACGTGCGCCGCGTCCGGCGGCTCGACCGCAAAGCGGTAGACGTGCGCGAGGAACTGCGTGTGCTCGCCCGTGTCCGCGACCTCGTAGCCGCCGCTCCCCTCGCGCCGCACCGAGCAGAAGCGCGGTTCGGTCTGGAAGACGTCGCCCTTGAAGTCGCGCGTCGCGGCCGCCATCCGCTCCGGCGTCGCGGCCGCCGCATCGCCTTCGCCGGTCACGCGGCCGTAGATGTCGTGCGTATCGGTCCGGCGCCCCAGCTGGAGCGTGCCCGTCCAGACGCGGTCCGCGCCCATCACGTCGCCGACGTGGCGGTTCGCGTCGCCGATCAGCAGGACGAGCAGCCCCGACGCGAGCGCGTCGAGCGAACCGCCATGGCCGACCTTGACGAGATTGAACTTGCGCTTGACCGCCTTGACGACGGCCGAGAACGGCAGACCTGCGGGCTTGTCCACCAGGAGGAAACCGCTCAGGTCCTCCAGCATCCTGAGCTGGGCGAGATTAGCCATTGTCGGCGGCCGGCGGCAGCTTGTCGAGGAGCGCCAGGACTTCGTCGCCCTTCTCCAGGCTCAGGTCGAGCTTGAAGATGAGGCGCGGCGTGAACTTGAGGCGCACTTCGCGGTTGATGATGGACTGGAAGCGTTTGGCGTTATGCTTCAGGTGCTGGAGCGCCGTTGCCTTCAGCGCGTCGTCGCCGAAGACCGAGACGGACACCGTCGCGTCGCGCAGATCCTTGCCGCAGCGCACGCCCGTGACCGTGATGAGGCCCGGCGCGACCGAGTCGCCCTGCATCACCGAAAACATCGATTCGGCGATGACGCGTTTCAAGAGGCTGTTCACCCGTTCGAGACGATCAACTGACATAGTTTTTTTAGTATATCAAATTCCCCCCGCCATCCGCAAGCGTTGCACTCAGCGTGCGGCGTCCATCGGCCGCCAGCCGTCCGGCCCCGCGAGGATGTCGGCCGCCGTCGCCATCCCGGCCGCCGACAGGCGCGCGCGGAAATCGTCCAGCGTACCGATCACGATCCACGGCGCGCGGCTGAACGCGCCGTCGTGCGTGCAGCCGTACTCCGCGCTGCGGTAGACGCGGCGGCCGCAGTCCGTCGTCCAGTCCTTCCAGCCGGCCGGCAGGACGGCCGTCCCGAAGTCGCAGCCGACGAACGCCACGTTCGCATACGGCCGCCACGGACGGCCCAGCAGCGTCTGCTTCCCGCCGCCGCACGTGACGCGGCAGTTGACGAACACATAGCCGAACGGCAGCTCAGGCTCGTGGCTGCCCGCCGTCACGTAGCCGCCCTGGTGCGAATGGAGCTCGCACGTGTCGAAGAGCGCGACCGCGTTGCCGAAGATGAAGTCGACCGCCCCTTCGATGTAGCAGTTCCCGAAATACTGGCGCGCGGCCGTCGCGCCCACCGTGCCGCCCGCGTAGACGGTATCCTGCCAGCCGAGGATGCGGCAGTTGCGGAAGGCGCACCGGTCGCCGCACGCGAAGAGCGCCACGCACTGCCCCGCCTGCTCCCTGCCGCCCGTCGCCGCGAGGCGCTCGGGCGTGCCCGTGTTCTCGATCGTAAAGCCGTCGAACGAAATGTCGCTGCCCTCGACGCGCAGCGTGCAGCTGCCGAACGTGCCGAGCGTCCCCTTGCCGTCCGGTCGGGGCGTCGCGGGCGTATCGTTCCACGAGATGACGGTCTTTTCCGGGCGCGGATCGTCGGCGACAAAGCAGACGTTGCGCAGGTTCGCGCCGACCTTCACCTTCTCGCGGTAGCGGCCGGGCGCGACGCGCACGACCGCCCGGCGCGGCGAATCCACCGGCAGCGAATCGATGACGGCCTGCAGCGACGCGCCGCCGTCCACGCGCCAGACGAGCGGCTCGTCCG
>JAFUEM010000299.1 GCA_017463935.1 Kiritimatiellia bacterium
GCCGCGGCGACCGGCGTCAGTCCCGGCGCGGCGGAGGTCTTGAGCCCGGGGCGGATGATGGCCTTCGCCGGACCGCCGGCCGCGCCGCCCAGCGGCTTGCGGATGACGGGCTTGAGCTTCAGCGTCGTCGCGTGCGCCGAAGCCGGCTGCGCGGGCGATATCGGATTCGTGACCGGCGGCTTGGCCGCGCTGATCGGACTCGCGTTCTCTTCTGCCATGGCTGTTCCCTCCGTGCGTTGCGTTGAAATCGCGGCGGCGGTCAGACCGCCATCACCTCGGACTCCTTGGCCTTCAGCTCGGCGTCGATCCGGGCGATGCCGTCGTCGGTCGCCTTCTGGATCTTGTCGAGCGCGGCCTTGAGATCGTCCTCGGAAATCTTCTTGTCCTTCTCGAGCTTCTTGGCGGCGTCGTTCGCGTCGCGGCGCACGTTGCGCATCGCGACCTTCTGCGCCTCGGCCTGGGTCTTCGCGACCTTGACGATCTCCTTGCGGCGCGCCTCGTTCAGCTCGGGCACCGTGATGCGCAGCACCTTGCCGTCGTTCTGCGGCGTCACGCCGAGGTTCGCCGCGAGGATCGCCTTGTTCATCTCGGCGAGCACCGTCGGGTCGAACGGCGTGATCTTGATCTGGCGCGGCTCCGGCGTCGAGATCGTGCCGAGGTTCTTGATCGGCGTCGGGCAGCCGTAGTACTCGACCTTGATCTGGTCGACCATCGCGGGATTCGCCTTGCCGGTCCTCAGGCCCGCAAACTGCGCCTTGAGCGCCTCGAAGCTCTTCTGTATCTTCGCGGTCGCGTCGTTCAGAACATCCTGTGTCGTATTCATCGTGTCTGTCTGCCTTTCGTTAAGTTCACTTGCCGCTGACGAGCGTGCCGACGTTCTCGCCCTTCACGACGCGCTCGAGCGCGTCGCCGTCGAAAAAGTCGAAGACGACGATCGGAATGCCGTTGTCCATGCACAGCGCGAACGCCGCCGAATCCATCACCTTCAGCCGCTTGGCGAGCGCGGTCTCGTAGTCGAGCGAGCCGTACTTCTTCGCCTTCGGGTCCTTCTTCGGATCGGCAGTGTAGACGCCGTCGACCTTCGTCGCCTTCAAAAGCGCCTCCGCGCCGATCTCGCTCGCCCTCAGCGCCGCCGCCGAGTCGGTCGAGAAGTACGGGTTGCCCGTGCCGCCCGCGAAGATGACGACGCGCCCCTTCTCGAAGTGGCGCAGCGCCTTGCGCTGGATGAACGGCTCGGCGAGCTTGTCGATGGAGATCGCCGTCATGACGCGCGTGGGCACGCCGATCGACTCGAGCGCGTTCATCATCGCGAGCGCGTTGATGACCGTCGCGAGCATCCCCATCGAGTCGCCCGTCACGCGGTTGACGCCCTTGCCCGCGCCCGTCAGGCCGCGGAAGATGTTGCCGCCGCCGAGCACGATGCCGACCTCCACGCCCATCTTGTGGATCTTCTTGACGCGCTCGGCCATGAACGCCAGATGCTGCGGATCGATGCACTCGCCCGTCGTGCGGTTGCCCAGCACTTCGCCGGACAGCTTGAGCAGAATCCGGCGGTACTTGATCTTGGAAACTTTTTTCACGATGGAAATTATATCATTTTGCGCGCGCGCTGGCAAGCGCGGCGGCGGCTAGTTCTTGAACGAGTGGATCGGCGCGGGGATGCGGCCCGTGCGGTTGATCATCGCGGCGCAGGAGAAGCGGTTGACCGCCATCACCGGCGCGTGGCCCAGGAGCCCGCCGAACTCCACCGTGTCGCCGACCTTCTTTCCCGCGACCGGGATGACGCGCACGGCCGTCGTCTTCTGGTTGACCATGCCGATCGCCGCCTCGTCCGCGATGAGGCCCGCGATCGACGTCGCCGGCGTGTCGCCGGGGATCGCGATCATGTCGAGCCCGACGGAGCAGACGCACGTCATCGCCTCGAGCTTCTCGATCGTGAGCGCGCCCGCATTCACCGCGTCGATCATGCCCTGGTCCTCGCTGACGGGGATGAACGCGCCCGACAGGCCGCCCACGTAGCTCGACGCCATCACGCCGCCCTTCTTCACCTGGTCGTTCAGGAGCGCGAGCGCCGCCGTCGTGCCGGGCGCGCCCGGCTCGTCGAGGCCGATCTCGCGGAGGATGTCCGCCACCGAATCGCCCACCGCCGGCGTCGGCGCGAGCGAGAGGTCGATGATGCCGAAGGGAATGCCGAGGCGCTTCGACGCCTCCTGCGCGACGAGCTGGCCGACGCGCGTGATCTTGAACGCCGTCTTCTTGATCGTCTCGCACAGCGTCTCGAAGTCCGCGCCGCGGATCGTCTTCAGCACCGCGTGCACGACGCCCGGGCCGCTCACGCCCACGTTGATGACCGCGTCGCCCTCGCTCACGCCGTGGAACGCGCCGGCCATGAACGGGTTGTCGTCGGGCGCGTTGCAGAGGACCACCAGCTTCGCGCAGCCGATCGAGCCGCGGTCCTTCGTGCGTTCGGCCGTCTCCTTGACGATCTCACCCATCAGCCGCACCGCGTCCATGTCGATGCCCGTCTTGGTCGAGCCGACGTTCACGCTCGCGCAGAGCCGCTCCGTGACCGCCATCGCCTCGGGGATCGAGCGGATCAGCAGCTCGTCGGCGGGCGTCATCCCCTTCGAGACGACGGCCGAGTAGCCGCCGACGAAGTTGACGCCGAGCTTCTTCGCCGCGCGGTCGAGCGTGCGGGCGATCCGGACGAAATCGGCGGGCCGGCGGCAGCACGCCGCGCCGACGAGCGCGATCGGCGTCACCGAGATGCGCTTGTTGACGACGGGCACGCCGAATTCGCGGCCGATGTCGTCGCCGACCTTGACGAGATCCTTCGCGAGGCGCGTCAGCTTCGCGTAGATGTTGTCGCACGTCGTCTTGAGCGCGCGGTCGGCGCAGTCGAGGAGCGAGAGGCCGATCGTGATGGTGCGCACGTCGAGCGTCTGCTCGCTCACCATCTTGTTCGTTTCGAGAACTTCGGAGATGTCGATCATGGCGCGCCTCAGATGCGGTGCATCTTCTCGAAGATCTCGCTCTTCTGGCAGCGGATGCGCAGCCCCATCGTCAGACCGAGCTTCGTGAGGTCGGCGCTCATGCGGTCGAACGTCTTTTTGCACTTCGCGCCGTCGACGATCATCATCATGTTGAAGTAGTCCTGCACGACGGTCTGCGAGATGTCGAGGATGTTGATGTTCTCCTTGGCGAGGTAGGTGGCCGTCTTGGCGATGATGCCGACGATGTCCTTGCCGACAACGGTAATGATCACTTTTTTCATGGCCGGGAAAGTATATCACATCCGCGCCGCGCGCGTCACCCGGTTTTTGCGCGGCGGAGCTAATCTAGACTTCTAGAATTCTAGAAACCTAGAAACCTAGAATTCTAGAATCCTAGAAACCTCGACTGAGCTGCGCGCGGTAGGCGGCGAGATCGAGGTCGATGCCCGCGACGCCCGACTCCACCGCCGCTTTCGCCACGGCCCAGGACACCTCGACGAAGAGCCGCCGGTCGAACGGCTTGGGGATCAGGTAGGTGTCGCCGAACACGAGCTTCTCGCCCGGATAGAGCGCGGCCACCTCCGGTGTCACCGGCTCGCGCGCGAGGAGCGCGAGCGCGTGCGACGCGGCGACCTTCATCTCCTTGTTGATCGTGCGCGCGCGCGCATCGAGCGCGCCGCGGAAGAGGTACGGGAAGCCGAGGACGTTGTTGATCTGGTTCGGATAGTCGCTGCGGCCCGTCACCATCACGTAGCGGCGGCCCGCCATCGCCGCCGCGACAGCCTCGGGCGTGATCTCGGGATCGGGGTTGGCCATCGCGAAGATCGCCGGAAACTCGCCCATCGCGCGCACGTCGTCGCCGCTGAGGACGTTCGCCGCGCTGACGCCGATGAAGACGTCCGCGCCCGTCATCGCCGCGCGGCGCGTCAGGTTCGCGGGCACGTCGCGCGCGTGGACGGCGTTCTGCCGCGAGAGGTCCGTGCGGCTCGCGGCCAGCACGCCCTTGATGTCGAACATCGTGATGTCCCTGACGCCCGCCGCCTTGAGCATGTCGGCGATGCGCGTG
Organism: Kiritimatiellia bacterium; assembly: GCA_017463935.1. Classification (GTDB taxonomy): domain Bacteria; phylum Verrucomicrobiota; class Kiritimatiellia; order RFP12; family UBA1067; genus UBA1067. The sequence goes on from JAFUEM010000299.1 coordinate 4,060, forward strand.
CCGGCCGCGCCCGCGCCGTTGATGACGATCTTCAGATCGCCCAGCGCCCTGCCCTTCAGGAACGCGAAGTTCATCACGCCCGCCGTGGCGATGACCGCCGTGCCCCACTGGTCGTCGTGGAAGACGGGGATGTCGAGCTCGGCGTCGAGGCGGTCCTCGATCTCGAAGCACGCGGGCGAGGCGATGTCCTCGAGGTTGATGCCCGCGTACTGCGGCGCGATCGCCTTCACCGCCGCGATGACGCGTTCGGGATCGGTCGGGCCCGTGTCCTTCCCGTCGCGGCGGCACGCGCCGAGCGGCACCGGCCAGGCGTCGACGCCGGCGAACGACTTGAAGAGGACGGCCTTGCCCTCCATCACCGGGATCGACGCGCGCGCGCCGAGGTCGCCGAGGCCGAGGATCGCCGTGCCGTCCGAGACGACGGCGACGAGATTGCGCTTGGCCGTCAGGTCGTAGGCGGCGGCGGGATCGGCCGCGATCGCCTTCACGGCGACGGCGACGCCGGGCGTGTAGGCGAGCGTCAGATCGGCCTGCGTCCTGAGCGGCTTCGGGAGCGAGACGGCGACCTTGCCGCCGTCATGGAACTTCAAGACATCTTCCGGGGTGAACGAAACTCTACTCATGATTCATTTCCGCTTACAGGGGGGGGGGGGTAATTCCTTTTCGCTGAAGGTGAAGTGCGTGATCCGGACGCCCGTCGGCCGCAGCGTCTCGTCGATGACGCGCAGCCAGGCGGGCGTGACCTCGCAGGCGATCACGACCGCGTCGGCGTTGACGGCGTTGATGATCTCGGGCGCCTGCGCAAGCGTGCCGAGGACCTGGATGCCGCCGATGTACTGGCCGCGCAGGAGAATGTCGTCGTCGAGGAGGCCGACGATGATGCGGTCGTTGGCGGCGGTTGTGCGCACGAGCTCGCGGCGGAAGCTGCGGTAGCGGAGTCCGCACCCGTAGACGAGCACGCGCGAGACGTCCTTGCGCGCGACGAGCCGCGCGCAGTCGAGCGCGTAGAAGAGGTCGCGCACGACGCTGCGGACCGTGCGCAGCAGCGTGAGCGCAAGGAAGCTGAAGCTCGCGTAGAGCAGCATCAGCGCCTTCAGGTGGCCGGCGGGGCGGACGGGCGCGTAGTAGGTGACGAACGCGGCGAGCGTTGCGCCGAAGAACGCCGCGAGCAGCAGCCGCAGGTAGTTCGAGAGCATCGCGCGCGCCCAGACGGTGCGGTAGGCGTTGAAGAACGCGAGGCAGCAGAACGTGCTGACGATGTGGAGGGGGTAGATGTAGCGCAGGACATTGCGGTCCACGGGCAGGCGCGCGACCCACGCGGAGC
>JAFUEM010000300.1 GCA_017463935.1 Kiritimatiellia bacterium
CGCGGCGCGGCGGGCGAGGGCCGTCGCGTCGTTCGTGACGGCGTGGCAGGGCCGGCGCAGCGTGACGGGATCGGGGTCGATGTAGACGATGGGAATGTTGAAGCGGCGCGTGTCGACGGGCTCGGTCAGCTTGCCGCATTCCATGATGCAGCCGACGGGACGCCAGGTGGCGACGAATTCCCGGAGCGGGCGCGTCGTGCGGTCGCGTTCGATCTCGATCACCCGCCAGTTGTGCGTGGCGGCGCGCGCGTAGACGCCCGCCAGCGTGACGACGTGTGAGCCGGTGTGGAGGTCGGTGATGAAGAGGACGGTATCCATCGCGCGGTATTTTACTCTATTTGCGTCCGCGCGGTCAAGCGCAAAAGGTCATCTTTTTGGCGCGCGATCGGGTAGGTCGCCGACGCGAAAATATGATAGACTATTCGTTAATGAACACACATTCCCTTTTTGTCCGTCTCCTTTCGGTTCTGACGTGCGCCGTCTGCGTGGCGCCGGGCGCGGTCGCGGCCGCGCCTTCGGTCGTGACGGTCGACGGCCGGCCGGGCGCGTGGCGGCTGGTGCGCAACGGCCAGCCCTATTTCGTCTGCGGCGCGGGCGGCGGCGCGTCGAAAGAGCTGCTGGCGAAGATGGGCGGCAACTCGTTCCGGACGTGGGGCGCGGACCGCCTGGACGCGGACTTCGCCGAGGCGCGGAAATATGGCCTGACGGTGATGGCGGGCTTTTGGCTGGGACACGCCGAGCACGGCTTCGACTACACCGACGCGGCGGCGCTCGCGCGGACCGAGGCGGAGGTGACGGCGGCGGTTGCGAAGTTCAGGGACGAACCGGCGCTCCTGTGCTGGGCGCTCGGCAACGAGATGGAGATGAACAATCCGCACCGGAAGGAGATGTGGGCGTTCATCGACCGGCTGGCGGAGAAGGTGAAGGCGCTCGATCCGCACCATCCCGTCTGCACCGTCGTGGCGGAGATCCCCGACGAGACGCTGACGGAGTTCAAGACGCTGGCGCCCCATCTGGACTTCCTCGGCATCAACAGCTACGGCGGCTGCCCGACGCTGGGCGCGCGGTGGCGCGCGGCGGGGATGACGCGGCCGTATCTCGTCACCGAGTTCGGCGCGCGCGGCAGCTGGGAGGGGCCGAAGGACGCGAACGGCATTCCGCTGGAGCAGACGTCGACGGAGAAGGGCACGTTCTTCGCCGACAGCTATGCGCGGGGCATCGCCGCCGAGAAGGGGAAGATGTGCCTCGGCTCGTACGCGTTCACGTGGGGCTGGAAGGTGGAGGCGACGCCGACGTGGCACGGGATGCTGCTGCCGGACCTGTCGGTGCTTGCGAGCGCGCAGGCGGTGCAGGAGGCGTGGGGCCGGGTCAAGGTGCGCAACCGCTGCCCGGTGCTGGAGCCGCTGGATGTCGCGGGCGGCCTGACGGGGCGGGCGGAATGCCGCGCGCACGATCCCGACGGCGATGCGCTGACCTACTCGTGGGTGCTGCTCAGCGACACGGGCGACTACGACACGATCGGCACGGGGCTCGCGATGCCCGAAGGCTGGGACGGGGCGATCCTCGAGGGGCAGGGGACGGCGAACGTGACGTTCCGGCTGCCGGGCGGCGGCGTCTACCGGCTGTACTGCTACGTGTTCGACGGCAAGGGCCATGCGGCGTGCGCGAACGTGCCGCTGAAGGGCGAGGGCGCGACGCCCCGGCGCGAACGCAAGCCGGTGCCGATGCCGGTCGCCGTGCTGTCGGACGCGGACGCGGATGCGGGCGCGGCGCGCGGCCCGTGGGTGCCGTCGGGCTACATGGGCAACACGCGCGCGCTGAAGGTGGACGAGCGGTGCGCCGAGCGGCCGTTTGCGGGCGAAACGTGCCTGCGCGTCGAATACACCGACCACATCGGCTGGGCGGGCATCTTCTGGCAGGATCCGGCGAACGACTGGGGCGAGAAGCCGGGCGGGCGCAATCTGGCGCAGGCGGCGACGCTCGTCTTCCGGGCGCGTGGCGAGAGGGGCGGTGAAAAGGTCGATTTCTTCGTGGGCGGGCTGAAGGACAAGCCGCACGGCGACAGCGCCGAGGCGAAGCTGGCGGTGACGCTGAAGAAGGAGTGGACACGCTACCGCATTCCGCTTGACGGCAAGGATCTTTCGCAGATCAAGACGGGCTTCGGCTTTTCGCTGGCGTCCTCGGGCGATCCGGTCGTCTTTTACCTTGACGAGATCATCTACACGGCGGACTAAGCGCGTGGCTGATTCGGTTCGCAGCTGATTCGGTTCGCAGCTGATTCGGTTCGTGGCTGATTCGGCAGTGGCTGATTCGGTCCACGGCTGATTCGGCAGTGGCTGATTCGGTCCACGGCGGATGCAGTCTGTTGTGAATTCGGCACATGGCTTTTGCCGCAACGAAATCAACGACAGGAAAGTATCAATACTGAAAAGAAACACCAGAAATGTGTGTTAAAAATGCTTTTAAGAATTTCCGCATAGAATTCTCATTTTATGATATACTGTTCTTGTCCGCGGGTAGAAGGGGTGCCACTCGTCTTGACGAAAGGAATGTCAATCCGTGTTGAGGGGTGAGTTAATCCATGTCGAGAGGTGCGTCAATCCATGGCGAAAGGAGCATTCAATCCGTGGCGAAGGGAACGTCAATTCAGTGAAAGGAGGGTCAAGTCGTGAAAAATGAGTCGAGAACATATCAACATTCGGCCTATTGGTATGCCGCGCAGTATGGCTGGTCGCGGAGTGATGCGCAAAGTTACTCCGGCACCTATCTGGATATCCATACCTATTATCCGCGGGGGACCGGCAGGAAGGGCGCGGACGGGCGGGAGGCAGGCTGGTGCTTCGACTCGACCTTCAACCCGATCGTCCTGGGCGTGTGTCTCGCAACGGATATCGGGCTGGCGCTGCGCGACACGGTGCGCAAAATCACCGATCCCGTCGAGCGGGACCGGATGAAGCGCGAACTGATGCGCGATCTGCGCAGTCTCCGCCGTCCCGTCTATTACGAGCGGGAACGCGCGCGGCGCCGCAGGCTCGCCCTTGAACGGCGCAAAGTGACCCGACGCGAAATGGACGCGCCCATGCCCACGGCGGACGAAATTCGCGCGGCATGGGATCGCCGCACGAACTCGCGCGCAGATGCCATCCGCCTGGGCGGTCTCCTCGATACGCTCGCCTGCCACGTTGACAGCTGCCTCAAATTCGACGAATACGGGAATGTTGTCGGACGAAACGGCGGCATTCGCGGCTGGCTGCGGCTGTGCCTGCCCGAACTCGCGCCGAAATACAAGACGCTCATGCGCTACAAGGCGCTGGCGACACGCCTGCGGCAGCTGACGCAGACGCACGACCCCGTGCCGACGTCGCGCCTGCTGGAGGAGCCGCTGGACGAGAAGGTGGCGGCGCTGCTTGGTGCGCCGTCCAGGACATTTTCGCAGCTGTTCGCCGATGTCGACTATCAACTGTCGCCCGAAACCGTTTTTCGCGATCCGCCAAGATGCACCGCGCGGCCGGGCCGGACGGCCGTTCAGATGGCGAAACGGGTGAAGAAGCGACGCGACAAGAAGCGTGAGAAAATCAGACAAGAATTTTTCGCATTGAATTCTTATAAACGAAGCTGGAGGTTGGAGGGCGTTGATTTTTTGGGGGGCGAGAGCAGGGGATAGGAGATTGCTGAATGGCTGAAGGTTGGTCAGAAGGGTTGAAGGTTGGGTGGAAAAGAAGATTGTTGAGCGGAAGTCGGCCTTGGCGGGGCGCGGGAGCTTGGCAGAAGGGGTGCGCAAACGGTCATGTTTTTGGTGCGCGAAAGGCGTTGTTTGGGGTTGGGCGAAATGATATAATATTGGAAAACTTGAACGAAGGAAAATCTCGCAATCAAGAACACTTTCAGACAGCCATTCTACCAACTATCCAAAAATGGAGAAAGGAAGCAACATCATGAAGAAAATCTTACTCGCCGCGCTTGTCGCCGTCGCAACGGCCACAAGCCTGTTGGCCGACACCTACACATGGACAGGTGGAGCAGGAAACACTGACTACGCTACCCCCGGAAACTGGAACGTCGGCGATTCCCCTGCCACGCATGCCCCGTATGAAACGGATGATGTTGTCATTGACGGGGCGAACGTTACGGTGAACGGCAACTATCGCATACCTTTGTCTCTGACGCTTTCAAACGGTGCTTCATGGTCGATCGGCGGTGAAATCCAGTTTGGCAACAACAACGTCGAACATCCTATTATCTATGGCGGTACGGTGAGCGGTACGCTCGTCGCTTCGCAATTCGCCGGGTCATCGCTGACGATTTCCGATGCGGCGATTATTGATACTGGATCTGGCAATAACGGTTTCTGGCAGAATACGGGCAGCTACCTCAACTTTGTTGACGGCAACAGCCGCGCGGCGACGTTTACGTACCAGACGAGCATCGCGGCAAATCCTTTCTATTTCTTCTCCAATCCCGCGGGCACGCCCTACATCCGCTACAACGACCAGATAATCGACGAGGCGACCTTCAACAAGCATTTTATCTATGTCGACAACGGCAATGGCACGACGACGCTCTCCATGAAATCTGTTGATGGCTGGGAGCTTGGTGTGCTTACAGTCGGGGATGTCGAGGATAGTCAGGTGGAGGTTTCCGTAACAGCAACAAAATATTCTGGAAGCGACGCTACGGTCTATTTCGTTCAGGGTGCGCGCGACTACGGTGAGACATTTGCCAACTGGCCGACGGCCACAGAAGGCGAAACGGTCTCGGCGACTGGTGAAGTGAGCGACACGCTCACGCTTGAAGACGGTTACAACTATATCCGAGCTTTTCTTCTTTACAACGGCGAATATACGGCGACGGCGGCAGTCGTAAGGCGCATCATGGCTCCCTATGGCGATTACGGCGAGCTGACGGACGTCTACGAATACATTGGCGAAGACAACAACCTCGGCAACGCAGCGAACTGGGCGAAAGACAAGTCGGCACCTGCTGCGGAAGCGCCGACGGCTGGGACTGACATCCGCTGGTTCGGCAAGAACGCCTACTATTCTGGCTCCCTCGCTATCACGGCAAAGGACTACTTCGACGGTGCGACGCTTGCGCTTTCCGGCGACTGCAATGTTTCGTCCGACGTGGTATTCTCCAACACTGTCATTTCAATCGCCACGATTGTCGTGTCCTCGCCTGTCGTGTTCTCCCTTTACGGCTCTGACATGACGACGACTCGCAACGACCAGTGGCTCGGCGTCTATCCTCCCGGCACATACACTGGTTCTTCGACAAAGACATTCGTCAACTTCCTGTCCGGCAAGGCCTCGTCGTTTACATTTACCGACAACGCCATCAATATCTCTGATGCCGATTCGGCAAAGTCGGTTCTTGTCACGCCCGGCTATCTGAAGCTCGACGGCGCGGCAATTGCGGATTCCGACTGGGATGCGTTCTTCTCCGTCGAGGTCTCCGGTAAGACGGTCAAGATAACCTACGATCCTGTCGTCGACGAAAACAAGATATCGTCCGTCGCTTTCTCCGATGTGACTGCGACTTCCGCGACTCTTACTGCGTCGATCTTCTCGATCGCAGACGGGGCAAGTGTAATCGTTGCGTGCGACACGGCAGAGATTACAGAAGCCAACATAATCGCCAAGGGCGAAACCGTAATCGTCAATGAAGGCGTTGCGACGAAGGCAGTCACCTCGCTCGTCTCCGGCAATGTCTACAGCTTTGCTTTCGCGATCGTCCAGGACAACGAGGTGAAGGCGTTCAAGTCCGGCCTGTTCTTCGCCAGCGATTTCGACTACGTGTACATGAACGGCGCATGGCAGGGGAATGAGCCCTCCACTTTGAACTCTACTGATTCTATGCTTTTCCTTGATGCCTACAACAATGCGATAAACGACATCGCGGTCGCAAACAATGTTGTTTCAAACGCTGCGATCATATCGACGGGAACGCTTGTCGGAAACGGGACGATGCAGGTCTATTCGTCGCAGATCACCAACAACAAGCTCGGCGATGCCGGCGCGGTCTGCGGAACGTGGGATGGTGCCACTTACATGAACTTCGTTTCGCTGAGCGGGAATGGTATCGTCTATCCGGCATGCTCCTATACCTTCAACGCGGCTGAGGAGTGGAAGAACAATGCGTACGGTCTGCTCTTCGATGAAGAGCGCATCCATCTGAACGGCGCGAAGGTTGACCAGGCGACTTACGAGTCGAACTTTACGCTGGTCCAGAACCGCGCAACTGAAAACGAGACGACGCCCTACAACCTCACGGTCACCTACTGGGAGCCGTTCCCGGCCAACGCCTCCGGTGCCTGGACGGTCAAGGACGGGGCGCGGGTCAAGCTGACGGGGAATGTGAAGCTTGATGCGCTGACGGTGGAAGGAACAGGCGCGGTGATCGATCTGAACGACTACACGCTCAAGGTCCCGGCCAACACGCTGAAGGTCAACGGCGAGGTGATCGCGAAGGGGACGCATACAGACGAATCGCTGCCGCCGTGCTTCACGAACGGCACCGTTGAGGTCCTCGCCGGCGGGCTGGTCCTTGTCTTCCGCTGACGGCGGCCGCGTTTTGAGCCCGTGGCACTGTGCGTGAAGGATTCTCTCTCTCATCCTTTTCGTGCGGTGTCGCGGTCTCTTTTAATCGATTGATGCCAGAGGAGGTGAAGAGGTGATGAACATCCGTATCAAATGCGCCGCGGCGGCGCTGGGCGCAGCCGCTGTTTTCACGGTCGGCGCGCAGGAGATCGTCACGTGCGGCGGCGGCAGCTACGCATCCTACGCGCCGTGGCGGCTCGCGCGCTCGACGCGCCATTGGGGCGACCAGAGCCGCATCATGCAGACGCGCCCGCTCTACCTGACCGAGCGCCGCACGGGCGACCCGATCCCGACGAACGACTGGTGGACGGATGCGCTCGTCAGCCGCTGGACGGGCAACCTCTGGAGCTATCCCGCGAAAGTGCGCATCGACTCGGACGGCGTGCGCGTCGCCTTCCCCTCGTACTGGATCGACGACGGCACGGAAATGAAAGAGCGCTCGGCGCTCGTCGTCTCCGCCGTCGGCGACTTCAAGCCCGAGGCGACGGAAGTGGACGACTGGCACGACTGGGACGTGGAGATGGTGCTGCGCGACGGCGACGCGAGTCTGCGGACGACGCTCGTGCACGGCTCGCCGTTTACGTGGATCGAGTCGAAAGGCGTCGGGCTCAAAATCTCAATCGAAAGTAAAGACGAGGCGAAGCCGCACCGCCGCGCGAAGGGCGGGGGCGAGCTGATCGCGGTCGGCGACGATCAGTACGGCGTGTGGCGCGGAAAGCATGCGGACGGCGAGTGGATCGCCATCGGCCTTCTGCCCGACGAGGCGTCGTTCGAAAAGCTCGCGCCGTATGCGACGGCCGTCATCCGGTCGACCCGCGTCGACTGGAAGTATGACGAAAAGAAGGCCGAGCTGACGACGACGTGGCGCGTGAAAACGGAGGATCTGCGCGGCCAGACGGAAACCCCCACGGCGCTTCAGGGATTCCAGCCGCACCACCTGAAGCGGACGAAGGTCGGCTTCCAGACGCTCGACGGCCTCGTGTGGCAGACGCCGCGCGGACAGCAGCACGTGGCAGCGGGCAATTCGCTGTCGATCACCTATCCGTTCGCCGGTCTGCTGCCGTACTGGGCCGCACCGGGGGAGTTGAGAGTTGAGAATGGAGAGTTGAGAGTTGAGCGGGGGGTGGTGAGAGTTGAGAGTGGAGAGGCGAGAGTGGAGAGTGGAGAGGCGAGAGTTGAGAGTGGAGAGTTGAGAGTTGAGAATGGAAAGTTGAGTGTTGAGAGTGGGGAGTTGAGAGTGGGGAAGGAAACGGGCGGACGCAACTCTCAACTCTCAACTTTCAACTCTCAACTCTTCAAGGATCTGCTCGCGGACTACGCCGCGCGCGGCAGCTTCGGCGGCGACACGTACTGGGGCGGCAAGGGGCTGCTGCAGATGGCGTTCGCGATGATGGGCGCGCGCGAAATCGGCGACGAGAAGACGTTCCGCGACGCGCACGTGAAGCTGCGCGCGAAGTTCGAGGACTGGCTCACGTGGACGCCGGGCGAGGAACGGTTCTTCTTCTCCTACGTGCCGCGCTGGGGCGGACTCGTCGGCGAAGGGACGAGCTACGATTCCGACGCGTTCAACGACCACCATTTCCACTACGGCTACTTCACCTACGCGGGCGCGCTCCTCTGCCTCGTGGACGACGACTTCAAGGCGAAGTTCGGCCCGATGCTGACGCTCATCGCGCGCGACTACGCGAACTGGGACCGCGCGGAGACGCGCTTCCCGTTCTTCCGCACGTTCGACCCGTGGGCGGGCCACTCCTTCGCGGGCGGCGTCGGCGACGGCGGCGGCAACGGGCAGGAATCGACCTCGGAGGCGATGCAGGGCTGGGGCGGGCTTTACCTCCTGGGCTTGGCGCTCGGCGACGACGCGATGCGCGACGCGGCGATCTTCGGCTACGTGAGCGAGGCGCGCGGCGTGGCCGAATACTGGTTCGACCGCGACCGCGCGAACATCGACTACACGAAGTTCAAGCACCCGTACAACTCCAACCTCACCTGCCACGGCGTCGGCTGGTGGACGTACTTCTCGGGCGATCCCGTCTGGATGCATTCGATCCAGTGGCTGCCGAACACGCCCGCGCTGGACTACCTGAGCGAGGACCTGAAATTCGCGAAGTGGGACTGGGAGCAGATGTGGGCGACCAAGGAGATCGGCGGCTGGTTCGAGAAGGGGCGCACGCGCGACGGACACGAGACGAACCCCGTCGGCAACGAATCGCTCGGCAACGTGCTGCTCTCGTACCTCCAGCGCCACGACCCGCAGCAGGCGGCCGACATCTTCGACCGGCTGCGCGCGAAGAAGATGGGCGCGGCCGTGAACGCCGACACGGGCCACATGACGTACTGGGCGACGCACAGCCATCTGACGTGGGGCGAGCTCGATTTCGGCGTCCGCGCCGACAATCCGTGCGCGCGCGCCTTTCTCAAGAACGGCCGGCGCACGCTGATGGTCTACAACGCGGCAGAAGTGCCGCGGACGGTCACGTTTTTCGATGCGGCCACGCACGCGGCGGTCGGCACGGTCGCCGCCGCGCCGCGCCGCCTGACGGTTCAGCAGGCTGACGGCAAAATCCTGACAACACCCAACTCCACGCTCAACTCTCCATTCTCAACTCTCAATTCTCAACTCTCAACTCTCGTCCCCGCCGGCGTGATGCTGCCGGATCTCGCGCGCGGGCGGCCGACGAAAGTCTCGTCGCAGGAGAACGGCGCTCTGGCCGGCGCGAACATGACCGACGGCGACGACACGACGCGCTGGGGCAGCGCGCATGACGAGACGGAGCTGACGGCGGCGGTCGACCTCGGCGAGGAAGTCGCGCTCTACGGCGTGGAGCTGAAATGGGAGAATTCGTATGCGGCCAGGTTCCTCGTCCAGGCGTCGATGGATGGCGCGAGCTGGAAGACGCTCGGCGGCGAACGCAACGGGTTCGAGGGCGTCCAGAAGCTGCCGCTCGGCGGCGAGAAGGCGCGGTGGGTGCGCGTGAAGGGGCTGGAGAAGGCGACGCAGTACGGCATTTCGCTCTTCCGCTTCTCGGTCTACGGCCGGCCGCAGGGCGCGACGGGCGCGCTCGGCATGAAGATCGACGCGGATCGGGCCGTTCTGAAGGAGGGCGTGCCGTGCGCGGTCGCCGCGTCGCTGTGGATGGGCGGCGACCGGTTCAAGCCCGTGGAGCCGGAGTGGTCGAGCGCGGACGGCGTTTTCGGCGCGCGTGGCTTCACGCCGACGACAAACGGCTTTGCGACGGTCACTGCGCAGAGCGGCCGGCTGGCGGTCACGAAGCTGCTGCCGGTCGAAGAGGCGCTGTGCGTCTCGACGCTCGCCTTCACGCCGACGAACGCGGTGGCGATCGTCGGCGAGGGCGTGAAGATCCGGCTCGATGCGACCGACCAGTTCGGCGCGGCGATGAAGACGAAAGGGCTCAAGCTCGACATCTTCACGGCCGACGGGAAGAAGGTGAAGACGACGGATTATCTCAAGAAGGGCGGCCTGTTCGTCGCCACGCAGCCGGGCGACTACACGCTCCGCGCGGCGGTGGACGGCGTGACGGCGACGTGCACGATCGCGGCGCGCGCGCGGGGGGACGTGAACCTTGCGCGGCTCGCGACCGTGACGGCGAGCGGCGAGGAGAACGGCGGGCTGAAGCCCGCGTTCGCGGCGGACGGTTCGATGAAGACGCGCTGGAGCAGTCGCCACCGCGACGGCGAATGGATACAGTTCGACTTCGGACGGGAGCGCGAGGTGTCGAAGATCGCCATCGATTGGGAGAACGCGTGCGCGGAGGCGTACACGGTGGAGCTGTCGCGCGACGGCGCGACGTGGAGCACGGTCGCGACGGTGACGCACAACGAGGGCGGGCGGCAGACGCACAGCTGGAACAGGCAGAAGGCGCGCTGCCTGCGCCTCACGGGCGTGACGCGCAACACCGGCTACGGCATCTCGATCTTCGAGACCGACATCCGCTAGCCGCGCGGCGGTTTCGCCCGCGCGCGGTGCGCGCGGAAGGGTGTGCGCAAAGGGGCATGTTTAAATGACGGAAACGGGAACTTGTCCGGCGCGGAAATTTGGTATACTGATGACAATCGCAATTCTAAAGGGAAAAGGGGAACGCATGAAAAAGAAGATGGGTCTTGCCGCGTGTCTGCTCGCGGGACTTGTTATCGCGGGAAC
>JAFUEM010000301.1 GCA_017463935.1 Kiritimatiellia bacterium
CTCGACGCGCCGACGCCGTACAAGGCCCTCGGCTGGGACCGTGACCAGGCGGGGAAGGACCTGCCGCCGCTCGACTACACCGGCATCGCGGCCGTCGGCGAAATCGGACTCGACTACCACTATTCGCCCGAAACGCGCGCGGCGCAGATCGACCTCTTCGCGCGTCAGCTGGAACTTGCCAAGACGCTCGACCGGCCCGTCGTCATCCATACGCGTGACGCGGACGACGATACGCTCGGCGTCCTGCGCGAGATTCGCGCGCGCGGCATCATCCATTCGTTCACGGGTTCGCCGGCGTTTGGCCGCGCGCTGCTGGATCTGGGCTTCTTCATTTCGCTTTCCGGCATCGTCACGTTCCGCGCGGCGGACAACGTGCGCGAAACGGCGCGCATCATTCCCGACGACCGGCTGCTGATCGAGACGGACACGCCGTTCCTCGCGCCCGTGCCGAAGCGCGGACAGGCGAACGAACCGGCGTTCGTGGCGCACACGGCGCGCTTCCTCGCGGAACTGCGGCAGACGACGCTGGAAACGCTGGCGGCCGTGACGACGCGCAACGCGTGCGCGCTTCTCAACCGGGCGGACGGCTAGCCGAGGAAGCCGGCCTGCGCCAGCATCTCTTCGGTGAGGCCGGGCCGGGCGGTCTGCTTCGCGACGTACTTGCCGAGGATGTCGCCTTCGAGATTCACCGTGTCGCCGACCTTCTTCAAGCCCAGCGTCGTGTCGCGCGCGGTCGTCGGAATGAGATCGACCGTCAGCCAGTTCGGCCCAAGGCCGCTGATGGTGAGCGAGACGCCGTCGATGGCGACGGAGCCTTTCAGAACCGACTGCGCGGCGAGGACGCGCCCGCAGTCGATCTTCAGCTGGAAGTCGCGGCCCTTCGGCGTCTTCGCGAGGATCGTCCCCTGCGTGTCGACGTGGCCCTGCACGAGGTGGCCGCCCATCGCGTCGCCCGCCCGGAGCGCGCGCTCGAGATTGACTTTCTCGCCGGGGATGAGGCCGCCGAGACCCGTGCGCGCGATCGTCTCGCCGAGCACGTCCGCCGTGAAGCGCGTCGCGTCGCAGTCGACGACCGTCAGGCACACGCCGTTGACCGCGACGGATTCGCCGCGTTCGAGCGGCTGCGGCCACGGCTCGAAATGGATTTCCAGGACGAGTCCCGCGCCCCACGAGACGCGCTTGACGGTGCCGATGCGTTCTATGAGTCCAGTAAACATTTCACGCTCCTGATCGTGGTGGCGCGGCCGATGCGCCGGTGGCCGATGACCTTGGGCGCGAGGACGGTCCACCATTCGTCCACGAGGCCCGCTTCGGCGAGCGCGGTCGCAAGGTTGAGCCCGCCTTCGCAGAGGACGTGCAGCGCGCCGCGCCGCCCCAGTTCGACGAGCGCCGCGCGCGCGTCATTGAAGACGAGCGTCGGGTTGGGCGCGCCGTCGGTGAAGACCTGCGCCGTCTTCGGCAGGTTGCCGCTCTTCGACAAGACAACGCGGATCAGGTCGCGGTTGGGCCGCCCGTGCGCGAGGAGCGACGGATCGTCCCGGCGCACCGTTTCCGCGCCGACCAGGATCGCGTCGACCTGTTCGCGCAGCTTCCCGGTCGTGCGGCGCGCCGCCGCGCTCGAAATCCATCGGGCGTCGCCGAAGTCGTCGCAGATCCGGCCGTCGAGCGACAGCGCGATCTTGACGGTCACAAAGGGGAGGCCCGTCGTCACGTGCTTGGCGAAGGGCGCGATCAGCTCTTCGGCCGCGCGCACGGTCGCCGCGTCCTTCAGCCGCGCGCACGCGATGCCGGCTTTGGCCAGCGCGCGCTTCGCCCGGCCCCGGTTGGTCGGGTTCGGGTCAG
>JAFUEM010000076.1 GCA_017463935.1 Kiritimatiellia bacterium
CACGCGCTACGGCGGCCACGCGGCGGCGGGCGGCTTCTCGGTCAGGGAGGGCGCGTTCGACGAGTTCAAGCGGCTCTTCCGCGCGGCGTGCGCGGGGCAGTGCGCGGCCGGCGCGTGCGACGCGAAGGGCGTCGATTACGTCGACGCATGGGTGACGGGCAGGGACCTGACGCTGCCGTTCGCGGAGTGGGTGCAGACGCTCGAGCCGTTCGGCGAAGGCAACCCCGAGCCGGTGTTCGGCCTGAAGGGCGTGTACCTGAGCGAGGCGCGGCAGCTCGGCGCGGACGGTCGGCATCTCCAGGTCTTCTTCTACAGCTCCGACGTGCCGCGCGGCGTCTGGTGGAACCACGGCACGCTGGCCGAGGAGCTCCACCGCAACGCCGCGCATCCGTTCGACGTGCGCTTCACGATCGAGATCTCGGCCTACGGCGAGCCGCACGTCGAGCTGCGCCTTGTCGATCTCCGCGTCCAGGACTGACGATTTTTTGATATACTATTCTTTTCACCCTTCAGGAGGTTCTATGGGCGGATTTTGCGGAGTGATCACCAAGTCGGATTGCGTGAGCGATCTGTTCTTCGGCACGGACTACCATTCCCACCTCGGCACGCACCGCGGCGGCCTGGCGGTGCTGAAGCCGGACGGCGTCTTCCAGCGCTCGATCCACAACATCCAGAACGCGCCGTTCCGCTCGAAGTTCGAGGGCGACTTCGCGCGCTTCGCGGGCGCGGTCGGCATCGGCGTCATCTCCGACACCGATCCGCAGCCGCTCGTCATGTGCTCGAAGCTCGGCACCTTCGCCATCGTCACCGTCGGGCTGATCTCCAACATCGACGAGCTGAAGACGGAGCTCTTCACCAACAGCAACATGCAGCTCCAGTTCTCCACGACGAGCGGCATGGTCGGGCCGACCGAGGTCGTCTCCGCGCTGATCGCGAGCCAGGCGACGCTCATCGACGGCATCAGGTACGTGCAGGAGAAGGTCAGGGGCAGCTGCTCGCTCCTCATCGTGGACGAGAAGGGGCGGCTCTACGCCGCGCGCGACCGCTGGGGCCGCACGCCGGTCATCCTCGGCAAGAAAGACGGCGCGATGATCGCGCTGATGGAAAGCTGCGCGCTGCCGAACCTCGGCTACGACTACGTGCGCGACCTCGGGCCGGGCGAAGTCGCGGAGCTGACGCCCGAGGCCGACATCACGCTCGTCGAGCCGGGAAAGAAGATGGCGATCTGCTCGTTCCTCTGGGTCTACTACGGCTATCCGGCCTCGTCCTACGAGGGGCGCAACGTCGAGATGACGCGCTACCGCTGCGGCGGCGCGCTCGCGCGGCGGACGCCGACGGACGCGGATGCGGCGTGCGGCATCCCCGACTCGGGCACGTCCCACGCGCTCGGCTACGCGCACGAGGCGGGCATCAAGTTCTCGCGGCCGTTCGTCAAGTACACGCCGACGTGGGCGCGCTCGTTCATGCCGCAGGACCAGCGCCAGCGCGAGCACGTCGCGTCGATGAAGCTCATCTCGATCCCCGGGCTCATCAAGGACAAGAAGCTCGTCTTCTGCGACGACTCGATCGTGCGCGGCACCCAGCTCGGCAAGCAGGCGGCGCGGCTCTATGCGCTCGGCTGCAAGGAGACGCACATGCGCATCGCGTGCCCGCCGCTCGTCTATCCCTGCCTCTTCCTCAACTTCTCGCGCTCGAAGAGCGTCTACGACCTCATCACGCGGCGCTACGTGC
The DNA here is from genome assembly GCA_017463935.1 of Kiritimatiellia bacterium. Classification (GTDB taxonomy): domain Bacteria; phylum Verrucomicrobiota; class Kiritimatiellia; order RFP12; family UBA1067; genus UBA1067. The sequence goes on from JAFUEM010000076.1 coordinate 1,732, forward strand.
GCGGGCACGAGGGCGAGGGCGCGGATCTCGCGAAGTACACGGATCCCGACAGCCCCGACTACGCGAACATGGTCGAGTTCATCCGCGAGAAGCTGAACCTGACCTCGCTCGCGTTCCAGCGCATCGACGATCTCATCAAGGCGATCGGCCTGCCGGAAGATCACCTGTGCACCTACTGCTGGACGGGCCGCGACGTCGCCGTCACGGGCGACAGCTACCACTGTGCGCACTGTCCCCACTGTCAAGGAGAGAAAAAGGAATGAACAACGACATTCGCGTTCGCTTTGCGCCGTCGCCGACGGGCAAGGTGCATATCGGCAACATCCGCGCGGCCATCTACAACTGGCTGTTCGCGCGCCACACGGGCGGCAGGTTCCTGCTGCGCGTCGAGGACACGGATCTCGAGCGCTCCACGCCCGAGGCCATCGCCGTCCTCTTCGACTGCATGAAGTGGCTCGGCCTCGACTGGGACGAGGAGGTCTTCTACCAGACGAAGAACGTCAAGCGCCATCTGGAGGTCGTCGACCGGCTGCTCGCCTCGGGCCACGCCTACAAGGTCGAGAAGACGTCGCGCGACGGCAAGACGGGCGTCGTCACGATGTTCCGGATGCCGAAGGAGGGCGTCATCGAGTTCGACGACATCGTCAAGGGCCACATGGCCAAGAAGGCCGAGGACATTCCGGATTTCGCGATCGTCCGCTCCGACGGCTCGCCGATCTTCCACATCGCGAACGTCGTCGACGACATCGACCAGCGCGTGACGCACATCATCCGCGGCGACGACCACGTGGAGAATACGTTCAAGCACATCTGCATCTTCAAGGCGCTCGGCGCGCCGGTGCCGAAGTACGGGCACCTGTCGATGATCGTCAACCAGCAGGGCAAGCCCTACTCGAAGCGCGACGGCGCGGCGTTCGTCGGCGAGTACCGCGAGCAGGGGTATCTCCCCGAGGCGCTCTTCAACTACCTGCTGCTGCTCGGCTGGAACCCGGGCGACGACCGCGAGGTGCTGACGCGCGAAGAGATGATCGCGCTCTTCGAGCTGGAGAAGGTCCACGTCACCGCCGCGATGTTCGACCCGAAGAAGCTCGCGTGGATGAACGGCGAGTACATCAAGAAAATCCCCCTTGCGCAGTTCGTGGAAGAGATCAAGAATCGCGTTTCCACTCTCACGTCTCGCGTGCCCGAGCACGATGCCGCCTGGTGGAACTATCTCGCCGAGCAGCTTCAGGTGCGCACCAAGTTCCTGAACGACATTCCGGCGGCGGTCCGCTGCTTCGTCTCCGACGACTTCCCGTTCGACGAGAAGGCGGTGGAGAAGCGGCTGAAGAAGCCGGGCGTGAAGGACATCCTGCTCGACCTCATCCAGCGCTTCGGTGCCGTCGCCGACTGGACGGCGCCCGCGCTCGAGGCGGTCGTCAAGGGTCTTTCGCAGGGCAACGGCATGGGGCCGTGGGTCCATCCGATCCGCGTCGCGGTCTCGGGTCGCGGCGAAGGCATCGGCCTCTTTGAAATGCTCCAGCTCCTCGGCAGGGACAAGACGCTCGCGCGCCTCCAGCGGGCGGCGGACACGCTTTGCGACTGACGGACGATGCGGCGCTGGCGCAGAGCGGCTATTCGCCGGCCGCGCGGCCGCACGGCGAGAAATATGCGCTGTACCATACGTGATATGAAGACATTGCTGGTAGGCTATCGGGCGGCCGATCTCTTCGAGAAGGGGCGGCGCGGCAGGGAGACGACGGCGTCGTGGCTGACGCCCGACGTCACGTGCCACACGCTCGACATCTACCACCGCCACGCGATCGAGAAGGTGCACCACGCGCGCGCGATCTGCGCGCCGCACCTGCCCGAGGGACCGTGGGACGTCATCAGGTTCAAGACGGGCCCGAAGCGGATGAGCGGCGAACTGTCGCTCGACCTCCTGCAGGAGATCGCGCAGCGGCTCGGCGGCGAGCTGAAGCCGCCCCGGTTCGAGCTCGACTTCGAGGGGAAGGCGCGCGACCGAAACGACCTCCTGCAGAAGATCGCCGCCGACCCGACGCGCGTGCGCGACTTTTCGGCCACATGGCCGTCGTCCGTGCCGGGCGGCCCCGTGCTGACGTTCACGAGCTTCCCCGGCTGCTTCTGCCACCGCCGGCAGGACGCGGGCGGCCTCGCGCTCGCGGAAGTGGCGGCGCGCGAACTGGCCGGGCGGAATGTGCGGCTGCTGGACATGGGCTGCGGCTGCGGCCTCGTCGGCTTTCTCGTCCGGAGCGTGGTGCCGGGCGCGGACCTCGTGCTGGTCGATTCGCACGCGCGCGCCGTGGAAGCGGCGAACGTGAACGCGCGGAACTTCGGCTTCGCCGCCGAGGTGATCCTGTCCGACAACGGCACGCCCGCGCGGATGGACGGCACCTTCGATGTCTTCGTCGGCAATCCGCCGTACTACTCGGACTACCGCATCGCCGACGTCTTCCTCCAGACGGCCGTGCGCGCGCTGAAGCCCGGCGGCGTCTGCTACACCGTCTGCAAGAACGCGGCGGGCCTCGAGCCCGTCCAGAAGACGTATTTCCCCACGGTTGAAATCATCAAGCGCCGCGGCTACGCGGTGCTCAAGTCGGTCAAGGAATAAAACGATGCCCGTCTTTCCCCGGAAATTCCACCTCTGCGAACTCTTCGGCATTCCGCTCTATGTCGATCTCTCGTTCGCGATCCTGCTCCTCTTCTTCATCAACTCGTTCGGCGCGTTCAGCTACGGCCTCACCGCCGCGCTCGTCCTCGCCGTGTCGGTCGTCGCGCACGAGCTCGGCCACGCGCTGACCGCGCGCGCGTTCGGCTACCCGACGCGCGACATCACGATCTCGCTCCTGGGCGGCTGCGCGTCGCTGATCGCGCTGCCGCGCAAGGCGTCGCAGGAGCTCGTGACCGCGCTCGCGGGCCCGCTCGTCAGCTTCCTCCTCGCGGGGCTCGGCTTCACGGCGCTCGTCGTCCTGCCGTCGTTCACGCACTGGGGCTACTTCACGCTCTCGTACCTCATGTGGATGAACCTGATGCTCGGCGCGTTCAACCTGCTGCCGGGCTTTCCGCTCGACGGCGGGCGCATCTTCCGCTCGGTGCTGCGCGCGTTCCTCTCGCGCCCCCGGGCGACGCTCGTCGCGATGTGGGTCGGGCGCGCGTTCGCGATCCTGCTGGGCCTCTCGGGCCTCCACGCCGTCTTCGCGGGCGGCAGCTGGGGCTTCGTGCGGCTGCTCATCGCGTGGATGATCTGGCAGGAAGGGTACCGCGAATACCTGCAGGCGCGGATGGAGGCCGCCTGGGATTTTCAGGATTACCGCGCGCACGTCTCGCCCCCGCCCTACGGCGGCGACGACGACGACGTCGACGTGACGCGCAACTGACGGATTTGATATACTATACAATTCAAGGTTGAACGGAAAACGATGACGATGGAAAAGCAATATCTCTCGGCGGACGAGTTCATGCTGGACTCGTGGCGGTTGGCGGCGGCGGTCAAGGAGTCGGGCTGGAAGCCCGACCTGCTCATCGCGCTGTGGCGCGGCGGCGCGTCGGTCGGCGTGTCGATGCACGAGTTCTTCAAGGTCGTGGGCTGGAACATCCAGCACATCCCGCTCAAGTGCGCGAGCTACACGGGCATCGGCGAGAACGCGGGCGAGGTCGTCTTCACGCTCGGCGAGGAGATCTTCGGCATGATGCGCCCGGGCGACAAGGTGCTCGTCGTCGACGACGTCTTCGACACGGGCAAGACGGCGAAGGCCGTGCGCACGCGCATGGACGCGAAGGGCGTGGACATGCGCCTGGCGTGCGTCTACTGGAAGCCGGAGAAGAACAAAACGGACATCGTGCCCGACTACTACGTGCGCGACGTCGGCAAGGACTGGATCGTGTTCCCGCACGAGATCGAGGGGCTGACGAACGAGGAGATCCGCCGCAAGAACGCCGCGCTCGCGGACCTGCTGAAGATTTAACGAGAAGACAGGCGAGACAATGGACAAGCATTACGACGCGAAGGCCGCGGAGGCCAAATGGTATCCCTTCTGGGAGCAGAACGGTTGTTTCCACGACGAGCCCGGCACGGGCACGCCCTATTCGGTGGTGATCCCGCCGCCGAACGTGACGGGCATCCTGCACATGGGCCACGCCCTCAACCAGACGATCCAGGACATCCTCGTGCGGTGGCGGCGCATGCGCGGCTACAACACGCTGTGGCTCCCCGGCACCGACCACGCCGGCATCGCCACGCAGAACGTCGTCGAAAAGGCGCTCAAGAAGGAAGGCAAGCGCCGTCAGGACCTCGGGCGCGAGGCGTTCCTCGCGCGCGTGTGGGAGTGGAAGAAGCAGTACGGCGGCACGATCGTCCACCAGCAGCGGATGCTCGGCAACTCGACCGACTGGCGGCGCGAGCGCTTCACGTTCGACGAGGGCTGCTCGCGCGCGGTCGCGAAGGTCTTCACGCAGCTTTATGACGAGGGGCTGATCTACAAGGGCAACTACATCGTCAACTGGTGCCCGCGCTGCGGCACGGCGCTCGCGAACGACGAGGTGGAGCACGAGCCGAACCACGGCCACTTCTGGTACATCCGCTATCCCGTCGTCGGCAGCGCGAAGGGCGTCGCGGGCGAACCTTACGCCGACTACGTGATGGTGGCGACCACCCGCCCGGAGACGCTGCCGGGCGATACGGCCGTCGCGGTGAACCCGAAGGACGAGCGCTACGCGCACCTCGTCGGCAAGACGGTGATTCTGCCGCTCACGGGGCGCGAGATTCCCGTCATCGCCGACGACTACGTGGACCGCGAATTCGGCACGGGCATCGTGAAGATCACGCCCGCGCACGACCCGAACGACTTCCTCGTCGGCAAGCGCCACAACCTCGCCGAGATCAACATCATGACCGACGACGCCCACATGAACGAGCTCGCGGGCGCGAAGTACTGCGGCATGGACCGCTGGGAATGCCGCAAGGCGATCGTGGCGGATCTGGAGGCGGGCGGCTTCCTCGACCACATCGAAGACATCGACAACCAGGTCGGACACTGCTACCGCTGCCACGAGACGGTGGAGTCGCGCCTGTCGAAGCAGTGGTTCGTCCGGATGAAGCCGCTCGCCGAGCCGGCGATCGCGGCCGTCAAGTCGGGCGAGGTGCGCTTCGTGCCCGAGCGCTGGAGCAAGATCTACTTCAACTGGATGGAGAACATCCAGGACTGGTGCATCTCGCGCCAGCTGTGGTGGGGGCACCGCATTCCTGCGTATTACCTCGGCGACGACGTCTTCGTGGCCGAAACGGCCGAAGAGGCGCTGGCGAAGGCCAAGGCGAAGACCGGCAACGCGGCGCTCACGCTCGCGGATCTGAAGCAGGATCCCGACGTGCTCGACACGTGGTTCTCGTCGTGGCTGTGGCCGTTCTCGACGCTCGGCTGGCCGGAGAAGACGGCCGATCTCGACTACTACTATCCGACGACCGACCTCGTCACCGCGCAGGACATCATCTTCTTCTGGGTCGCGCGCATGATGATGGCGGGCCTCCACTTCATGAAGAAGCCGCCGTTCAAGAACATCGTCATCCACGGCATCGTGCGCGCGGCGGACGGCTCGAAGATGTCGAAGTCGAAGGGCAATTCGCTTGATCCGCTCGAACTCATCGACCAGTATTCCGCCGATGCGCTGCGCTTCTCCATCGCGCTCATCACGTCGCTCGAATGCGACACGAAGGTGAACAAGGAGAAGTTCGAGATCGGCCGCAACTTCACGACGAAGATCTGGAACGCCGCGAAGTTCCTGGAGATGCAGGAAGAGGCGCTGAAGGGCGCGGGCGGCGCGGCTGCGGGCAGCCTTGCTGGCCAAAGTAGATTTGATGGCCGAACTGTGTTCGGCCAATCCCTCTCCGCCGACGATCGCCACATCCTCTACGCCGCCGACCTCGCCTGCCGCAAGGTGAACGAGATTCTCGAAGCCTACCGCATCCAGGACGGCGCGCTCGCGGTCTACGACTTCTTCTGGACGCAGATCTGCGACGGCTACGTGGAGTACGTCAAGGACGCGCCGAACAAGGCCGTCTCGGTGGCGATCCTCCGCGACGTCTTCTGGAAGGCGCTGCGGCTCCTCCATCCGTACATGCCGTTCGTCACCGAAGAGGTCGCGCACCAGCTCGGCTACCTGAAGGACGGCGAGACGATCATGCGCCAGCCGTTCCCCGTCGGCTACACGGACGCGGAGAAGGCGGCGTGGGGCGTCACCGCGGAGAACTACGAGTTTGTCAACGCGAAGCGCGCGGCGATCACCGCCCTGCGCGCGCTCAGGGCCGAGTACAAGGTGCCGCCGTCGGCCTGGGTCAAGGCGACAATCGCGCGCGGAACGGACGGGAGCGCGGGCGCGCCCGCACCCCTGCCCGAGGAAGAGGTCAAGGTGCTGGCCAAGGCGATGCGCGCGGAGTCGGTCGACTTCGTGCCGGCGGGGAGCGACCTCGCGATGCCGTCGAAGATGACGCCGTTCGGCACGGTCTACCTCTCGCTGGAAGGGCTCGTCGACAAGGCGGCGGAGGCGAAGCGCATCGCGGGCGAGCTCGCGAAGCTCGCGGGCTTCATCAAGTCCGCCGAAGCCAAGCTCGCCAACGAGAATTTCGTCGCGCACGCGCCCGAGGCGGTCGTCGCCGAGGCGCGCCGCAAGCTCGCCGAGAACAGGGACAAGGTCGCGCAGCTCGAGAAGCTCGCGAAGCTCTTCGCATGATCGCGTACGTCCGGGGCACGCTGGCGGAAAAGGAGCCGACGCGCGTCGTCGTCGAGGCGGCGGGGCTCGGCTACGAGGTGCTGATTCCGCTGTCCACCTTCGACCGTCTGCCGAAGGTCGGCGGCGAGGTGAAGCTGCTCGCCTGCCACATCGTGCGCGAGGACGACGAGACGCTCTTCGGGTTCGCGAGCGTCGCCGAGCGCGAGATGTTCGCGAAGCTGACGGCCGTCTCGGGCGTCGGCCCGAAGATCGCGCTCGCGATCCTTTCGGGCGGTTCGGTGGGGGAGCTGTCGCTCGCCATCGCCTCCGGCAACGCGAAGCGCCTCTCGTCCATCAAGGGCGTCGGCAAGAAGACGGCCGAGAAGATCTGCCTCGAGCTGAAGGACAAGGTCAATGCCATCGAGGCGCTCGCGGCGACGCAGCGCGGCGGCGGCAAGGCGTCCGAGGCGCCGGTCCTGCGCGATGCGATCCTGGCGCTCGCCGCGCTCGGCTTCAACGAGGAGACGGCGAACAAGATGGTCGGCGACGTGCTCGCGCGCAACCCGGACGTGAAGGATACCGAAACGATCATCCGTCTGGCGCTGTCGGGCAGCAAGAAGTAGGTCCGCGTCATGACCCGCCCCGGAATCCGTCTGCCGCGCGCGCTGCTCTCCGGGGCCTTCTTTCTCGCCTACGGGCTCTGCGCCCTGCCGTTCGCGCTGCTGCTGCCGCTACCGTTCGTGCCGCGCGCGTGGGGACGCGTCGGCGTGCGGCTCGGCTACCGGCTCTTCGTCGCGCTCGCGCGCGTGACGGGGCTCTACACGGTCGCGGCCGTCGGCGTCAAGCGCGCGAAAGGGCGGCTCGTCGTGATGAACCACGTTTCGCTCATCGACATCTGCGTGCTTCTCGCGCATCTGCCGGACGCGGTCTGCATCGTGAAGGCGGCGGCGAAGCGCAATCCGTTTCTGTCGGCGGTCGTCCGGAAGGTGTTCATCGCCAACGACACCGGCGCGGCGCGGACGGTCGAGGAGGTGCGCGGCTATCTCGCGCGCGGCGTGAACGTCGTCATCTTCCCGCAGGGGACGCGCGGCGGAACGAAACTCCACCGCGGGGCCGCGCGGCTCGCGCTCGCGACGCGCGCGCCGATCGACGTCTACCGCATCGACTACGATCCCGTCGTGCTGGCGAAGGGCCAGCCGTGGTGGGACGTCGGGGATCGCCTCATCCGCATCCGTCTCGCGTACCGCGAGACGATCGTGCCCGAAGGCGCGAACGACCACCGCCGCGCCGTCGCGCTCACCGCGCGTCTCGCGGCGGCTCTCGGCGTGTGACGGCGGCGAGGAATTGTTCGCCCCAACGATGACAATTTTTGATATAATGCGCGACGTAGTGAATTTGACGACGAACCGAAAGGAGGCCCGACATGGCTTTCACGATTAAAAATGCGAAGAAGGCACCTGCCAAGAAGGCGGCCGCGAAGAAGCCGGCACCGGCGAAGAAGCCGGCGGCCAGGAAGCCCGCACCGGCGAAGAAACCTGCGCCGAAGAAAGCGCCCGCGGCGAAAAAGCCCGCGCCCAAGCCCGTGACGGTGCGGAAGATTGTGGTGAACCTGGACGATCCGCCGATCAAGATCAAGAAGGACAAGAATCCCAACCGCGTCCCGCCGCGCATCATCCGCAAGCCGACGATCGTCGCCAAGCCGACGGCCGAGCCGATCAACCCCATCGACACCGCGAAGGCGGCGGCGATGGCCCAGAGCATCGCGCAGGCGATGAAGGCGCGCTCGGCGAAGATCGACGCCGACAAGCAGGCGAGCGAGACGGCGATCCGCCTGTCGCGCCGCCCGACGACGCGCAAGCAGGGCAAGGAGACGGCGCAGTTCCCCGAGGCGGACCTCAAGGATTTCCGCAAGCGCCTCCTCGCCGAGCGCGAGCGCGCGCTCAGCGGCGTGAACGCGATGAAGGCGACGGGCTTCAACGAGGCCGAGGACCACGAGGCCGACGGCGGCGACGGCACCAACCAGACGCTGCGTCTGCAGGCGCTCGGCCAGATGGGCAACATCAACCGCATCATCCAGCAGATCGAGGAGGCGCTGCACCGCATCGACGACGGCACCTACGGCGTCTGCACGCACTGCGGCCAGCTCATCCGCAAGCCGCGCCTCGTCAACCAGCCGTTCGTGCTCACCTGCATGGAGTGCCAGAGCGAGCTGGAGCGCAACCGCGTCTGATGCGCACGTTCGTCACCATCTTCGCCGTCGTCGCGAACCTCGCGCTCGCCGACGCGATCACCAAGGAGCTCGCCGCCGCCCGCCTGAAAGGCGAAGCGGCGGTTTCCGTCGTGCCCGGCTTCTTCAACCTCGCCTACGTGGAGAACCGCGGCGCGGCGTGGGGCCTGTTCCAGGGGCAGGTGTGGCCGCTCGCGGCGTTCGCCGTCGTCGCGCTCGCCGTCCTC
>JAFUEM010000033.1 GCA_017463935.1 Kiritimatiellia bacterium
CGTGTGCGCGACGCCCGCGCAGGCGCGGCCGGGCGTCGCGAAGAGCCGCGCGTGGGAGCAGTCGCTTCTCACGGGCAACGGCGCGATGGGCGCGATGGTGCCGGGCGAGCTCGCGCACGAGGAAATCTTCCTTTCGCACGCGCGGCTCTTCCTGCCGCGCGTCATGAACGGCACGTATTTCGAGCTCGGAAAATACCGCGACAAGGCGCGCGCGCTGGCGCTCGCCGGACGCGAGAAGGAAATCTGGGACGCGGTCATCCAGAAGGCGTCGGACGAAAGCGGCTATTCGTTCAGGCGCGATCCGTTCATGGGCGCGGTCAGCCTCATCATCGACACGCCGGACCTGCCATCGTGGCGCGACACGCAGGGCTACCGCCGCATGACGGACTTCGAGCGCGGCGAGTGCACGGTCAGAACGGACGACTACGAGCGGCGCCTCTTCGCCTCGCGCGTCGATGGCGTGATCGCGCTGCGCGTCAAGGACGCACGGAAGCGGCCGTTCACCGCCCGGTTCGAGACGATCTCCAACGGCCGCCCGAGCGGCGACGCGGCCATCCAGCGCATCCGCGAGAAGGATGGCTACATGTACTACCGCGTCGACTTTCGCAAGGAGAACGGGAAGAATCCGTTCCACGGCTACGAGGCGGTGGGCCTTCGGAAGGGCGACGAGGTGTTCGTCAAAATCTATCCGCTGCCGTTCGGCACCGACTCGCTGTTCGAGACGGCGAAACGCGAACTGTCCGATGCGGCGGACGCGGGCTATGCGCGGCTTCTGGCGCGTCACGCGCCCGTCATGAAGGAACTGATGGGACGCGTCACGCTCGAGCTACCCGACCGCGATCTCGTGCGCAAGTTCCATGCCGGCCGCTACAACATCATTTCGTCGACCGGGCCGGGCGGCGTCCTGCCGAACTTGCAGGGGCTGTGGGCGGGCAGCTGGTCCGCGCCGTACAACGGCGGCTACACCGTGGACGGCAACCTGCCGTGCGCGATCAGCTTCTGGACGCGCGGCAACACGCCGGAGTTCAACGAATCGCTTTACGAGTGGATTATGCGCTACTACGACGACTTCCGGGAGGCGGCGCAGAAGGGGTACGGCGCGCGCGGCATCCACATTCCCGGGCAGGTCACGACGACCGGACTCGAGACCGCGTACTACCGCAACGTGGAGCTCATGTGGTGGCACGGCGGCGCGGGCTGGATGACGGGCTACCTCTGGCGCTGGTACGAGGCGACGCAGGACAGAAACGTGCTGGAGAAAGTCTATCCGCTGCTGAAGGACGCGGCGGACTACATCTGCGACTGCCTGGAGGAGATGCCGGACGGCACGCTCGGCTTCGCGCCCGGGTATTCGCCGGAGAACGCGCCGCACGGCGACTTCCGTTCGCAGGGCGATGTGATGGATCCCGATCTGCCGAAGGGCGGCTACTCGACCATGAACAATCCGACGATGGACATCTCCGTCGCCAAGCAGTCCATCGACTATGCGACGAAGGCCGCGCAGATTCTGAAGTGCGACGAGGGGAGCGTGCGCGAATGGGCGCAGGCGCGCGCGCGCCTGACGCCGTACAAGGTCTCGAAGGACGGCTTCTGGGCGGAGTGGCTCGTGCCGGATCCGCCGGACAACAACGAGCACCGCCACGCCTCGCACGTCTACGCGCTCTACGACGAGGCACCCGCCGAGATCCTGACGAACGCCGCATTCGTCGCGGCGATCAAGAAGACGCTCGATGTGCGCATGACGTTCCATGAGCGTGAGAACCACATGGCGTTCGGCGTGACGCAGATCGGCTATGCGGCGGCGAAGGTCGGCGACGCGGCGGTAATGGCGCGCGCGATCCGGCTGCTGCAGGAGACGTACTTCACCGATGCGCTCGGCACGCTGCACGATCCGGGCTGGCTCTTCAACATCGACATCTCCGGCGGCTTCCCCGGCATCATCGCCGACGCGCTCATCACGAAGGGGCCGGACGGCGGTTTTCAGGTGCTGAACGCGAAGCCCGCGTCCTGGACGAAGGGGCGCATCGCGGGGCTGCTGCTCCCAGGCGGGATCAAGGTCCAGAATCTGTCCTGGCAGGGCGACAGCTATGAACTTGAGCTTCTCCATCCCGACGGCCGCGTAACCGTCCAGAAGAAAGGGCAGATTCCATGACGAAAGTTTTATCTGCCGTCGTTGCGGCCGCACTGTTTGCTGCGGGCGGTGGAGCCTCGTGCCGTGCCGAACGTGCCGCGCAGATTTGCGCGACCCCGCTTCTTTCTGGGGGGAATCCCGACCCGACGATCTGCCGCGTCGGAGAGGATTATTACATCGTGACGTCCAGTTTCTCGCTCGCGCCCGGCCTGCCCGTCTATCAGTCGAAGGATATGGTGAACTGGCAGATTGTCTCGCACGCCTGGCACGAATCGTGGCCGTGCAAAACGCCGGACGATGGCATCTGGGCGCCGACGCTGCGCCATCATGACGGAACGTTTTACCTGACCGTCACCTGGCACGACGGATTCAAGAAGGCGGAGAACTATCTGCTGACGGCGACAGATCCGAAGGGGCCGTGGTCGAGGCCGTTGAAGATCGATGCGAAGATGGGCATCGACGGTTCGCTTTTCTTCGACGGCGACGACGCGTGGTATCTTTCGAACCGGCAGCCCGCGCAGCAGAAGTGGCGCGGACATTGCCAGATTTGGATGCAGCGCATCGACCTTGCGACGGGGCATCTGTTCGGCGAACAGCATATTCTCACGGACGGCTTCGGCGACGCGCCCGCGTTCGCGGAAGGGCCGCACCTCTACAAGATCGGCGGCACGTATCTTCTCCTGCACGCGCAGGGCGGAACTGCGTGGGGACACGAGGAAATCGCACTTGTCTCCGACTGCGTGACCGGGCCGTACGTCCACACGGCAGGCAATCCCGTCCTGACCGCGAAGGACTGGGGGCGCACGTCGCCGCTTCAGGCGTTCGGACACGCCGACCTCGTTCAGATGCCCGGCGGCGACTGGCGCGCCGTGTTTCTCGGTATGCGCATGACGGACGGCGGCACGAAGTGTCCGCTCGGGCGCGAGACGTTTTCCTGCCGCGCCGATCTGGACGCGCGCGGACTGCCGACGCGCTTCCGGCGCGACGAACTAATCGCCGGTGACTGGACGGACCCGGCGCAGACGTACTTCGCGCTTCTCGACCGTCCGCACGATCCCGCGCGTTACGTCAAGGTGCGCGACCTCGCCGGCCGCGTCGATTATCCCGAGGGGCCGTTCCGCTTCTGCGCCGCGCTCGCTTTAGATGCAACTCGCCCTTGATGGGTTGGCCAAACTGGAGCACCTATTATGAAAAGACAGCATTCGTATCGATCCGCAGCCGTATTCGCCGGTGTGCTGGCGCTGGTTTTCCCTGTCTCCGCCGGGTTCGGCGTATCGTCCGTTTTCGTTCCGGCCGGCGAGGCATGGGCGTCCACGAGCGTGAATGCGACAATCTTCCGTTCTTCTTCGCTGTGTTCGCGCGGCGACATTCAGTATATCTCGTATTACGATGCTGAAGGCTGGCTCGTGCTGGGACGGCGTGTCATTTCGTCCGGTGAACCGTTCACGACGCGGCGCACGCCGTATCGCGGCAACGTGCGCGACGCGCACAATTCGATTTCGATGGCGGTCGATGGCGATGGCTACCTGCATGTTTCCTTCGATCACCACGGTGCCCCGCTGAAGTATGCCCGAAGTGTCGCGCCCGATGCGCTGGAGCTCGGTCCGCTGGAACCGATGACCGGCAGCGGCGAGGGGAACGTCACTTATCCGGAGTTCCACCGCCTGGCGGACGGCGGGCTTGTCTTCGTCTTCCGTGACGGCATGAGCGGCAGCGGGAATCTCGTGATGAACCGCTATTCGACGAAGGAGCGCCGCTGGACGCGCCTTCATGATTCGCTCATCGACGGCGAAGGCCGTCAGAACCCCTATTGGCAGATGTGTACGGATCCGGCCGGTGCGATCCACCTCTCGTGGGTGTGGCGCCGGACGCCGGACGTCGCCACCAACCACGACCTGTGCTACGCACGAAGCCGCGACGGCGGCGTTTCGTGGGAGCGCACCGACGGCACACCCTACGCGCTGCCGATCACCGCCGCGACCGCCGAATACGCCCTGCGCATCCCCGAGCGTTCGGAACTCATCAACCAGACCGGCATGGCCGCCGATGCCGCCTCGCATCCCGCCATCGCCACCTACTGGCGCGAGAAGGGCGACAAGGCCGTCCAGTACCGCCTCGTCCGCCATGACGGAAAGGGTTGGCGCGTCTTGCGCTTGCCGGAGCGCACGCTCGATTTCCGTCTCGCCGGCGGCGGCACGAAGGCGATTCCCGTCTCGCGTCCGCGCATCGTGACGGACGGGAATTTCGCCGCCGTCCTTTTCCGCGATGCGGAGCGCGGCTCGCGCGCCTCGGCATACGTGACGGACGACATCGATTCCGGCGACTGGCGCACGGTCGATTTCTCCAAAGAACCGCTCGGCGCGTGGGAGCCGTCCATCGACGACGACCTCTGGCGGGAGCGACGGCATCTGCACCTCTACTTCCAGCCGGTCCGGCAGGGCGACGGCGAACGTTCGCTCGACGGCGCGCCGACAAAGGCCGGTGCGCTCGAGGTTCGATGGCGACAGATCGGCCGTGTCGTCGCCGGGGAAGACCGCGATCCTGTGCGCGGTTTGCCTCGTCCTGTGCGCATCCCAAGCGTGCTCAGTCAAGGAGGCAGACCCCATAGTAGCTACGGAATGTGTGTCTTGTTCTGTACCCGAGAGGGTATGTAATGCCAACGCCGGTTTTGATATAATGGAGTCATGAAAATGTCTTATTCAATAATGCATTCTGTTGGAATTGTCATCGCGGCAGCCTTTTTTGCCGCGGGAGCCGGGGCGTCGTGCGGCGCCGAAGATGTCACGCAGATTTCCGCGCCCCCCGCTTCTTTCGGGCGGGAATCCCAACCCGACGATCTGCCGCGTCGGAGAGGATTATTACATCGAGACATCCCGTTTCTCGCTCTCGCCCGGACTGCCCGTCTATCATTCGAAGGACATGGTGAACTGGCAGATGCGCCGCCGCCGCTCATGGGGTGGTCGAGCTGGAACACGTACCGCGTCAACATCAGTGAAGAGCTGATTATGAAGCAGGCGCGGCTTCTGGTCGAGCTGGGGCTGAAGGACTGTGGCTACAACCATGTTAACATTGACGACGGTTTCTTCGGCGGACGCGATGCAGCCGGGCGTCTCAAAACGCATCCCGATCGCTTCCCGAACGGACTCAAGGGCGTTGTGGACGGCATACATTCGCTTGGCCTCAAGGCTGGCATATACTCTGACGGCGGCGCGAACACGTGCGGCAGCTTCTGGGACAAGGATGCATTTGGAATCGGCGTCGGATTCTACCGCCATGACGACGATGACGCCGACTACTATTTCCGAGAGCATGATTTCGATTTCATCAAGGTGGATTTCTGCGGCGGCGACCCGCGGCAGAATTTCGACAAGCTCGCCCTCGATGAGCGCCAGCGCTACACCGCAATACGCCGTGCAATCGACGCCGTGAAGCCGAGCGTGCGCATGAACATCTGCCGTTGGGATTTCCCGGGCACCTGGGCGGCGGAACTCGCGGACAGCTGGCGCATCAGCCACGACATTCGCCCGCGCTGGAGTTCGGTCAAGGATATCATCAAGCAGAATCTGTATCTCGGCGCATACGCCAGTCCCGGACACTACAACGACATGGATATGCTGGAGGTCGGGCGCGGCATGACGGAAGTCGAAGACTACACGCACTTCGCCGCCTGGTGCTTCATGTCGTCGCCGCTTCTCATCGGCTGCGATCTTGAAAAGGTGAAAGCCGACGCGCGCCTTCGCGAACTTCTTGCGGACAAGGAGCTGATTGCGCTCAACCAGGATACGGCAGAGCCGCAGGGAACTGTCGTCCGGCGCGATGGAGACGCCTACATTCTCGCGCGCGACATCGGCGAAGCATTCGGCACCAAGCGGGCAATCCTCTTTCTCAACCTAAGCGATGAGGAAAAGAACATGCGCATCGAAGCGGCGGAAGTGGATCTCGCGTTCGATACGCGCGAGACGGGCTGCGCGACCTCATCGCGGTCAGCCGGACCGCTTTGCGAAGCTCGCGTCCCTGCACATGGCGCGGCGGTATTCGTGCGACAGGCCGATCGACGCCTCGAACGGGTGCGCTACGAGGCGGAAAGCGCATATCTGCCGCTCTATCAGGAACTGCGCGACGCGCTCGAGGCGCGAACGGCATATTACAAGAAATCAAAAGACGCGTCAGGCGGCATGGTCGTTTCCGGCGCAGGCGGACGCGAAGGCAACGATATCGTGTTCCGCCGCGTGTGGAGCCGGAACGGTGGCGACTATGAACTTTCCATTGCAACTATTGGCGAGGGCGCAAAGCCCGCTGTCGTCGTCAATGGCGTTCGTGCGAACGGCACACGCGTAAAGCTGCACGCCGGAGTCAATGAGATACGACTTTCTGGCGATGGCGTCGCGCTCCCCGAAATCGACTACATCGAACTCAAACCCGCACCTCACGACGCAATGTTTATTGGAGCCGGGCCGGAGAATGGGGCGCATCCTGCGTATGTGCGGCGCGAGGTTGTGAATGAAAAGAATGTCACGAATGCCGTATGGCGCGTGACGGGGCTTGGCGTTTTCACGCCGATCGTGAACATGAAGCGCGTAACGTCGTCGCCGGACGAATCGGAAATCCTGATGCCGGGCTACACGCATTTCAAGAAGCGCCGCCATGAAATCACGATAGATATAACAGACAAGTGGAATTGCGCGGCCGGTGCGACGAACGTCCTTTCCGCCATTGTCACGAGCGGATGGTGGTGCGACGGAATTGCGGGAAAGTTCGGCGGCACGTGGCCGGCGTTTCGCGGCGTGCTGACGCTGACGCACGACGATGGAACCGTCACTGAAATCCCCACCGACGAATCGTGGCTTGTCACCACCGATACGCCAGTCGTGAAGGCCGGGATATGGGAAGGGGAATCTTACGATGCGACGAAAAGCGTCATCACCGACGCTGCACATTGGGAGGCGGCGAAGGTCTCCGACGAATTCAAGGGGGAGGTTTCGCCACGAATCGGCCCGCCCGTAGTCATGCGCAGCGATTTAATCCTGTGCCACCGTTTCGAGGACGGCAAGCCTGTGCCGTTCTGCCTCAAGATCAAGCCGGGCGAAACGAACATAGTTGATTTCGGACAGAACTGCGCGGCGGTTCCCAACATGCAGTTTTCCGCCGAGCCGGGCACGAGAGTGACTGTGCGACTTGGCGAAATGCTGAACGACGGCGTGGCAGGTCATCACGGCGACGGGCCGAAGGGCAGCGTATATCTCGCAAACATGCGCGGCGCGAGCGCCACGTTCGAGTATGTCTGCAAGGGCGGTGCGCGTTCGGACGGCACGATGGAACACTGCCATCCGCTGCATACGTTCTACGGCTACCGCTACGCTGCGATCTCCGCCGACAAGCCGCTGCTGTGCGCCATAGCGTCCGTGCCAGTCTCGTCGATTTCCAAGGAAATGGAGCGCGGCGAAATCGAGACTGGCGACGAGCGCGTGAACCGCCTCGTCAAGAACGCCTACTGGTCGATGCTGTCCAACTATCTCTCCGTTCCGACCGATTGCCCGCAGCGCACGGAGCGCCTCGGATGGACAGGCGATACGCAGGTGTTCGCGAAAACGGCCTGCTATTTTGCGGACGTTCGCGGATTCTTTGCGAAGTGGATGCAGGACGTCCGCGACACGCAGCATGCGGACGGCGTAGTGCCGTACGTCGTGCCGGTCGGAGTGTTCGGAGACAACGGCCCGATAGCGGGATGGAGCGACGCGGCGGTCATCGTTCCGTGGACGCTTTGGCGGCAGTTCGGCGATGCGGAACTTGTCCGCAAGGATTGGGACGTCATGGAGCGCTACATGGCCCGCATTGCCAAAGACGGCTACGTGTCTAAGCGCGGCAACTGGCTTCTCTGCGACTGGCTTTCGTTCGAGAAGCTCTCAGTCGATCAGTCGAAGCGCTGGTCAAATGGCGGCTACACGGAAGACCACCTTTCCTACCAGAACTTCTTGAACGCCTGCCACCTCTACGGCGATGCGCTGAAGATGTCCGAACTCGCCGCGGCACTTTCGCTTGAGCAAGGAATGGACTATGCAGACCTTGCGCGGCAGACGAAGGAGCGGATACTTTCGACATGGTTCAGGCAGGACGGGACGCTTTGCGACCTCTTCGACGGGATGCAGACTCCGGCGCTCTTCGCATTGAAGCTCGGACTTGGCGACCGCGAGAAGATTGCCGGCGCCCTTGTCGACGCCATCCATGCCAACGGCGACAGGCTTGCGACTGGATTCCTCGGAACGCCGCTTGTTTGCGAGGTGCTGTCCGAGATCGGCGAATCCAAACTTGCGTACACGCTTCTTCTTCAGCGGGAGTTCCCGTCGTGGCTCTATTCCGTCGATCAAGGTGCGACGACGATTTGGGAGCGTTGGAATGGTTACACGAAAGAAGGAGGTTTCGGCGACGTGCGCATGAACTCGTTCAACCACTATGCATATGGCGCGGTGGTCGGCTGGCTCTTCGAACATGCGGCCGGCATCAAGCCCGATCCCTGCGGCGGCTGGCGGCATTTCACGCTCGCACCGGAGCCGGACGAACGCCTGGGGCGCGTCAGCGCAAAGTACAAAACCGATTTCGGCGCAATCGAAAGCGAGTGGGAATACGAGAGCGACGGCGCGGTAAAATATCGCGTTGTCGTCCCGCCGGGCACCACTGCCTCCTTGCGCCTGCCGGGCTGCGAAGTCATGGAACTTTCCGAAGGGGAATTCATAAAAACGGCACCTTCCCGAAAGGCGTCCACGCCGAAGTGCATTGTCACATATACGTTCGACGACGGACTTCTCGACCAATATGAACTTGCCTATCCGATGTTTCGCGAAGCCGGGCTGAAGGCGACATTCTTCATCATCGGCTCGAAGATCGGCAATCCGGACGGTATGCGGTCAAAGGCAGAATCGCACACGCCGACCATGACATGGGCGCAGGTCCGCGAAATGGCCGACGGCGGTATGGAAATCGCCAGTCACGGCTGGGCGCACGGGAAATATTCACGAATGGACCGCGCGGTGATCCTTGATGATATACAGAAAAACCAGATCGCGCTGAAGGAGAATGCCGGCGTGGAATGCTGCAGCTTCGCCGCGCCCTACAATGCGAAAACCGGTGGTGACGGCTCGGATGTCCGCGAGCTCGCCAAGGAAGCAGGGCTTCCCGTCTTTCGGATGCGCCAGAAGGCCGCGGGCGGCAAGATGACCGCAGAGCGAATGAATAAGCTGGTCGATGAGGCCAGGAAGAACGGCGAATGGCTGGTCTTCATGATCCACGGCATGGCACGCGGCTATGACGCCTGGGAGAATCCAGACGAGCTGCGCAAACATCTTCAATGGGTGAAAGCGCAGAAAGACGTGCGCGTCGCCACATTCGCCGAGGCTGCGCCGCGCAGTGCAACCGTCGTGACGTTCGCGGCGCGCGCGAAAGGAGAGTCGAGGCTTGTCGTATCCGCACCGGATATTCCTTCCGCATCAATCGACATTCGTGTCGCAGACGAGCAGAAGTCCGCTGACATGCGCGAGACGGTTTCGCTTGACGGCGAGTGGGCGTTCGAGGTGACGGGCGGACGGCGCGCGGGCGAGAAGACGACGATCACGGTTCCGTCGTGCTGGGAGACGCAGGGATTCGGAACGTGGCAGTACGGCTACAACATCGAGTTCGGCGACAAGTGGCACGGACACGAAAAGCCCGCCGACGAACACGGGCTCTATTCGCGCACGTTCACGGTGCCGTCCGATTGGCGCGGGAAATGCGTCAAGCTCCGTTTCGAAGGCGTGATGACCGAGGCGAACGTGAAGGTGAACGGCGTCGCGTTTCCGCCGCATCACAGCGCGTGGTTCCCGTTCGAGCTTGATGTGACGGACTGCGTCATCTACGGCGGTGAGAACACGCTTGAAATCGACTGCGGCAAGGAATCTTCAGATGCGAGCGTGAACAGAAGCGAGCGGCGATGCGATTTCTGGAACTACGGCGGCATCTTCCGCTCCGTTTCGCTCCGCGCCGTGCCGAAGCTGCATATCGAGTGCGTGCGCATCGACGCGCGTGCCGACGGCACGCTCCATGCGGTCGTGCGGGCGAGCGACGGTCGAGAGGAGACGATTGATGAGAAATGGACGAACATCGAGACGTGGGATGTCGACCATCCGAAGCTCTACGAGCGGGTTTTCGAGCTGAAGGACGAAAACGGGAATGTGGTTGATTCCGTCACGAAGCGGTTTGGATTCCGAACCGTCGAAGTCAGGCCGCGCGACGGTGTGTATGTCAACGGGAAGAAGATCGTCGTCAAAGGTGTCAATCGCCAGACGTTCAACGCGCGGACGGGGCGCACGCTGACGCGCGAGATGAACGACGCGGACGCCCGGCTCATCAAGTCGCTCAACATGAACGCGGTAAGGATTGCGCACCTCACTGCGGACGAAGCGTTCCTCGATGCCTGCGACGAACTCGGAATTTATGTTGAAGATGAATTCTGCAGCTGGCAGAAACCGATCCGGACGGAACTCGGACGAGAATATCTGAAAGTTTTTCTGGAGCGCGACCACAACCATCCGTCCGTCATCTTCTGGTCCAACGGAAACGAAGGCGGATGGAACACCGAGCTTGACGCGATGTTCAAGGAGATCGATCTCCAGAAGCGCGCCGTGCTTCATCCGTGGGCGTTCCATGATGGCATCGATACCAAGCACTATCCCGACTACGACCGTCTTGTTAAGAAGCTGAAGACGGGCGAGCTTTTCATGCCGACGGAATTTCAGCACGGGCTCTACGACGGCGGACTTGGCGCCGGGCTCGAGGACTTCTGGACGACGATGATGCGCTATCCGAACGGTGTCGGCGGCTTCCTCTGGGCGCTGAAGGACGAGGCGCAGTGGCGCGACGATCTCGGACGATACGACGCGTGCGGCAACCTCGCGCCGGACGGGCTCGTCGGTCCGAACGGCGAAGAGGGCGGAAGCTGCGCAACAGTGCGCGCGATTTTTGGGGGCGAGGGAGACGGTGAGATGCAAGACGAGCCGCCGCGTCGCGGCGGCGGCGAGTTCACAATCCCCGAGCCGCGTCTCATCGCCTGGCGGCTTGTCGGCGAGACGAAGGGGAGCCGCTACGAACCTGTTGAAGCGTCGTTCGAGTGGACGGTCACGACGAACGCCGACGCGCGCGTGACATACGCCTGGACGATTTCCTGCACGAACGCGGTTGATGTGCTCGGGGTCGACTTCCCATTTTCGGCGCGCGACGCGCAACTCGTCTCAAAACGCTGGTGCGGACGCGGCCCGGACCGCATCTGGCGCAACAGGATGCGCGGGCCGAAGTGGGGCGTGTGGGAAGACGTATACAACGATGCCGTGCCGGGTGTTTCGTGGGAGCGTCCCTTCAAGGGATGGTTCGAGGCGAAATGGATGGAAGTCGCTGTCGGCGCGTCCGGCAAGGAGGCTTCACATATTTTATGCATCCCTGGGGAAGGGCTGTACATGGGCGTCGGTTCTCCGAAGGACGGACCAGACAACTATCTGTACGCAATGCCGTACGAACTTGGCGTCGGCGTTTACCATGTCATACCTGCGATCGGCAACAAGCTGTTCAAGGCGGAGCGCGGCGGCCCGCAGGGGCGGCTCGTCAGACTGGTTGAAGGCCGCGTCTCGGGTTCTGTCGAACTCGGGTCTCTGAGTCCGTGTCCGGGTCGGTCGTGCGGGCGGGACCGCGCGCCGTAGCAGAATAATCCATGTGAAACCGCCGGTTGTGCATGTTTTCGCGGTTCTGCCGGAACGCCGTCGTGTGGTATAATGGTCGCATGAAACACGACAAATTCCTGTTGGCGGCGGCTTTCGCTTGTGCGGCTGCCGAAGTTCTGGCGGCGGTCACGGTCTCGCGGGGCCCGATGGCGCTCAAGACATATCCCGTCGGCGCGCCGGAGAAGAACCCGATGTTCTTCGAGAAGCGCGTCTATCAGGGCTCGTGCGGCAAGGTCTACCCCGTGCCGTTCATCGACAAGGTGATGGACGAGCCCGTGATGAAGGAATACGACGCGGTGACGCTCGAAAACGACTACACGCGCGTCGTCCTGCTGCCGGAGCTCGGCGGGCGCATCTACATCGGACAGGACAAGACGAACAACGACTACGACTTCTTCTACCGCAACGACGTCATCAAGCCCGCGCTCGTCGGCCTCGCGGGGCCGTGGATTTCGGGCGGCGTCGAATTCAACTGGCCGCAGCACCACCGCCCGGCGACGTTCATGCCGACCGCGGTGGAGATCGAGCACGGCGAAGACGGCAGCATCACGGTGTGGATGAGCGACCACGATCCGCTGAACCGGCTGGAGGGCCGCCACGGCATCTGCCTCAGGCCGGATTCGTCCGTCGTCGAGCTCAAGGCGCGGCTCTACAACCGTACGCCGTTCACGCAGACGTTCCTCTGGTGGGCGAACGTCGCGGCGAAGGTGCACGACCAGTACGAAAGCTTCTTCCCGGCAGATGTGACCTACGTCGCGGACCACGCCGTGCGCGCGACGTCGAGCTTCCCGGAGGCGAACAATTTCTACTACGGCGTCGACTACACGAAGCGTCCGGGCGCGAACAACCTCGCGTGGTACAAAAACATCCCCGTCCCGACCTCCTACATGGTCTGCGCGACGGAATATGATTTCTTCGGCGGCTACGACCACGCGGCGCACGGCGGATTCGTCCATGTCGCCGACCGCCACATCGCGCCCGGCAAGAAGCAGTGGACGTGGGGCAACCATCCGTTCGGGTATGCGTGGGACCACGAGCTGACCGACGACAGCGGACCCTACGTGGAGCTGATGGCCGGCGTCTATACCGACAACCAGCCCGACTTCACGTATCTGCTCCCCTACGAGACGAAGGTGTTCAGCCAGTACTGGTGGCCGTACAAGAACCTCGGCCCCGTGAAGAACGCCAATACGCGCCTCGCCGTGTCGCTCGGCGGCGGCAGGGCGGGCGTTGTCGCGGCGGAGAATCTCGGCGAAGTCGAAGTCGTTCTGGGCGAGCAGTCGCACAAGGCCGAGTTGAAGATCGGCGCGCCGGTCGTGTTCATGACGGACGCGCCGTCGATCGTCGTGCGCAAGGACGGCGCGGAACTGATTTCATTTTTCGCCAATCGTGCGCCGACCGAGCAGCCCATCAACCAGTCGTGGGCCGAGCCGGGCGACGTGCCGATGCGCGACGTCGCCACCGAGCCGCCCGCACCCGCCGACATCGCGAGCGCGGACGAACTCTTCATCACGGCGGAGCACCTCGACCAGTACCGCCATCCGACGCGTCTGCCGGAAGCGTATCTCGACGAGCTCCTGCGGCGCGACCCCGAGGACAGCCGCGCGCACACGCTCTATGGCAAGCGGCTCATTTCGCGCGGTCTTCTCGCAGAGGCGGAAGCGCACCTCGTCCGCGCCGTCAAGCGTCAGACGCGCCGCCAGCCCAACCCCTACACCGGCGAGGCGCTCTATTACCTCGGCCTGGCGCGCGACCTTCAGGGCAAGCTCGACAGCGCCTATCCGTGCTACTTCAAAGCGACATGGAACGGCGAGTTCCGCGCGGCGGGCTACTACCGCCTCGCCACCATTGACGCGCGGCGCGGCGACTGGGAGAAGGCGCGCGAACATGCCGCCGAATCGCTCGTCACCGACGCGCGCAACGAGAAGGCGAAGATGCTGGCGACGCGCGATCTTTCCGCGCTCGTCAAGAAGCCGTTCGATCCCGAGATGGCGATAGACGCCGCCTACGATCTCGTGGAGATGGGGCAGCGCCCGCTGGCGATCGCCAAGCTGAAAACAACAAAGCTGAATACACTCGGTCTCTACGTCCTCGCCTACATCGCGCAGGACAAGGCGCTCCTTGCCGAAGCCGCCGCGCGCGGCACGCCCGAATATTTCTTCCCGTCGCGCCTTGAAGACTACCTCGCGCTCACGTGGTGCGACGAGGCGAGCGGGTTCAAGGATTACAAGGTTGCCTACGCGCTCGGCAACTGGCTCTACGATCGCAAGCGCCACGAAGAGGCGCTCGTGTGCTGGGAACGCGCAACGAAGCTCGCGCCGGACTTCCCGACCGCCTGGCGCAACCTCGGCGTCGCGCTCTGGAACGTGCGCCGTGACGGTGCGGCGGCGATGGAAGCCTACGCGCGCGCGATGGCCGCCGATCCCACGGACGCGCGCCTTGTCGCGGAATACGACCAGTTGCGCGAAAAGTGCAAGGTCGCCGTGGCCGAGCGCCTCGCGTTCCTCGAAGCGCACAGGCGGCTCGTGCTTTCGCGCGACGATGCGACGGTGCAGTATGTCACGTGCCTGAACGACCTCGCGCGCCACGACGAGGCGCTGGACATTCTTGCGAAGCACCGCTTCCATCCGTGGGAAGGCGGCGAGGGCAAGGTGCTCAAGCAGTACACGCGCGCGCATCTCGAACTCGGCTTCAAGGCGCTCGCGCGCGGCGATTTTGCCGCGGCGCTCGACCACGCCGACAAGAGCTTCGATACGCCGCAGAACCTCGGCGAGGCGTATCACCTCCTTCAGGCGAAGGCGGATGTCAAC
>JAFUEM010000302.1 GCA_017463935.1 Kiritimatiellia bacterium
GCAGCGGGCTCGCGACGCCCAGCTCGCGGATCGCGCGCCGCCCGGGGCGATAGTCGCCGTCGTCGTCCGCGTTCGAGCCTTCGACGACCTGCGCGAGGCCGTTCGCGCGCGCGAACGCGATCATCCGGGAAAAGAGCGCCTTCTTGCAGCGATAGCAGCGGTCGGGCGGATTCGCGGCAAAGCCGTCGACGGCGAGCGCGTCAAAGTCGAGGATTTCGTGGCGGATGGCATGGTCGCGGCAGAACTGCCGCGCGTCGTCCAGCTCGCGTGCCGGAAACGTCGCCGAACGCGCCGTGACCACCACCGCCCGGTCGCCCAGCACGTCGTGCGCGACGGCGAGCAGAAAGGTGGAATCGACGCCGCCCGAAAACGCGACGGCGACGGAGCCCGCCGCCGCCAGGTTGCGCCGGAGCGCGTCGAGCTGTTCGTCAGCGGCCATCCGTCAGCGCCTTGAGCCGGACCATCGCCGCATACGGATCGTCGGCGGCGCAGACGGCGCGCACGACGGCGAAGTTGCGCGCGCCCGCGCGGACGAGTTCCTCGGCGCGCGCGAAGTCGATGCCGCCGATCGCCACCGCCGGGAACGGCACGGAACGGATCATCTCAAGCGCCGTCGCCACGCCGAGCGTCGGGTCGGGGATGTCCTTCGTCGGCGTCGCCCACACGGGCCCGACGCCGATGTAGTCGGGTTTCTGCGGAATCGCGGCCAACGCCTGCGCGGGGCTGTGCGTCGACAGGCCCACGATTCCAAGCGACGGGAAGCGCGCGCGGACCTCGGCGACGGACATGTCGTCCTGGCCGACGTGCACGCCGTCCGCGCCGACCTCCGCCGCGATCGACGGGTCGTCATTGACGATGAAGCGCGTCGCCGTGCCGCGCGTCACCGCGCGCACCGCGCGCGCCGCGCGGACGATCTCCTCGCGCGCGGCATGCTTCATCCGCAGCTGAATGATGCCGACGCCCGCCCTGACCGCCGCCGCCGCGCAATCGGCATAGCCGACGCGCGGGTTGGTCATGACGAGATAGAAGCCGAAGTCGGTCATTTGCCGAGGTCGGCCTTGACGATTTCGGCGATCTTGCGGCCGGACTTCAGCATGCCGCCGAAGATCGGGCCCATGCGGAAGCCGCCCTGCACGTTGTTCGCCGCCATGCCCGAGGCGTAGAGGCCGGGGTAGAGGCGCTTCGTGTTCGCGACCGTCGTGCGCTCGCCGTCGGCCATCCACATCGGCTTTTCGCCGAGGATGCCGCCCGTCGGGGAATCGACCTTGACGCCCGCCTTGTTCACGGCCTTGTTGATGATCTCGCTCGGGTGGCCCGTGCCGTCGATGAGCGCGCGGCTCGTGACGACGATCGGGTCGACGTGCATCTCCAGGCGCGCGACCGGGTTCCAGTTGATGACGACGCCCGAGACGACGCCGTCGTGCATGACGATGTCCTCGACCTTGACGGTGTTGAAGATGACCGCGCCCGCGCGGCGCGCGCCGAAGATGAGGCCCGAGGCCATCTCGACCGAATCGACCGTGTGGTAGTTCGCGTCGTAGGGCCGCGTCGCGATGCCGAACTCGTGCAGGATCTCCGCCGCGTCGTTCTGGACCGTCACCTCGTTGAAGAGCATGCCGCCGCCCCACGTGCCGCCGCCGGGCGCGAGCTTCGACTCGTACACCGCCACCTTCAGCCCGGCCTTCGCGAGGTCGTGCGCCGCCACGAGGCCCGACGGGCCCGCGCCCACGATCGCCACGTCCACCGCGAGGTAGGACTCCAGCTTCTCGAAATACCGGCGCACGATCGCGCCGGAGATCGTCTCTTCCATCACTTCTGGCTTTTCGCTCATCTGTTCATTCCTTTTGCTTTTGCTGTTGCGTTTTCGTTTGTGATCAAGCTAGTCCAGGATGCCCTTCGACGGCGGCTCCGCCTCGTCCCACCACGACCCCTTCGACGCGGCGATGCGCGCGATGGGCTTCGTCGTCAGCTGCTTGCCCTTCGTCGACGCGGCGCGGATCGGCACCACGTCCTGCGGCTCGGACTTGCCCGTCTCGAGGTTGGTGCGCGCAACCTGCTCCTTCGGCAGGAAGTACTGCTGGTGGATGCGCTGGTTCTTCGCCGGCTTGAACTTGACGTAGATCGTATCGGGGCAGCCCGCCTGGAAGAAGAGGAGGCGCGACTTCGGCTTCTCGGGCGCGAGGCGGTAGTCCTTGTTGCGGATCAGCCCGCCGAAGCGGAAGCGCTTGATGTAGCTGAACTTGTAGCCGCCGTCCTCGTAGACGGCCGTGAAGTCGCGCTCGCGGTCCTTCTCCTGGTCGTAGCGCAGGACGGCCAGCAGGTCCTTGTCGACGAAAATCTTCTCCTCGGGCTGGACCTTGCGGAACCTGCCGTCGCGCCAGACGAGGATCAGCTCGTCGAGCGACGAGCACTTGAAGAGCTCCTCGCCGCTGCGCAGGCCGGAGCCGACGTAGTTGTTCTCCTTGTCCCACCTGACCGTCAGCTCGCTCGCCGTGATCGCGCGCACGTCCACCTGCTTGAACGCGCCCGACTCGACCTTCGTGCAGCGCGGATACTTCTTCGCGTACTCCTTGATGAGCCCCTTGAGGTACTTCACCACGAACGCGCGCAGATGCGCCAGGTTGTCGCGCACCTGCGCCTCCTCCTTCAGGATGCCGTCGATCTCCTCGCGGTTCTTGTCGATGTCGAACTGCGAGATGCGGCGGATCTGGAGCTTCAGGAGGCGCTCGATGTCCTCGTCCGTCAGGCCCCGGCGCAGCTCCTTCAGGAACGGCTGGAAGCCGGTGACGATGGTGGCCTTGACGCCGTCCATCGTCTTTTCGGACTCGATGCGCTTGTAGATGCGCTCCTCGATGAA
Source organism: Kiritimatiellia bacterium (assembly GCA_017463935.1). Taxonomy (GTDB): domain Bacteria; phylum Verrucomicrobiota; class Kiritimatiellia; order RFP12; family UBA1067; genus UBA1067. Next base: position 2,858 of record JAFUEM010000302.1, read on the forward strand.
GATGCGGTCGAGCGTGCGCGCGTGGAAGAGGTCGTCGAGCTCGCCGAGGCGGATTTCCTGCTCCTTCTTCGTCAGCTCCATGAGCCGGTCGACGTTGCACTTCAGAATCTGCGTGACCGTCATCAGCTTCGGCCGGCCCTCCTCCAGCACGATGGGGCGCGACGAGATCGACTTCTCGCACGTGGTGAACGCATAGAGCGCGACGATCGTCTTCTCCGGGCTCGCGCCCGTCTGAAGCTCCAGCTCGATGCGCACCGTCTCGCTCGTCAGGTCGTGGATCTTGCGGACGGGCACCTTCTTCTTCTTGATCGCGTCCTCGATGGACGCGGAGAGGCTGTCCGTCGTCTCGCCCCACGGCAGTTCCGTGATGACGAGCTTTGTCTTGTCCTCCTTCTCGATCTTCGCGCGGATCTTGACCTTGCCGAGGCCGTCCTGGTAGTCGCTGACGTCCATCACGCCGCCGAGCTGGAAGTCGGGGTAGAGCGCGAAGGGCTTCTTCTGGAGAAGCGCGATCTCGGCTTCGAGCAGCTCGATGAAGTTGTGCGGCAGGATCGCCGTCGACAGCCCCACCGCGATGCCGTCCGCGCCCATCATCAGCAGGAGCGGGATTTTCGCGGGCAGATAGACGGGCTCCTCCTTGCGGCCGTCGTAGTTCGGCACGAACGCGGTCGTCTTCCGGTTGAAGACCTCCTTGCGCGCGAGCTCCGTCAGGCGGCATTCGATGTAGCGCGTCGCCGCGTGCGGCATGCCGGTGTAGAGCGAGCCGTAGTTGCCCTGGCCGTCGATGAGATAGCCCTTGCCCTCGCCCCACAGCTTGTTGGCGAGAACCACGATCGCGTCGCCGATCGACGCATCGCCGTGCGGGTGGTACTGCATCGCGTGGCCGACGATGTTCGCGACCTTGGTGTAGCGCCCGTCGTCCTTCTCCCAGAGCGAATGCAGGATGCGCCGCTGCACGGGCTTGAGGCCGTCCTCCACCGCCGGGATCGCGCGCGAGCAGATGACGTACGCCGAATACTGGCGGAAGTTGAAGTCGTAGAGGTCGCGCATCGGGCCCGTGCCCGTCAGCCCGCTCCTGGGCAGCGCCGGTTCGGGGATTTCGCTTTTCTTCGGCTCGCGCGGCGCGGCGGCCGGCTCCGCCGGAGGCGCCGCAAACAGGTCAAGGTTGTCAAACAGACTCGGCGGCTCCGCGCCCTTCTTCATGCTGCTGTCGTTTTTCTTTGCCATTCTTACGCAACCATCCGCGGAAAACTGCACGCGGCCACAAAAAAACTGGTTGTCAGGAGTGGATTCGAACCACTGAAGGCGTTAGCCAGCAGATTTACAGTCTGCCCTCGTTGACCGCTTGAGTACCTGACAATCACGAAGTGGGATGTAGTATATCAAAATGCGATGCGCCGCGTCAAGTGCGAATCGGATGCATGTCGCGTAGTTTTCAAAAGCGGAAAATTTGTAGTTAGCAAAAGCGGAATGGCCTTCAGCCTCTTTTCACCCTCGGATTGGTCGTGAAGACCACCTGTGGAGTGGTCGACAAGTCCGGTTTGTTGAGGACGAGCGAGATA
>JAFUEM010000303.1 GCA_017463935.1 Kiritimatiellia bacterium
AGAGGGGCTAGACCGCTCGCTTTGCTCGCTGTTCTAGACCGCGTCCTGTCGGACGCTCATCTAGTACGCTCGCGCAGGGCGCGAGCTAATCTAGAAAATCTAGAACAGCGTGGCCGAAGTGCCGCGCGGTCTAGCAGAGCGAGCGCAGCGAACGGTCTAGAACGGTCGCGATGGGTCGCACGGGGACAGGCCCCGCACAGATGCGCGCAATCGTCTGGTAGGGGCGATTGTCCTCAATCGCCCGCGATCGGAGGGGACTGCTCCATTTTTTAAATCCTTGCTTTCAGGCCGGGGATTTCGGCGGCGTCCAGCCTGGTGAACGCAAAGCACTTGCGGCCAAGGTCTTTCAGCGACGCACCGATCAGATAAAGTTCTGCGTCATCCAGAATCAGGAACCGATCATGGAACTTTTCGCTGAACCGCACCGCAAGCGCCGGATACTGCGCGTTGAACTTTTCAACATCCGACGGCAGGATCGACGCGCGCGGCGTGCCCTTTTTGTCGCAATGCGCCGATGTCACGACCGTGACGGCGACGCCCGCGCGCTTCTTCGCGAGCATGTCCAGTGTCGCGACCGTCGCCCAGCTGTCGATGAGGACGATTGAGGCCCGCGCGCGCGCGATCAGCCGCTCCGCGAACGCCCGCGCATCCCACAGCTGGCCGTCGTAGAAGACGCCCTGCAACGGCGGCGTCTGCGTCTGCACGAAGAAATCGACCTTGCCCTTCAGCTCGGCGATGTCTCTGTCGTGCTGGGCAAAGCGCCGGTCCGTCCTGTCTTCCAGCTGGTTCAGCCGGGCATTGACCGAATAGCCGCGCAGAAGATAGTCCTTTAAGACAGTATTGGCCCAACGTCTGAACACGACTCCCTGGGATGATTTGACCCGATAGCCAACGGACAAGACCACATCCAAACTGTAATAGGCAACTTGCCTGACGACTTGCCGCGCGCCTTCGTTTTGAACTGTCGCAAAATTTGCGACAGTTGGATGCTCCTCTCTTTGAGTTGCCGCAAAATCGGCAACAACTGCCGCAACTGCCAATTCTTCTGACAACGCATTGGCGATATGCTTGCCAATTGTCTTGACGTCACGGCCAAACAATTGAGCCATCTGTTGGCGATTGAGCCACACCGTTTCGTTTTCGAGGCGGACATCCAGCCGGATGGTTTCATTCGGCTGATAGACGACAATTTCATTTTTCTTTTCCATTGGCGTGTTCCTTTCTTTGATTTATCCAAGCGGTCCGGCACGCGCCGAGGAAGCGCGCCTTGACCGCCAAGACGCGAATAGTATGACATAAAAACGAAAAAGAAATCTTAATTTTATCTTAAGACTGTCTTAAGATTTTCTTAAGATTTCTCTTGGTAGGGGCGATTGTCCTCAATCGCCCGCGATTCGTCGATGCGGCTGCTTGAGGACAAGCAGCCCTACCAGCTCTGCGCTCTCTGCGTCTCTGCGTCTCTGCGTTAAAACACAACCAAGGTGCGGATACGCGTATTCAGAAACGCGAAGACGCGTGTTCAGAATGTGAACACGCGTCCTCAGGACGGACGGGGACAGGCCCCGCCCGCCTAGCACCGCCCGCTCAGCGGGTGACCTTGAAGAACGCGCCGCCCGCCTTCGCCGGCGTGACGATCGTGATCTCCTCCGCGCCCGTCGCCGCGCGCTCCGCCGCCGGCGCCTCCGTCAGCGCGTCCGGCGTGTCGCCCGAAACGAGGCCGTAGCCAAGATACGGCGCGCCCTTCACCGTCACGTAGACGTAGCCCGCGTCGATCTTGATGCCCGTGATCTCCGGCTTCGGCAGCTCCACGCCCGCCGGCAGGTCGCTCGCCGTCGCCGCCGCGCC
>JAFUEM010000304.1 GCA_017463935.1 Kiritimatiellia bacterium
CGCGCGTGCCGAGACCGAGCGCCGTCAGCCTCCCGACGAGCGCCGTCACCGCCGCACCGCGCAGATCCGCGACCTTCAGCTCCGCCGCGCCCTCGTAGCACGTGCACGCCGCGAGCGCGCTCCCCGCGCCGCCGCAGCCGATGATGACGACCTTCTTCCCCGCGAGGGAAAAGCCGTGCGCGGCGAGGCCCGTCACGAAACCGATGACGTCGGTGTTGTAGCCCGCGATCGTCCCGTCCGGCTCGAACTTGAGCGTGTTGCACGCGCCGTAGCGCGCGACCGATTCGTCCGTGCGGTCCAGAAGCGGAATGACCGCGATCTTGTGCGGCACGGTGACGTTCAGCCCCGCGTAGCCTTCGCGCTGCTTTTCGCGGACGAACGCGGCGAGGTTCTCCGGCGCGACGTCGAACTTCTCGTACGTCGCGTCGTAGCCGAGCGATCTGAAATTCGCCGCATGCATCGTCGGCGAAAGCGAATGGGCGACAGGGTGCCCGATGACGGCAAACTTTTTCATGCTTGTCGGATGTTGTAGGTTCTGACGAGATCGAAAGGCGTGACGTGGCCGATCGCGCCGAGTCCGCCGACGGAGGCGTACGTCCAGAGCGAGCCCGTGCGCGCCGCCAGCACGCGCGACGGGAGCCCCAGCTCGCCCATCGCGCAGAGGATGCGCGGGAAGGAGCGGTCGTTCGCCGTCTCGGCGAAAAGACGTTCGACGTCTTCCGCGCAGTGCGGCTGAAAGGCGATTTTCGGAATCTCGTCCGTCGCGCCCCTGAGCGCGCGGCACCGCGCGAGGATGTCGGGGACCGGCCCCGTGAAGTCGTGGAGCGAGCGGATCACGCGCACGCCCGCCGCGCGCGCCAACGCGGAAAGTTCCGCATTGCGAAAATCGTCTTCAAAGTCGACATAGGCGAAACCAGGCGTGGAGATGGCCGAACTGCGTTCGGCCAACACCCGCCGGAAGAACGCCACGCGCGCCGCCTCGTCGCCGGCGAAGTCGCCGCCGTCCGCCGTCCGTCGGAACGTGAGGACGACCGGCACCGGCACCATCCGGGGAAAGTCCGCCGCGCGCGCGCGTTCCGCTTCCGTCAGCTTGTCGACGCGCAGTTCCACAAGGTCCGTGAAGTAACGCTGCGCGCGGAACTGCGCCACGTCCTCCGCGAGTGTCGCGCCCGTCAGCGTCAGGCAGATCTGCGGCACGACGGCCGCGGTGCCGATGAGCAGATCGGCGATCACGAACGCGGCCATCGCCTCGACGACCGGCACCGCGCGCCGGACGATGCACGGGTCGTGCCGCCCTTTCAGCGCACAGACGGCCGGCAGCATCGTCGCCAGATCCACGCTCGGCTGCGGCTTGAAGATGGTCGGCGTCGGCCGGAGCGCGACGCGCAGGACGATCGGCTGTCCGCTCGTCCGGCCGCCCAGCACGCCGCCCTGCCGGTTCGTCACCGTCGTTACCGCGCCGTCCGCGACGGTGAACGCGTCGTTGTATTCGCTCCCCGTGAGGCGCGTCGCCACGAAGCCGTCGCCGAACTCCACGCCCTTGACGCCGGGAATCGCGAACATCGCCGCCGCGAGCTCGTTGTCCACGCCGCCGAAGAGCGCGCCGCCCAGCCCCGCCGGGACGCCGCGCACCTCGCAGAGGATCGTGACGCCGACGGAATCGCCCGCCGCGCGCGCCGCGCGGATCTCGCTGTCGGGATCGTCGAAGTTGCCGTGGATCTGCTCGATGCGCGCCGTGACGGAGATGCTGCGCCGCGCGAGATACTGCCGGCACAGGCCGCCGACGGCGCAG
>JAFUEM010000305.1 GCA_017463935.1 Kiritimatiellia bacterium
GTGACGGCGCCCGTCGGGCAGATCGCGAAGCAGTGCTGGCAGCGCATGCAGCGTTCGGGATGCGCGAGGACGGGCGCGCCGTCCGCGCCGCGCGCGAGCGCCTTGAACGCGCAGTCGCGCACGCACGCGCCGCATTTGACGCACGCGGCGTCGTCGAGCCGGAAGAGTTCATTCATGGTTCCGTCCTTTCGTTTGTCACAGCACGGCCATCGCCAGCGCGATCACCGGCGGCATCGTGAAAATGCTGAGGAGCGTCGTGGCGCTCACGAGCCCCACCGACAGGTCGACGTCGCGCCCGTACTGCGCGGCGAACATCGTCGTCATCGCCGCCACCGGTGCGCTCGCCGCCGTCACGATCGTCAGCATCATCGTGCGGTCGAGCGCGTGACGGAACGGGTAGAGCGCCGCGACGAGCGCGAGCGGATAGGCGACGAGGCGCACGAACGCGGCGAGGTAGGCGCCGCCGCAGTGCAGCACGGGGCCGAATGTCGCGCCGGCGAGATAGTAGCCGATGACGAGCATCGCCAGGGGCGTGTTGAGGTCGGCGAGGAAGCCGACGGGCGCCGCGACGACGGTCGGCAGGCGCGCCGAGAGGAGGAAGAGCGGCAGGCCGACGGCGAAGCCGACCGTGCCGGGGTTGATGCAGACCGTCCGCAGCTGCGCGCGGTCGAGCGCGCGCACGGAGAGGCCGCGCATCAGGCAGTAGCCCCAGCTCCAGACGAGGATGTTGAAGACGACAACGTAGACGATGCCGTAGAAAACGCCATCCGCGCCGAAGATCGCCTGCTCGAGCGGAATGCCCATGAAGCCGGCGTTGGAGAAGACGGTCGCCATCTGGAGCACCTTGCGCGAATCGGCGGCGCGGTGGCGGATGAAGGCGGTCGCGAAGGCGATCAGCGCCGCGTGCGCGAGGATGACGAGGACGAACGCGCGGCCGAGCGACTGGAGCTGCGCGGGCGCGAACGGCCGCTGGAAGCAGTCGATGACGAGGCAGGGCGTGACGATCAGCACGAGGACGTTGACGAGGCCCTTGACGGCCGCGTCGTCGAGGAGTTTCAGGCGGCGGCAGGCGAACCCGACCGCCATCAGCGCGAAGAGAACGCCGACTTGCGTCGCGACAATGCTCAGATTCTCAAATCCCATAACCCGTGCGACGACGTCACCCGATGTGCCAGTAGCGCAGGGCCGCGCCGAAGAGGATCACGAACCACGCGACGCCGGCACCGAAGAAGGAGACGAAGACGATGGCGCTGCCGATGTCCTTCGCGCGCCCCGACAGCTCGTTGTAGTCGGTCGAGATGCGGTCGACCGTCTTCTCGATCGCCGTGTTGATGATCTCCCCCACGAGCGCCATGAAGACGGTGTAGATCATCACCGCGCATTCGCACCACGAAATCCAGTCGTAAAACCGCAGCGCGCTCGCCACCGCCGCGCACACGAGAAACACGACGAGATCGGTGCGGAACGCCTTCTCGCCGAAGAGCACCGCGCGCACGCCGCGCACCGAATACTCCGTCGCCTTGCGCAGCTCCTCCGGCGACTTGAGCGACGTGACGGCGCGCAGGTCCTCCGCGATCCGCTTGAGCTCGTCCGCCGTCCTCTTGAGGTCCGCCGCCGTCATGACGCGCCCTCCCGCACGCGCGCGCGGTGCGCCAGATAGATCGTCAACAGCGCAAAGAGCGCGATCATCATCTCGCCGCCCTCTTCCAGGCACGTGCAGAGCGACGACGCGGCGGTCGCGCCGCCCGCGGCGTGCTTGTCGAGGCCGAAGCGGTGGTCAAGCCACGCGGGCAGGCGGTCGGCGATCTGCACGACCACGCCGCTGCCGCCGAAGCAGCCCCACGCCCACGCCGCCGGCTCGAACCGAAGGACACCCTTCACCCACGTCCAGCCGAGATACGCGAAGCCCGCCGCGAAGACGCCGAAGAACGCCCCGAAGTAGAAGAGGATCGCGAGCTTCATCCCGACGGGCACCGCGCCGTTCGTCAGGACGCGCATCTTGAACGGCGTGCCGGTGAGCGGCCGTCCGTCCGGCTTGACGAGCTTGCCGTGCACGAGACTGCCCTCCGACACATAGTCGGGATAGAACCATTCGAGCACGCGGATGTGCAGGTCGAGCTCCTTCGCGATCGCCATCACCGCGACGACGCTGACCGCGAGGCAGAGGAGCGTGCGCCGCCGCCGCGAGCCGCCGAACGGGCACTTCCACCAGACGAACGGCACGATCGCCGCGTAGACCGGCAGCGTCGCGAGCTCGAACGGCGAAAAACCGCCCTGGTCGAACGCGTGGATGAGCGCCGACGGTTCCATCACCGCCCACGTGACGAAAAGCGCCGCCACGCAGAGGACGAACAGCGCGGGACCGGTCAGCCAGGCTTTTTTGTTCATGTCGACTTCCTTCCTTTCTGTCAAAACAACACCCGTGCGAGTTCGCGGTAGACGGCCAGCGACCGCGCCGCCATCTGCTCGAACGAAAACCGCTCCAGCGCGGATGCGCGCAGGTCGCCGAACGTCATCCCGGCGACCTTGCGGATCGCGTCCGCGAACGCCTGCGGCGCGTCGGCCGGGCCGACGTCCGCACCGACCAGCACACCGTCCACGCCGTCGCGCACCACGTCAAGCGCGCCGCCGAACGCCTTGGCGACGACGGGCCGCCCCATCGCCAGCGCCTCGGCCATCGAGCGGCCGAACGCCTCGGGCTTGGCGACATTCGCCGACACGACGCAATCCGCGAGCGACAGGCACTCTGCCACCTTCACCTGATTGCCCGCAAAGACGACGTCCGCCGCGAGGCCCAGATCCGCCGTCAGCTGCCGGAGCGCCGTTTCGACATCCTTGCGCAGCGCCTCCGCCTCGCCGACGAGAACGAGCCGGAACGACCGTCCGTCGGCCGTCGTTTCGCCCTTGAGCAGGGCCATCGCGCGGATGAGATGGTCGAACCCCTTCAGCTGCGTGATGCGCCCGAGCGCCATCACGACGAACGGGCAGCGCGCGGCGAGCCCCCACGCGACGCGCTTCGCCGCGAGGAACTCGGCGTCCAGCCGCGCCGGGTCGAACCGGTCGCGGTCGATGGCGCGCGGAATGACGCGCAGCCGCTTCTCGTCGATGCCGTAGGCATCCTTCAGGTAGTCGGCGATGTAGCGCGAGGGCGTGACCGTCAGATCGCCCGCCGTCATCACCCGCGAATAGCGCGAGATCGAATTTGCGCCGTGCGCAAACGTGATCCACGGAATGTTCAGCCCGCGCGCCGCCCATTTGAACAGCCACGCCGGGACGCGCGAATGCGCGCAGACGACATCGGGCTGTTCGGCGATCAGCAGCCGGCGCAACCGTGCCGCGCGCATGAAATAGGTGAGCGGATTCTTCGACTTGACGTCGAGCGTGACGTGGCGACCGCCGTCGTCGACGATCTGCCGCGCGAGCCGCCCGCCCGCCGACACGACGACATTCTGCGCACCCGCGCCGACGAGGATGCGGTTCATCTCCACGACGCCGCGTTCGACGCCGCCCTGCTCCATCGCGGGCACCAGCTGCAGCGTCTTCACCGCGCCGCCTCCTTTTCCTTCGCCTCCCGCTCCTTCGCCTCCAGCTTCGCGAGCTCCTCGGCCGTCGGCGTCTTGCGGAAGGCGTTGTAGTTCAGCACCCACAGCGACGGATGACGGCGGATGACGCCCTCCAGATCCTTCGCGATGCGCTGCGTCAGGCCCCAGATGTCGCGCGCCTGGTCGGGCGTGTAGAAGTTGATCGTCTCGCACCGGTAGCGTCCGTCCTTGAGCGGCCGCGACCATGCCGTCACAATCGGCGCCCTGCCCTTCGCCGCAAAGAACGCCGGCGCGGCGGAGACGGGGAGCGGGCGGCCGAAGAAGCGGATCCACACGCCGCCGTCCGACGGTTTGACCGCCTGGTCGACGAGCAGCCCCAGCGACTTGCCGGCCTTCAGCCCCTGCATGAGGACGCGGAACGCGCCGGCGGCGGGAACGATCTCCTGGCCGATCGACATGCGCGCCTTCATCAGCATCTCCGTCATGCCCTTCGTGCCGATGTCCTTGGCGACCGACATCATCACGTGCCCTTCGAGAAACGCGAGCTGCGAAAGGATCTCCCAGCAGCCGATGTGGCCCGAAACAGTGATCGCGGGCCTGTGCGCGGCGAGGAACGCGCGGCCAGACGCGCTCATCTCGCCCGTCGCCTTGACGCGCGCGAGCGCCCGCTTGCACGTCCAGAACGCGTGGCCGACCGTCCGCGCCATGTTGCGGTAGCTGCCGCGGATGATCGTTTCGCGCCGCCGCGGATCGAGCCCGTCGCCGAAGATCGCCGCCAGATTCTCCACCGCGTGGCGGCGGCCCTTCCGGTCGAAGCGGTACATGACCGCCGAAATGAAATCGCACAGGCGGAAGAGTCCCTTGTGCGTGACGTTCGTCAGGACCGCAAAGCCGAGTCCTACGCCGAGCCACTCGAACGGACGGCGCAACTTGCGCATCAGAACCTTGCTCTTTTTCGACGACATCAGCCGCCTCCCAGCTTGATCTTGCCCGATGCGGTGCGCGGAAACGGCTCCTTGCGCACGACGACCGCCTTGATGCGCTGGTAGACCGGCAGCGTCCGGTTGAGCGCGGCGACGGCCCGGCGCACCGACTCCTCGGGAATCGACGCATACACCTGGGCCGTGATCTCGCGCGTCTCGCCGACGCCCGTGACGAGCGCCTCCAGGACGCCCGGCAGCTGCAAGAGCCGCTCCTCGATCTCCTCGGGCGCGACCTTCTTGCCGGACGACAGGACGATCGTGCGCGACAGCCGCCCCGTGATCCAGACGTAGCCGTCCGCGTCGATGCGGCCGACGTCGCCCGTATGGAACCAGCCGTCGGCGTCGATCACCTTGGCCGTCGCCGCCGGGTTGCGGTAGTAGCCCTTCATCACGCACGGCCCGCGCACGAGCAGCTCCCCGTCCGGCGAGACCTTCGTCTCGACCTCGGCGAGCTGCGCAACCTTGCCCGCGCTGCAGATGTGCGGCGCGTCGCCCGCGACCGCCATCGAATAGCACGCCGCCGTCTCGGTGAGCCCGTAGCCGCCGATCGTCTGGACGCCGAGCGCCGTCAGCCGCTCGTAGGTGCGCCGCGGCAGAGGCGCGCCGCCCGTCAGGATCCAGTCGATCGGCTGGCCGAGCGCCGCCTCGGCGCTTTTGCCGCGCTGCTCGATCTTCGCCGCGAGGATGTCGGCGAGCGCCGGGACGAGGAACGCAAAGTTGGCGCGGAAGCGCTCGAACGCGTCGTAGATGCGGCGGAAGTCGGGGCAGACGCCGAGCGCGACGCCGTGGACGAGCATCGTGTACGTCGCCGCGATGCCGAAGATGTGGTGGAGCGGCAGGAGCATGAGCGATGCGTCGCCCGGCCGCATCGGCAGCGCCTGCGACGTCGAACGCACGAACGTCTCGATGGCCTTGATCGGCAGCTCCACGCCGCGCGGCTCGGCCGTCGTGCCGCTCGTGAACACCATCGTCGCGGTGCGCTCGACATCGACCGCGTCGCGATCCCAGATCGTGCGGGCGCACAGCCCGATCGCCTTGAGCGCGGCCTGGATGATGAGGTCGGTCTTGCGCGAACCGAAGCTGCCGGTCGCGAGGCCCGGAACCTTCGCCGCGACGTCGTGCGCCTTCTCGCGGTAGAGCGCGGAATGGAGGAGCACCGACACGCCCGCGAACCGGAGGCGTTGCGCGATGTCGTCCGCGTTGAGGCTCGGCTCGACCGGCACGGCGACCGCGCCCTCGAAGAGGCAGGCCGCGTGCAGCACCATCCACTCGTAGGAGTTCTCGCCGATGATGCCGATCTTCGCGCCCGGCGCGTGCTTGTCGATGACCCACGCCGCCGCCGAGATGTCGTCCGTGAACTGCCGCCAGGAGACCGGCAGCGACCGGTCGCCCGACGCGATCAGGAACGCCGCCGCGTGCGGGCGCTCTTCACGGTGCTTCTTGAAGGCCTCGAACAGCATGTCCGGCGCCTCAGTGCTGGTTGTAGGTCCTGTCGACTTCCTCCCACGTGCGCGTCGTGAAGAACTGCGCGATCGCGGTATCGTAGGCCGCCGTGTGGGCGAACGACTTCTTCATCAGCCTAAAGCGCGTGTCCAGGCCCAGCGTGCCGCCGTGCGACGCGAGCTCCTGCGCGAGCGCGGGATAGTCGAGCGGATCCGTCACCGACGCGACGCGCAGGTAGTTCTTCGCCGACGCGCGGCACATGCACGGCCCGCCGATGTCGATGTTGGTGCGCGCCATCTCCGGCGTCACGCCCGGCTTCGCCACCGTCTCCCTGAACGGGTAGAGGTTGACGACGACCATGTCGATCGGCACGGCCGCAAGGCGCTTGATGTCGTCCTGGTGCGCCGCGTTGTACGTCTCGGAGAGAAGCCCGAGGTAGATCTTGAAGTCGAGCGTCTTGACGAGCCCGCCCTGCATCTCCGGCTGGCCCGTGTAGTCCGAGACGGCGACGAGCGTCCGGTCCGCGTCCGCGCCGAGAATCTCCTTCACCTTCGTGTACGTGCCGCCCGTCGAATAGATCTTCACGCCGGGGCACGCCCGGACGAGCGCGGGCACGAACGTTTCAAGGCCCGTCTTGTCGCTCACGCTCATGAGCACGTGGCGGACGCTCACGCGGTTGTCGATCTCGGTGACGATGTTCAGTGACATGTTCTGTTTCCTTTTTCTTTCGTTTTCGTTACGGTTGAAGAACGGCTATTCGTACCTCAGGCAGTCGATCGGGTTGAGCTTCGAGGCGCGGTAGGCGGGATAGAAGCCGAAGAAGAGCCCCACGACCGACGAGATCAGGAAGGCGTAGACGGCCGACGACACCTCCACGAGCACCGGCCAGCCCGCGAGCGCGCCGACGGCGTACGACGCGCCGATGCCGACGGCCACGCCCGCCGCGCCGCCGACCGTCGCGAGGACGATCGCCTCCAGGCAGAACTGCGTGAGGATGCTCAGCGGCGTCGCGCCGATGGACATCCTGAGCCCGATCTCCTTGATGCGCTCGGTGACGCTCACGAGCATGATGTTCATGATGCCGATGCCGCCGACGATGAGCGTGATGACGGAGAAGATGAGCAGCAGGACGCCGACGATCCCCGTCACCGAGCCGATCGTGTTCATGATCTCCGTCGTGTCGCGCGTCTCGAAGTCGTTGTCCTGGTAGTCCGCGAGGTGGTGGCGCTGCCGGAGGAGCGACGTCACCTCGCGCCGCGCCTCCTCGAGGTCGTCCATCGTGATGAGCGAGAGGTTCATCATGTTGATGTTCTGGAACTTCGAGCGCTGGAGGTAGCGCTGCACGCTCGTGTACGGGGCCATCACCACGTCGTCCTGGTCCTGCCCCCAGTTGTTCGCGCCCTTTGAGCCGAGGACGCCGATCACGCGGAACGTCATGTTCTTGAGGCGGATCGTCTTGCCGACCGGATCCTCGTCGTCCGCGAAGAGGTTGGCCTTGACCGTCGTGCCGATCGCACAGACGCGGGCGCACGCGCGCTCCTCGTCCGCCGTGAAGAAGCGCCCGTCCGTCACCGTCCAGTTGCTGATCATCAGCACGTCGGTCGACACGCCCTGCACGTTGCCGGCCCAGTTCTTCGCGCCGTACATCATCTGGACCGTCGTGCGCACCTGGGGGCTGACGCCCTGCACGAGGTGCGCGAGCTCCTTCTTGACCGCCTCCGCGTCCTTCGCGGTCATCGTCTGGCCCTGGCCCATGCCGCCCGAGACCGCGCCCGTGCGCCGCCGCTCCGGGAAGACCATCATCAGGTTGTTGCCCATCGACGAGATTTCCCTGACCATCATCGTCTTCGCGCCCTGGCCGATCGCCATCGCGAGGATGACCGCGACGATGCCGATGCCGATGCCCAGGCACGAGAGGAACGAGCGCACCGGGTTGCGGCCGAGCGACTTCAGCGCCACCTTGAAGATCGTCAGCAGGTTCATGCGAGCGCCTCCTGGACGAGCCGCGCCACGTCCGCCTGCGACTTGCGCCCGCCCGCGCCGCCGTCGTCGCGCATGACCCTGCCGTCGCGCATCACGACGTGGCGCTTCGCGTAGGCGGCGATGTCGTCCTCGTGCGTCACCATCACGATCGTGATGCCCTCGTTCGACAGCTCCGTGAAGAGGTTCATGATCTCGATCGAGCTCTTCGTGTCGAGGTTGCCCGTCGGCTCGTCGGCGAAGACGACCGGCGGGTTGTTCATGAGCGCGCGCGCGATGGCGACGCGCTGCTGCTGGCCGCCGGAGAGCTGCGCGGGCGTGTGGCGCTCGCGCCCCTTGAGCCCCACGCGCGCCAGGAGCTCCATCGCGCGCCGGCGGCGCTCGCGGACGGTCAGGCGACCCCTGTAGAGGTCCGGCAGCTCCACGTTCTCGAGCGCGCTCGTGCGCGGCAGGAGGTTGAAGTTCTGGAAGACGAAGCCGAGCTTGCGGTTGCGGATGTGCGCGAGCTCCGTCGGCGTGCGCCGCGCGACCTCGATGCCGTCGAGGAGGTACGAGCCCTTCGTCGGAACGTCCAGGCAGCCGAGGATGTTCAGCATCGTCGACTTGCCCGAGCCCGACGAGCCCATGATCGCCACAAACTCGCCGTCGTCGACCGTCAGCGACACGCCGTCCAGCGCATGCACCGGCTCGTCGCCGATGGCGTAGATCTTGTACATGTCGCGGATCTCGAGGAGGTGCGCCATCGTCTTGCTTCGGCCCTTACTTCTTCGGTTCGGGCGCCGTGCCCTTCGTGCCGCGCTGCGGCGGCCGGGGCATGAACGGATTGGCCTTGCCGTCCGCCGCCTTCGTCGTCGCCGTCTCGTAGCCGACGACCGCCTCGCGCCCTTCCAGCGCCGCGACGTCCGCGCCCGCGAGCTCGATGAACGAATCGTCCGAGACGCCCTCCGTCACCTGCACCCACTCGAGCGGCGCGCCCTCCGCGAGCGGCTTGAGCCACA
>JAFUEM010000306.1 GCA_017463935.1 Kiritimatiellia bacterium
ACTATCCGCTCGTGCGCGGCGCGGTGATGGCGTTTCAGGACTACCGCATCGTCGGCGCGTCGTCGTTCGCGGGGCTCGACAACTTCATCCGCGTCGCGACCGATCCGAAGTTCTACCTCGCGTGGCTGCGCACGTTCGAGTACGTCGCGATCACGCTCGCGCTCGGCTTTGTCACGCCGGTCGTGCTGGCGGTGCTCCTCTGCGAGATTCCGCGCGGCAGGATCTTCTTCCGCTTCCTCTACTTTCTGCCGCACCTGACGTCGGCGCTCGTGGTGACGCTCCTCTGGAAGCTCATGTTCGATCCGACCGAGAACGGCATCCTCAACCAGGTGCTCGCCTCCGTCGGCGTCGCGCGCCACGCCTGGCTGCAGGACCCCGCATGGGCGATGGTCTGCTGCATCCTGCCGGGCGTCTGGGCGGGCGCGGGCATCTCGTCGCTCATCTACATCGCCGCGCTCTCGTCGCTGCCGCAGGACTACTACGAGGCGGCGGCGATCGACGGCGCGGGCATCCTCGCGCGTTTCCGCCACGTCACGTTCCCGCAGCTCGCGCCGCTGATGGTGATCAACTTCGTCGGCGCGTTCATCGCCGCGTTCCAGGGGATGGGCGCGATCTTCCTTCTGACGTTCGGCGGGCCGGGCGACGCGACGCAGGTCCTCTCGCTCCAGATCTGGAAGGAGGCGTACAACAATCTGCGCTTCTCGACGGCGACGACGATGGCGTGGTTCCTCGGCATCGCGCTCATCGGCTTCACCTATCTCCAGATCCGCTTCCTCCGGCGCGTCGAGTTCCGCCAGGCGAAGGTCAACTAGGCGCAGTTTTCCATTCCCCCACGAACGGCGGAATTTTTGATATACTATACCAAACCGATGAAGAAGGAAGAGTCAGAGAACCGGCTGCTGATCGACGTCGCGCGGCTCGATCCCGAGGGGGAGGACCTCTCGGGCGAGGTCGATATCGTCGATCTGGACGAGGAATTCGTCAAGCCGTTCGGCGGTGTGCGCTACCGGCTGCACGCCCAGCTCTTCGGCACGGAACTCCTCGTGCGCGGCCGGCTGGAGCAGGATTTCGATCTTGTCTGCAGTCGCTGCGGCAGGGATTTCGACACGACGGTGCACGTCGACGACTTCACGGCGTCGGTGCAGATCGGTGAAAAAGACGAATGCGCCGATTTGACCTCCGACGCGCGAGATAGTATAATACTCGCCCTGCCGACCTACCCGCTCTGCGCGCCGGACTGTCCGGGCATCGAGCAGAAGGTCCAGGAGACGCGCGACGACCGTTGGGGCGCGTTGGACGGATTGAAGGTTTCGAAGTGATTCGAATTGACACGAACAAGAAGAAAGAACAAGGAGAACAGACATGGCCAGTCCTAAGAACCGGGTATCGAAGATGCGCAAGCGCCAGCGGGTTGCCTCGCTGGAGAAGCCGATTTTGGCGTCGGTGTCGACCTGCCCCGCGTGCGGCGCGGCGAAGCGTTCGCACCGTGCGTGCCCGAAGTGCGGCACCTACAAGGGTCGCAAGGTGATCGCCGTCGAGGCGTAAACCCGCGCGGAGCCAAGCGATGACGCGCGTTGCGCTGGATGCGATGGGGGGCGACTACGCCCCCAAGCAGATCGTCGTCGGGGCGGTCGAGGCCGCCTGCGAGATACCCGACGTCAAGATCCTGCTCGTCGGGCAGCTCTCGGCGATCCAGCGGGTGATCGACGGCTTTTCCAAGGACCGTCGCGCACTCGCGCAGCGCGCGATCGAGAAGGGCACGCTGGAGATCGTCCACGCGCCCGACGAGGTGGAGATGTCCGACGAGCCGGTCGAGGCGGTCCGCAAGAAGAAGGACTGCTCGATCAACGTCGCGATGCGGCTCGTCAAGGAGCGGCGCGCCGACGTGTTCGTCTCGGCGGGCAACTCCGGCGCGGTCGCGACGAGCGCCATCCTCACCCTCGGCCGCATCCACGGCGTGAAGCGTCCGGCGATCGCGATGATCCTGCCGACGGCGGCGCCGGGGCGGCCGCTCCTGCTGCTCGATTCGGGGGCGAATATGGATTGCCACCCCGAGTGGCTGGCGCAGTGGGCGATCATGGGCAGCGTCTATGCAAAGACGGTGCTCGGGCGCGAGAAGCCGGCGGTCGGCCTCGTGTCGATCGGCACCGAGGAATGCAAGGGCAATTCGCTCGTGCACGAGACGTTCCCGCTCATCAAGGAGATCGGCGATCTCAACTTCGTCGGCAACATCGAGGGCCACGACATCTGCGGCGGCCATCTTGACGTGGCCGTGGCGGACGGGTTCGTCGGCAACGTCATCCTCAAGTCCATCGAATCGGTCGCGCACGCGATCGGCGGCTGGCTGAAGGCGGAGCTGAAGAAGAGCCTCTTCCGCAAGATCTGCGCGCTCCTCCTGAAGGGCGCGTTCAAGGCGCTGAAGCGCCAGATGGATCCCGAGGTCTACGGCGGCGCGCCGCTCCTGGGCGTGCCGGGTGCGGTCATCATCACCCACGGCAACTCGACCCACAAGGCGATTTTCTACGCCGTACAAGCCGGCGTCGCTGCGGCGACCAACGACGTGTCGGGGCTTATCGAAAAAGCGATCGCCGAACACGCCGAGGGCGCGACGAAGCAGTAATGGCCGATTACAATTTTTCTGCCATCGAGAAGAAGTGGCAGAGGTTCTGGCTCGAACACAAGACCTTCAGGACGGAGGACGGCGGCGACAAGCCGAAGTTCTACTGCCTGGACATGTTCCCGTATCCGTCGGGCGCGGGTCTCCACGTGGGGCACCCCGAGGGCTACACGGCAACGGACATCCTCTGCCGCTACAAACGGATGAAGGGCTTCAACGTCCTGCACCCGATGGGCTGGGATGCGTTCGGGCTGCCCGCCGAGCAGTACGCGGTCGAGACGGGGACGCACCCCGCGATCACGACGAAGAGGAACGTCGACCGCTTCCGCGAGCAGATCCAGTCGCTCGGCTTTTCCTACGACTGGGACCGCGAGGTCAACACGACCGACCCGAAGTACTACCGGTGGACGCAGTGGATTTTCGAGCAGCTCTACAAGAAGGGGCTCGCCTATGTCGCGGAAGTGCCGGTCAACTGGTGCCCCGCGCTCGGCACGGTGCTCGCGAACGAGGAAGTCATCGACGGCCGGTCGGAGCGCGGCAACCATCCCGTCATCCGCCGCCCGATGCGCCAGTGGATGCTGAAGATCACCGAATACGCCGAGCGGCTCCTGACGGATCTCGATACGCTCGACTGGCCCGAGGGCGTCAAGGAGATGCAGCGCAACTGGATCGGCAAGTCCACGGGCGCGCTGGTGGATTTTAAGGTGGTGAAAGACGGCGAAGCCATTGGACATGAGACGGTAGACGAGAGACGAGAGAGCTCCTCGCGTCTCGCGTCCCACGTCTCGCGTCAAGATTCTTCTCGTTGCGATGTCATTACCGTTTATACCACCCGTTGCGACACGCTCTTCGGCGCGACGTACATGGTCATGAGCCCCGAACACGCGCTCGTGAAGAAGTGGCTGGACGCGGGCGTGCTCAAGAATGCCGACGAGGTGACGGCCTACCAGAAGAAGGCCGCATCGAAGAGCGACCTCGAGCGCACGGAGCTCAACAAGGAAAAGACCGGCGTCAAGCTGGAAGGCGTCGCGGGCGTCAACCCCGTCAACGGCGAGGCGCTGCCGATCTTCATTTCCGACTACGTGCTCGCGAGCTACGGCACGGGCGCGATCATGGCCGTGCCCGCGCACGACGAACGCGACTTCGATTTCGCCAAGGTCTTCGGCCTGCCGATCTACCAGGTGGTGGCGCCGGCCGGAAAAGCTAACTCCGAAAAGTCCGATGGCTCCGCTAACGCTGCGCCTTCTGTAAATGCCGGAGCGTTAGCGAAGGCTTCGGATAATTCGGAGTTGATTTCTCGCGTGCCCTACACCGGCTCGGCCGCCTTCACCGATATCGCCACGGGCGTGATGGTCAATTCCGGCTTCCTCAACGGCCTCTCCGTCGAGGCGGCGCGCCCGGCGATGATCAAGTGGCTGGAGGAAAAGGGCGTCGGCCGGGCGAAGACGCAGTACAAGCTGCGCGACTGGCTCTTCTCGCGCCAGCGCTACTGGGGCGAGCCGTTCCCGGTCATCCACTGGGAGGACGGCACGCAGAGCCTTGTCGATGAAAACGACCTGCCGCTGACGCTCCCGGAACTCGCCGACTACAAGCCGACAGGCACGGGCGAGCCGCCGCTCGCGAAGGCGACGGACTGGGTGAACGTGACCGATCCCGCGACGGGCCGCAAGGGCGTGCGCGAGACGAACACGATGCCGCAGTGGGCGGGCTCGTGCTGGTACTACCTGCGCTACATCGACCCGCACAACGACACGGCGTTCGCCGATCCCGAACTTCTGAAGAAGTGGCTGCCCGTCGATCTCTACGTCGGCGGCGCGGAACACGCGGTGCTGCACCTCCTCTATTCGCGCTTCTGGCACAAGGTCCTCTTCGACCTCGGCCTCGTGCCGACGCCCGAGCCGTTCCAGAAGCTCGTCAACCAGGGAATGATACTCGGCCTCGCGTACAAGACGCCGCGCGGCGTGCTCGTGCCGATGGACAAGATCGTCTGGCGCGACGGCAAGCCGTTCGGCGCGGAGGAGGGCGGCGAGCTCGAGCCGCTCGTCGAATTCCCGGCGAAGATGTCGAAGTCGCTCAAGAATGTCGTCAACCCCGATGACGTCATCCGCGATTTCGGCGCCGATTCGCTGCGCCTCTACGAAATGTTCATGGGCCCGCTTCAGGTCGTGAAGCCCTGGCAGACGAAGGGCGTCGAAGGCGTCCACCGCTTCCTGAAGCGCGCCAACCGCCTCGTCACCGAAACGCCGGTCGTCGACCGCGCGCTGACGAAGGCCGAGGCGAAGTGCCTGAACGCGATGATCAAGAAGGTCGGCGACGATCTGGAGGCGATGGCGTTCAATACCGGCATCTCCGCGATGATGGTGTTCGTGAATGAGGCGGAAGATTTGGTCAAAGGAACGGACGGGGGCTCGGGCGCCCCCGCACCCCTGCCCAAGGAATTTCTTGAGAAATTTGTCTTGTGCCTCTCCCCTTACGCCCCTCATCTGGGCGAGGAGCTGTGGCAGTTCCTCGGGCACGACCGGTCGCTCGCGTACGAGCCGTGGCCGGCCTACGATCCGGCGGCGCTCGTCGAGGACGAGATCGAAATCCCGGTGCAGATCATGGGCAAGCTGCGCGGCCGCGTCAAGGTGCCGGTCGCGGCGACGCCCGCCGAGATGGAGGCCGCGGCGAAGGCGAGTGCCGACGTCGCGAAGTTCCTTGAAGGCAAGACGATCGTCAAGGTCATCGCCGTCCCGAAGCGGATGGTGAATTTCGTCGTGAGGTGACGACCATGGCCCGCATCAAGTTCCTGCACGTGAAGGGCACGTGGCGCGAGGTGGCGGACGCCGCGCGCACGACGATCCGGCTCGACGAGGGCACGAAGGAGCCGAGCGCGCGCTGGAAGAAGCGCATCCTGCTCGCGGAGCATTCGCCCGTGCGCAAGCTCTGCTTCAACTGGAAGTGGGAGGATCTGCCGTACTGGGTGAGCGTCCATTTCGTGCGCCACAAATTCGGCATCGAGCACTTCGTCTCGACCCAGCGCACCGATCGCACGGGCGAGGACCGCACCGTCAAGACGCAGGACGCGCCCGTCGTGCACGAGTGCTTCGCGAACGCGCAGGCGGTGATGTTCATCTCGCGTCGCCGCCTCTGCGGCCAGGCGAGCCCCGAGACGCGCGCGGCGTGGCGCGCCGTCGTCGACGCCATCGCCGAGAAGGAGCCCGAAGTCGCCGCGTGCTGCGTGCCCGAGTGCGTCTATCGCGGTTTCTGCCCCGAGTTCAAACCGTGCGGGTACTGCAGCACGCCCGCGTTCCAACAGGCGCTCGCCGCCTATCGCAGCGTATGAAACGGACACTCCTCTTTCTCCTGACCAACCTTGCGGCGGTGGCAATGCTGTCGATCGTCGCGGCCCTCGTCTGCGCGTTCTGCGGCATCGACCTCTCTCGCGAGCTCGGCGAAGGCGGCTACGAGTCGCTCTTCATCTTCGCCTTCATCTTCGGCATGGCGGGCTCCGTCATCTCACTCTTCCTCTCGAAGCCGATGGTGAAGCTCACGATGCGCTGCAAGACGATCGACGGCAGCGAGGGCGAGGCCGAACGCTGGCTCGTCACGACGGTCGCCGACCTCGCGCGCCGCGCCAACCTCAAGACGCCCGAAGTGGCGATCTATCCCGGCGAGGCCAACGCCTTCGCGACGGGCGCGTTCAAGAACCATGCGCTCGTGGCGGTGTCGACGCGCATCCTGGAGCAGATGTCGCGCGAGGAGCTGCGCGCCGTGCTCGGCCACGAGATGAGCCACGTCGCGAACGGCGACATGGTGACGATGTGCCTGACGCAGGGCGTCATCAACACGTTCGTCATCTTCTTCTCGCACATCCTCGCCTACGTTGTCCAGAACGCGCTTTCCAACGGCAAGGAGCGGCGGCGCGGCGGCGGCTACATGATGTACCACCTCCTGACCTCCGTCTTCCAGATGCTCTTCGGCGTCCTCGCCTCGCTCGTCCTCTTCTGGTACAGCCGCAAGCGCGAATACGCGGCGGACGAAGGCAGCGCCAACCTGCTCGGCTCGCCCGCGCCGATGATCGCCGCGCTGCGCCGGCTCGGCAACCTCCAGCCGGGTGTGCTGCCCGATTCCCTCAAGGCGTTCGGCATTGCGGGCGGCAGGACATCGCTCTTTGCGACGCACCCGTCGCTTGAGGACCGCATCCAGGCGCTCATGAACCTGAAGCCGTCCTACGCCGTTTGACAGTTTGAAAGAAAGGGTTCAGCGGCAATGAAAAAAATCGTCTCTCTGGCCGCGGCGGTTGCGCTCGCGGGCGTGGTGTGGGGGGAGGGATTGGCCGAACGCAGTTCGGACGTCTCCACTTCGGATCTCGCCACTTCGGCTGTTGACACCGCCATCGAACGCGGCGTGGCGTATCTCCTTTCTCAACAGGCGGCGGACGGCCACTGGAGCGACCCGCAGATGCCGGCCTTGACGGCGCTGCCCGTATGGGCGCTGTGCGGGAGCGGAATGGCCGAACGCAGTTCGGCCGTCGCCACGCAAACGGCCATCGCCGCCGGCGTCAGGTTCGTCCTCTCGACGCAGCGCGCGGACGGCGGATTCTACGTGCCGAAACCGGGGCGCGGCGGCTCGGGCCTCGGCAACTACAACACGTCGGTCTGCCTCTCGTCGCTCTTCGTCTCGGGCCAGGCGCCGACGCCGGCGCTCCTCAAGGCGCGCGAATACATCGCCTCCTCCCAGCTGACGGGCGACGATACGCTCGCGGGCGGCTTCGGCTACGACAAGGCGTCGCGCCGCCGCTACGCCGATCTTTCCAACACCGCCTACGCGCTCGACGCGCTGCACCGCACGGCCGCGCTGGAGGAGCTGCGCACGGACGGAAAGAAGGTCGACGTCGACTGGGACAAGGCGCTCGCGTTCGTCGAGCACCTGATGAAGACGGAAGGGCCCGACGCGGGCGGCGCGGCGTACAACGACCGCACGCCGCAGGGCGGCACTGTCACGAACGCGAACGGTACGGTGGCGCTCAGGGCCTACGGTTCGATGACGTACGCGGCGGTCCTCTCGATGTGCCACGCGGATCTCGACCGCGGCGATCCGCGCGTCAGGCAGGCGCTCGCCTACTGCGAGCAGCACTGGTCGGTCGACGAGAATCCCGGCATGGGCAATCAGGGGCTCTACTATTTCTACGACATCATGGCGCGGGCGCTCGCGGCGAGCGGCGTCCGGGAGGTCGGCGGCCACGACTGGCGCGCGGAACTGGCGGCGAAGGTCCTGTCGCTCCAGCGCGCCGACGGCAGCTGGGCGAACGCGAACAACCGCTTCTGGGAGGCCGATCCCGTCCTCTGCACCTCGTTCGCGCTGCTCGTGCTGGAACTCTGCCGCTAAAAGGAACCTGACGATGGATGCGTTGCTCGAAAGCCTCTTTTCCGTCTGCGAAGAATGCGGCGCGAGCGACATCCACCTGACGACGGGCTTCCCGCCGCGCTTCCGCATCCGCGGCGCGCTCGTCGAGAAGGGCGGCTACCGGCCGTTCGGCACGAAG
The DNA here is from genome assembly GCA_017463935.1 of Kiritimatiellia bacterium. Taxonomy (GTDB): domain Bacteria; phylum Verrucomicrobiota; class Kiritimatiellia; order RFP12; family UBA1067; genus UBA1067. The sequence goes on from JAFUEM010000306.1 coordinate 8,145, forward strand.
GAGGTGGACGCGGTCGCGATGGAGCTCGGGCTCTACACGCTCCCGGTCGGCTGCCCCGACGGCACCGAGCGCATCCGCCGGACGCTGATGACCGAGGGCGCGCTGGACGGCGCGCTGACGAGCCCGTCGGGCGCGCGCTACCGCTTCAATCTCTACCGCGAGCAGGGACGCCACGCGGTGGCGCTCCGGCGGCTCGACGGCACGTTCCGTTCGCTGGAGGAACTGGGGCTCCCGGCGCGCCTCGGTGCGTTCTGCGGCGAACGCGACGGCCTCGTCATCGTGACGGGACCGACCGGCAGCGGCAAGTCGACGACGCTCGCGACGCTCCTCGACCGCATCAACCGCAGCCGCGCGGGCCACATCATCACCATCGAAGACCCGATCGAGTACGTCCACACGTCGCAGGCGTGCCTCGTCAACCAGCGGCAGGTCGGGCGCGACACGAAGAGCTTCAATGCGGCGCTCACGGAGGCGCTCAGGCAGGATCCCGACGTCATCATGATCGGCGAAATGCGCGACCTCGAAACGGTGCGCACGGCCCTGCGCGCCGCCGAGACGGGCCACCTCGTCTTTGCGACGCTCCATTCCGGCGACGCGCCCGGCGCAATCGAGCGGCTCATCGCGATGTTCCCGCCCGAGGAGCAGTCGTCGGCGCGCCACCAGCTCGCGCTCGCGCTGCGCGGCGTCTTCGCGCAGCACCTGCTGGCGTCGCCCGACGGCACGGCGCGCCATCCCGCGTGCGAACTGCTCGTCAACACGCTCGCCGCCGCGAACCTGATCGCGACGGGGCGCTCGGCGCAGCTCTATTCGATTCTCGAGACGGGCGCGGCGGCCGGCATGTGTACGCTCGACCAGTCGCTCGCCGACCTCCTCGCGCAGGGGAAGATCGAGGAACGCGTCGCGCTGACGCTCTCGCGCAATCCGGACCTGCTGCGCGGCCGCCTGCGCCTCGCCCGCGGCTGACAAAATCCAGAAAGGGGCGCGACCCCCTTGAATCCGCGCAAAGATTTTGGTAAAATATGCGCTCATTTCAGTTGAAAGGACTACACGAAAATGAAGATGACATGGCAGCCCTCTAAGATCAAGAGGAAAAGGAAAATCGGTTATCGCGCACGCAAGGCGACCAAGGGCGGGCGCAAGGTGCTCGCGGCGCGCCGCGCCAAGGGGCGCAAGCGTCTGACGCAGGTTTAAGGCATGTCCACGCGGCTCCCGGGCGCGAAGTACAAGCGTGTCTTCGACCGGGGGCGTTCCGTCAAGGGGCGTCTCCTCGTCGCGTGGCGGTTTTCATCCCCCGACGCCGACCAGCAGGCCGGCGTCGTCGTTTCCAAAAAGAGCTTCCACGAGGCCGTCGACCGCAACCGCGCCAAGCGGCTGATGCGCGAGGCATTCCGGCTCTTGGTGAAGGAAGGGGCGCTCCCCGAAAAGACGGAGTGGGTGTTTGTCGGGCGCGCGGCGCTGGGCGGGAAACGGTGCGCCGATGTGATGCGGGAGATGAGAGGATTGGCCGAACGCAGTTCGGTCCTCTCCACGAGGAAAGAAAAAGGCGCAAATTGAGAAAGCTCCTCATCCTGCTCGTGCGCGCCTATCAGGTCACGCTCAGTCCGCTCTTCCGCGGCTGCTGCCGCTTCGAGCCGAGCTGCTCGAACTACATGATCGAGGCGTTGACGGTGCACGGGGCGGTGAAAGGCACGATTCTGGGGCTGTGGCGGCTCTTGCGCTGCCATCCGTTCGGCGCGCACGGGTACGATCCCGTTCCGTTGCGCGGCCGGTGGCGAAACGATTTCAGAAGGTAAAACGAACATGAACAAGACAGAAAAGATCATTTCCATCCTGCTCGGCGCGGTCCTGGCGTGGTATCTCTTCACGAATGTCAACAAGCCGAAGGCGCAGCCGGCCGCACCGCGCGCGGCGGTGCAGCAGACGGCGGCCGCACCGGCCCAGCCGGCGAACGCG
>JAFUEM010000307.1 GCA_017463935.1 Kiritimatiellia bacterium
CCAATCCGCCACTCTCACCGGGAAATATTGCTATCCCCCGGATCCCGTTCGACTTGCATGCCTAATCCACGCTGCCAGCGTTCGTTCTGAGCCAGAATCAAACTCTCAGAAAAAGAATTTGAGTTTCGAGCCCCTCGCGGGGCTCGTTTTGTAGCTCTCGCACAAACTAATGACTGTTTTACCGTGTCTCTTCCGAATCTTCCCGAAGGAAGTTCAGCGATTCACGTCTCAAGCATCACTTGTCAAAGATCAGCGCCCTTTATGGGCAACGGCTGAATAGTATATCAAAAGTTGCGTGCGATGGGCAAGGGGGTATTTTAATTTTTTTTGAGGTTTGGAAGTTTGGAGGTTTGGCGGCCTAGAATCCTAGAATTCTAGAATCCTAGAAGTCTAGAAATCTAGAATCCTAGACTCCTAGAATCCTCGCCCCTTCAGCCGCGCCGCCACCGCGGGCGGCACCAGGTCGCCGAGCGGCTCGCCCGCCGCAAGCCGCCGCCGCACCTCCGTCGAGGATTCGCGCGTGCGCGGATAGGCGACAAACCGGCACAGCCGCGCGAGCGCGTCGTACGATTTCCAGTGCGGCAGGCCCGCGCGCGAATCTTCGCCGATGATAAAGAAAAGTTCCGCGCCCGGATTCTCCGCCGCGACCGCGCGCACCGTGTCAATCGCGTACGACACGCCGCCGCGCCGCAGTTCGCGGTCGTCGACTTCCGCGCGCGCAACATCCGCAAACGCCAGCCGGACAAGTTCAAGCCGCACCTCGGGCGAAAAGCCCGCCCGTTCCCCCGCGCCGACCTTGAACGGCGAAACCGCCGCCGGAATCACCAGGAGCCGGTCGAGCGCCAGTTCCGCAATCGCCCGCCGCGCCACGCCGACATGCCCCGCGTGGACGGGATTGAAGCTGCCGCCGTAGAGACCGATCCTCACGCGAGTTCCCTGGAGCGCCGCGCCGCCGCCGCGAGCGTCGCCGCGACGATCTGCTTGAACGCCGGCACGTCCAGCTCGGCCATGCCCGCCGCCGTCGTGCCGCCCTTCGTGCAGACGCCCTCGATGAACGGCCGGAGCGCCATGCCGCTTTCGCGCAGGAATTTCGCCGTGCCGAACATCGTCTGCTCGGCCAGCAGCCGCGCCACGTCCGGCTTCAGCCCCAGCCGGACGCCGCCTTCGACCATCGCCTCCTCCATGTAGGCGAAGTACGCGGGGCCGGAGCCGCTCAGCGCCGTCACCGCGTCGAAATCCTTCTCCTTCAGAACGACGGTCGCGCCCGCGCCGCCGAGGATCTTCTCGACCGCCTTGATCTTCGCGGCCGGCGTCTTCGCGCTTGCGGTGATCGCGCACATGCCCGCGTTCGCCCGCAGCGCGAGGTTCGGCATTACGCGGATCAGGTTGACCTTCGCGCCGAACGCGGCCTTCAGCTTCGCGAGCGTCTTGCCCGCGACGATCGACACGAGCGTCTGCCGCGCCGTCAGGAGCGGCTTCACCGCCGCCGCCACCGCATCCACGTCCTGCGGCCGCACCGCGAGGAAGATGAGCGACGCGCGACGCGCCACCGCCGCGACGTCGTCCGTCATGTCGACGCCGTACGCGCGCGCCAGTTCCGCGCGCCGTTCGGCGACCTTTTCCGCCATCACGACCGCGCCCTTGTCGTCGATCGCCGCGAGAATCCCTTCGGCCATCTTGCCCGCACCGAGAAATCCGATTGTCATGTTTTGCCTCCTGCCGTGCATTCCGTCAGACCGCGAACGGCCCCAGAAACGCCTCCTTGAAATCGTAGCCGCCCTGAAAACTCTCGGGCGAATCGCCCTCGTCGCGCCCCACGCGCCGCGACTCGGTCAGGTTGGACATCATCTCGCCGATGTCCGCGCATCCCTTGACGCCCCACTCGGTCAGCACCGTGTACGACAGCGGGCCGTAGAGGTCGAGCGTGCGGCAGCGGAACTCCTCGAGGATGTCCTCGGCGCTCATGTGGCCGTCGCCCTCCTTGCCGAGATAATGGATCACGTCCATCAGAAGCGTGTACGCCCGCGCGTCGTAGCGCGTGTCCTTCGCCACGATGTCCGCGAACGAATCGCTGTCAAAATCCAGTTCGTCCATGCCGCCTCCTCAACCGATCAACCTGTCCAGCCGCCGTTTCGATTCCGCCGCGACCTCGGCGAACAGCGAGCGCCCGTGCGCGTCCATCGCCACCACGCCGCGGAAATCCGTCACGTCGAAATGCCAGCACGCCTCCGCCGCGCCGAATTCCTCCAGAAACGACACGCCCGCGACGCGCGTCACCGCCGCCGCCGTGAGCGCCGCCGCGCCGCCGACCGCCTGCACGTAGACGCAGCCGTGCTGCTTCATCGCCGCGAGCGTCGCCGCGTCCATTCCGCCCTTGCCGATGATGATGCGCACGCCCGTCTGCGCGATGAACGCCGGCTCGTAGGGATTTTCGCGCACGGACGTCGTCGGGCCCGCCGCCTTCACCTGCCACGTGCCGTCGGCCGCCTTGACGACGACCGGCCCGCAGTGGTAGAGCGCGCCGTCGCGGAAGTCGAGCCCGAGGTGCCCGCCGTCGGCGAAAAACTTGTGGAACTTGTCGCGCCCCGTGTAGACGCGCCCCGTGAGACTCACCGCGTCGCCCGCCTTCAGCGCGCGCACGCGCGCCTCGTCAAATGGATACGTCAGCTCAATCATACATTCCACTCCCAGCTCTCAACTCTCCACTTTCAACTCTCAACGCCCGACTCTCCACTCCATCGTCCGCCGCCGCGCCGCCCAGCACAGATACGCGACCGTCACGAAAAAACTCGCCGGCACGCGCGGCCGCGCCGCGATCTTCACGCCGAGGAGCGTCGTCTCGCCGCCGAGCCCCATCGGGCCGATCCCGAGCGTGTTCGCCTCCTTCAGCAGCTGCTTCTCCAGCCTGCCGAGCGCGCCCGCCGCGCGGTCGCCGAGCGGCCGCAGCAGCTGTTCCTTCGCGACTTCGTAGCCCGGCGCCCGGTCGCCGCCGAGGCACACGCCGAGGATGCCGGGCGCGCAGCCGTAGCCCTGCGTCCGCTGCAC
>JAFUEM010000308.1 GCA_017463935.1 Kiritimatiellia bacterium
GAGAGTTATGCCTCTGGACCCATTGGAGCCTCGCCGCCGCAGGCCCGTCCGGGAAAGGCCTTTCCGGGCGGGCCGTTCTGTTCGGACACTCGTCCGACTGAACAGCAGCATAGTCTACCATATTCCGATTAGACAAGACCCGAATGCCGCTAACTTAAGGCGATAAGTGTTCATAATGTGTCAAAAGGCCATTATATATGAAATCATGTCGAGAAACATTTCATATGCACTTGAACGCTAAGGATAGTATAGTTTATGCGAGATTTGAGTTGGAAACATTTATGTCTTGTGAAATGGTAACGAAAAGATGCGGTTTTCGCTTAAGTTAGCGGCATTCGGGTCTGACCCCATGGTAAAGAAGTCGTTCATCTTCGGAATGTCTTCAGGTGTCGGAGCGCGAACAGCTTGAGGCCGCCGACGCAGACCTCCAGTGGCGATGACTTGCGCTCGCGGGGCAACGCCACGCGCTCGCGCCTTGTCAGTTCCTCGACGTAGTTTAGAGGGTCAGACATGATTGCCACAGTAAATTCCCGCAGCAGTTTTCCCACATGATACCAGTTCACACGGACGAATTCACCTCCGGCCGCTTCTCCAGCACCTTGCGCCCACCTCCGCAAGCCGCCTCGCCACCACACATCCCCAGAGGCCCCTACCGGCTCCACATGTTCTACACGGCTATGACCGAGCTACCGGAATATAGCTGTAGACTGTGCGATCCATACGCGGAAACGAAGAGCCGTCGTGTGCCGCCGACCACAAGTCGCCGATCAATTTTGTCGCGACCGCAAGGCGCTCGGAGTCATCAAGGGCCAGAGCCCAGGAATAGTCTTCCTTCTCGTCTTCCATTCTCAGCACTCTCACGGTCTTCGTCATTTCCTGCAGCCCTCCAGTATCTCTACGTCAGCCAGGTCTTTTGCACGACCCGAAGCCTTCTTGTTGGCTATCAGATCCTCAAGCGAGATCAGCCGAACAGGAATGCCGTCTATTGTCTTTGGTACTGCCCGTGTGACGGCATCCGCATAACTCACTCCGCTTATCTTCGAGATGATATCCACTCTGCACGGCGCGACCCCAATCTGAAATATCATGCCATACTCTGCGAACTCCTCTGGCTTCATTTCCGACACAGGTGCTCCAAATTCGGCAACAGCGGCATAGACTTTTTTTGCATTAGCGGCATCAGCAAGTATCCAAATGTCCAAGTCCACGGTCGCACGGATATAACCATACATATTGACAGCCCAGCCGCCGACCAGTATGTAGTCGACGCCTGCCTTATTCAGGCACTTGAGCATATCTATATAATCTGCATTCATTAGTGATATTATACCATATCCGACCTTGGAACTTCAACCACCACGCCCTTGGGGTCTGTCCCCACTGGCAAAATAAGCGCGCGAAGTGGGCTTTGTATGATGCTTTTCACGGACATGTGTATTCAGTTTCGTGAACATGCGTATTCAGTTTCGTGGACATGCGTATTCAGTTTCGTGGACATGCGTGTTCGTGATTGCGGACATGCGTATTCGTTTTCCCCGCGCCGCTACGCCAGCATGACGAGCTGGCCGCGGTGGGCGAAGGACTGGCGCAACAGGTTCGCGACCGTGGCGCGCTCGCGGCCGCCCAGCCAGTTGAGCGGCGAATCCCAGACGACCGGCATCGGCGCGACCTGCGCGTTCATCGCGCAGACGAATGCCGCCAGGAAGAGCATCTTCTCCCCGTTCTCGAGCTGCCCGAACGACGTCCCGCGCGCATCGAGGTCGCTGTTGCGGTAGACCGCCAGATACGGCGCGCCGTTCGCGTTCCGCTCGACCGCGCACCGCCGCAGGTCGGGATTGACACGACGCACCATCTCCATCATCGCCCGCGCGACCGCCGGCCGCGTCAGCTGCATGACGATGCACGTGACGAGATTCGAAAAGCTCGCGTCGCCGTCCCGCAGCGGCGCCGTCCCGACGACGCCCTTCATCGCGCTCGGGTTCGGATTCACCATCCACAGGCTGCGCAGCTCCGCCGTCAGCTCGGCGATCGGATCGTCCGCCGGCACCACCGACGCCGCCTTGTGGAGCGCGAATTCCTGCGCCCCGATCCCGTACCGCCCCTGCGTGCGGCCGAGGCTGTACGCATAGCGGGTGCGGACGAGCAGCTGCTCCTCCCCGCACGCCAGTCGCTCGCCCACCACGCGCACGCGCCGCTCGTCGATGCGCTGGAGCGTCGCGGAATACGTCAGCTCGCCGTGACGCTCCGTGCGGAACGAGGCGGCGATCACCGTCGGCCACTCCGTGCCGAACCACGCCGCCGGCACCGCGTCCGCGCCGCGCCCCTCGGCGATGTCGCGCAGCAGCCCCATCGCGTCGAAGACCTGCGAACGCGCGCCGCCGAGCCCGCCCCGGACGACGGACACGCGATCGAACTTGACCGCGCGCGTCCCCGCGTGCTTGAAATTCTCGAGATTGAGTGAAACGAACGACATGACAATCAGGCGGCCGCCAGATCCTCCTCGGCGACCGCGACAGCAACCGCCGCGCCGAGCGCCTCCAGATTGATGATGACGGCGCACGCGCCGCCTTCCCGCGCGACGTACCCTTCCAGCCCCGCCATCGGCCCCGACTTGATGCGCACGAACGCGCCCGTCCGGTCCGCGAGCGGCACGGTCTTCAGCTCCTGCGCCCGCCGCACGGCGCGGACGACCTGCCGCAGCTGGTGGATCGCCGGGCGCGGCCGGTCGAGGGGAATCTGCTGGACGATGAGGTTGCTCCGCAGCGCCTGGACACGCTCGGCATCGTCCATCCGGGCGAGAAGGTAGCCCGGGAAAATCGGAATTTCAGTGCGCACCGTGCGCCGCTGGACGACGCGGACATTGACGTAGACCGGCAGGTAATTCCAGATGCGGCTACCCGTCAGCCACGCCTGCAGCTTCTTCTCGGTGCGTGGTTTGGCATGCAGAAAATACCAGGTTCGGGCCATTTTAGAATGCACTCCGTTTTTGTCAGATACTCACGCCTCTGGCACTCATGACGCCTTCAGGGAACGTCGTTTGCGCATTTTTCAACTGCACGATGAACAGTCTATCATATTATTTTCCTGTCAGCAAGGGGGAACGTCTGAAAAATGCGCGGATGCCGTTGCGTTGAGGGCGACGGTCTCTTGCTTTATAACTTAGCAAAAACAACATAAAACGCGCATTTCGTCTAACTGCACGAAAAATCAGATGATAGTTCTTCAGTCATGCAGTCGCCTGCGGCGCGCGCCGAACCGCGCGGTCAGACATCCGCCAGGATCCGCGCCCGCAACGCGGCATGTTCCGCCTCGCTGACGAGCCCGCGCGCCAGCAGTTTGTTGGCGCGCTCGAGCCGCTGGACGACCGTCGGCGGCCGGGCCGCCGAACGCGCCGAACGCGCCGACCGCGCACGCACACCCGCGCACGCCGCCCCGAACGACGGGATCGCATTCACCGCCTGCCGGAGCGCGGATTCGTTCGCGTGGTAGTAGTGGCGCGTCATCGCCGTCGAGCTGTGCCCGACGATGGAC
>JAFUEM010000309.1 GCA_017463935.1 Kiritimatiellia bacterium
GCGATGACGTGGAAGGGCGGCGGTTCGCCCGCGACGCGCGTCATCCGCGACTGCGCGCTCGCACGGCGGCTCGGGCTCGGCATCATCCCCGTCACGGTCGAGACGGACGCGATCCGCCGCGACCTCGCGCTCTGCCGCGTCACCGGCTGCCGCCTGCACATCCAGCACATTTCGACGGCGGAGGGCGTGGAACTCGTCCGCGCGGCGCAGCGCGAAGGGCTGCCCGTCACGGCCGAGGCGACGCCGCACCATCTGCTGCTCACGTGCGACGAGCTGATGGCGGACGACGCCGCCTTCAAGATGGCGCCGCCGCTCGGCAACCGCGAGGACCGCGCCGAACTGCGTCGCGCCGTGAAGGACGGCGTCTTGATGTTCGCGACCGACCACGCGCCGCATCCGCCCGAGACGAAGGCGCGCGGCTTCGCGAATAGCGCGAACGGCATCGTGGGGCTGGAGACGGCGATCCCGATCACCTACCGCGTGATGGTCGAGGAGGAGGGCATGGCCGTCGATGCGTGGGCGCGGGCGTGGAGCGAGATGCCGCGCGCGCTCGTCGCGGGGCTGGACGCGGCGGATCTCGGCCCGACGCGCATCGTTGTCGGCGAGCCGTGCGCGGTGGACGTCGCGCGCTTTGCGGGCAGGAGCCGCAACTGTCCGTACGACGGTCTGATTTTCAACTGCTGGAAGGAGGCGTGACATGAACAAATCGGTATTCGACAAGGCGGCGGGCTATTTCCCGGACGTGTGCTTCGAGCAGCAGCCGGACCTCGGCATCCTGCTGGGGAGCGGCTGGGGCGAGTCGCTCAAGATGGACGAGGTGATCGCCCGCTTCCCCTACGCCGACATCCCCGGCCTCGGCGGCGCGACGGTCGCGGGGCACGCGGGCGAATTCGTGATGTACCGCCGCGCGGGCAGGCTGATCGCGGCGTGGTGCGGACGGCGCCACTTCTACGAGGGCGCGGGCTGGGAGCCGGTCGTGCTGCCGGTCGAGATCCTGCGGCGGATGGGCTGCGAGACGCTGCTGCTGACGAACGCCTCGGGCGGCATCAACCCGGCGCTCCGTCCCGGCGACTTCGTGATCCTGCGCGACCACATCAACCTCGTCGGCGTCAATCCGCTCATCGGGCCGCACCGCGCGGAATGGGGCGTGCGCTTCCCCGACATGAGCGAGGTCTACGCGAAGCGGCTGGCGGAGCTGCTGCACGCGTGCGCCAACCGGCTCGGCCTGCGCGTGATGGACGGCGTCTACGCCTACACGTCGGGGCCGTGCTACGAGACGCCCGCCGAAATCCAGGCGTACAAGGCGCAGGGCGCGGACGTCGTCGGCATGTCCACCGTCCCCGAGGCGGTGTTCGCGCGTGCGTGCGGCCTGAAGATCGCGGGCCTTTCGCTCGTCTCCAATCTGGCGGCGGGCATTTCGCGGCGGCAGCTGAGCCATGAGGAGGTGATCGCCGCGTCGGCGACGGCGAAGCCGCTCATGGCGGCGTTCATCGACGACTTCATCGCGCGGCTGTGACGCTCGCCGAATCAGTCGATCGCTTCATCGACGCGCTCCGGTTCGAGCGCGAGATGAGCGAAAACACGTGCGCGGCGTATGCGCGCGACCTGCGCGCCTTCGCGGCCTTCGCGCGGCGGCAGGGTGCGGACAATCCGGCGGACGTCACGCGCGCGCACATCGCGGAGTTCCTGCGCGGCGAAC
>JAFUEM010000310.1 GCA_017463935.1 Kiritimatiellia bacterium
AAGAGCCACACGCAGATCGACCTCGACATCCCGACCGGCGGCCTGCGCGAAAGCGACCTGCGCTTCACGATGGACGCGGTGTTCGACCCGGTCGTGCCGGCGGGGCGGCCCGTCGGCTGGACGGGCTTGGCGGCGGGGAGCGCCGCGCCGCATCCGGCGGACGACGCGCCGATCACGGTCGAGGTCATCCAGGGGCCGTGCGTCCAGACGGGCCCGCGCGCGTTCCAGCTGCGCCTGAACCGTCGCGGCTACATGAGCTACAAGGGCTGCGAGATCGTGCTGCAGGAGAAGTTTCCGGGCGGCGACGGGTTCCGGCCGTGCGTCCAGCAGGCGCTGCTGCGCATGAAGAAGCCGTCGCAGCCGTTTGGCGGCAAGCACTATTTTATCCGCGAGGGCGCGGCGACGGTCGATGCCGACACGGGCAAAGTCACGTTCCTTCCGCTGCCGCCGCGCGCGAAGCGTCCCGCGACGGTCACGGTCTGCGAGTGGACATGGGGCCCGGAGCCGATCGTCGAGCGGACGATCCGCCATCCGTAGACCCTCCCTCAAAAAGGGGAATTGGCGCAGGAGGCCAGAATATGATACAATAGGAGCATCTTCAAAGAAAATTTCCTCATGAATCACCTCAAATCGTCCTCAAAAGAAAGGTAATCACATGAAAAACAGCACACGAGAGATAATTGGCCAAATCTGCACCCCCCCCCTGAAAATCGTTACTTATCTTCTGGCGGTGTCGTTGGCGTCTACCGCAGGGGCAACCGACTTCGTCTGGACGGGCAATACCCAATATGCCGAAGACTGGTTTGACAATGACAACTGGACCGTGGATGGCGCGGTCCCGGCTGAGGGCGTCTATCCCGGTGCGGGTGATACGGCGACGTTCAACAAGGACACGACACTCAACGTCAATAGCGAAATCACGGTCGGCAAGCTTATCCTTAACGCGAATCTTACGCACCGCCGCGACAAGTGGCTCACTGTTGGCGCGATAGAGGGCGACGGCGAGATCATCCTGATGAACCGCGGACGCCTGAGGAACATCTCCGGAACGGCTGTGGAATGCAACAACGACATCCGCATCGTGTCTCCCGACGGAACTGACTGGAACAACCGCAGTGCCATGCCATGGATTCAGGGCAACGGCGAAAACTTTGACATCAAAGGGAAACTGTTGGGCGACGGCCACGTGTTCCTTACGATGAGTGGCTATAAAGGCGTGAGGTTCTACGGCGACAACTCGGGCTTCACCGGCACAATACATGTTGACGACAATTCGAGCAACCGTATGAAGTTCGGCGCGGCCCAGGCAGGTTTGCCGAATGGAACCCTGCGCCTCTATGGAACGACCGAAGACAATGGCTCAATGCTGTTCACCTATGGGACGATCTATTTCGGTTCGATCTATACGTCTGGATACAAAGACGGCGGCTGCTGTTTTCGTTTCAACAACAGCCACAACACGCTGGTCGTCGGAGCGCTCAATTCCGCAAATGACCGTATTTCCGTGTCGATGGGCGATGACGCGAATGCCCACGTCAAAATTGTGAAGGTTGGCACCGGCACGCTTGAACTTGGACCCACGCGCCACAGGAACGGAACCATAATCTCGAACGGCACGATCCGTGTGACCCACCCCGACGGAATCTGCCATAAGGATTCCAGCCTTGTCTTCGACGGTGGTACGCTTCAGTATGGCGTCAATCCGCTTGACGAGAACAATCCTGTGACGAAGGACGTGTCGGCCTATGTCAAGGGTTCGTCAGGGTTTATCTCTGTAGACACCGATGGACACGACATTACCTGGGCCAACAGCGCGATGTACAACAACAACGCCGATGCAAAAGGCTTTGTCAAGAAGGGCGAGGGAACGCTGGAACTCTCCGGCTCCAACCGTGACGGCACATGGAAATTCTTCTCTGACGAAACCAAGACCAACATCATCGAAGGCGGAACCCTGGCTATCAGGAATGCAAAGTACAACTCGCGCTTCACGCTTTCGTCCAAAATACTCGGCTCCGGCACACTGAAGATCGCGTCAGAGGAAGCCAACGGCGGGATCTGGCTCCACGGCACGGACGCATTTGCAGAGTTCACGGGAACCCTCGACTGGGCGAACGAACTTAATGAATCCAGCTACGCATCCGGCCTTCGCATGGCGGACCACGTCAACTTCGAGATGCCTCTTGCCAAACTGCGCGTGAGCGGCAACCCCGTCGAAGCGACGCCCATCATGAAGGTCGAGACGCAGTACAACCCCGTTTCGGCGCATGTCACAGTCGATTCGTTCGAACATCCCCACGCCAATGCGCAGATCTACAGCGAGCGTTCGGCATGGACGCTGAACCTTCTGGGAGTCAGCGGAGACAGCTACCTCAATGGTGCGTTCACAGGACAGTCCATCAATATTGTGAAGACCGGAACCCGCAAGCTGACGATGGGTCCGGACTTCTCTGCATTGGAGGGCTCGACGATCAGCGTCAACGAGGGCGTGTTTGCTATGGATGCGGGGATGACGCAAGCCGATCTGCCTTCGTATGTGAAGATTGCCGAAGGCGTCGCGTTCACGGGCGATGGCGTGTTCGGTGCCGTCGATCTTTCCGTGCACGACGTAGTGCCGCCGGCGCTGACGGCGGAGACGGACACGGCGACGGAGTTCACGCTTCTGACGGCGAAGTCGATCACCGGCACGAGCTCGACGATGGCGAAGCTTCTTGCCGAGGTCAACGCCGGTGACAAGCACGGCAAGTGGGTGGTGACCACGGTCCCCAACGACGATGACACCGTGTCGCTGAAGTGCGGCTACCGCAAGAACGGTCTGACAATCATCCTCCGCTAAAGGATCGTTTGTCATGCGACGCCTCCTGATTCTGGCGTTGGTGTTGAAGGTGTCCGCGGCCGTCGCCGCGGGCACCTCGCTCGTTTCGCCGACCGGCGACGTCTATGAAGTCGAGTTCCGTTTCCGCGCCGACGTGCTTGCCGACGGCGCGGCGGACGACCCGGAAGGGATTGCCGCGCTGCGTCCCGCACGGCTCGCCTCGGGAGAGGCCGGGTTCCTCGTCTGGGGCAACGGCGCGTGGCAGGAAGTCCGGGGCGACGGAATCGCGCCCGCGTCGAACGAATGGATGCAGGCCAAGTTCGTCGTGCGCACGTTCGACGGCGAAAAGCTCGTGAGCTATCTCGTAAAGTCGGGCACCGATGACGTCCGGCTCCAGACGGCGAGCGGGCAGGGCTGGTTCCGCGCCTCTGCCGCCGCGCTCGCACCCGCGCTGGTATTCGACGGTGCCGGTGAGGGTGAGGTGCTGACGTCGGTCGCCGAGGAAAGCGGCGAAACGTTTGCGCTGGATCTGTCGCACCCGACGGCGGATGTCGCGCTTGCGCCCGCGCTGCCGCCGTTTTTCGCCGCGCAGGGCTTTGTCGTCGCGTGGCAGCGCGCGGGATGGGACAAGTCGTACGCGGCGGAGCCCGTCGCGACGGCCGCCGCCTACACGCCGACGGCGGACGACTACGGGCACTGGCTGCGCTTCACCGTGTCGGACGGCGGCGCGGCGCTTCTGACGCGCGAGCTCTACTTCTCGAAACTGCCGGTCTGCTACATCACGACGGATGACGGATCGTTTCCTTCCGCAGAGAAGGAGAAGCACGACGGATGGCTTCGGATTCAGGGGAACGACGCGTTCAAGGAGCAGTACAACGGTCGGGCGACGGTCAACGTGCGCGGCAATACGTCGGCGGGGTACGCGAAGAAGCCCTACAAGCTTAAGCTCGACAAGAAAGCGTCGCCGTTCGGCCTCGGGTCGTCCAAGTCGAAGCACTGGGTGCTCTTGGCGAACATGCCCGACATGTCGAACATGCGCAACAAGCTCGCGTACGATTTCGCCGCGTCTATCGGCGTGCTCGCGATGGAGTCGACGTGGGTCGATGTCGTCGTGAACGGCCGCTTCGACGGGCTCTATCAGCTCTGCGAGCATATCCGCATCGCGGATGACCGAGTGAACGTTTTCGATTGGGAAGGGTATGCCGAGGACAACGGCCACACGGCGGAGGATTTGTCGTGGATCGATCCGGCGCAGATCGACGTAAACGGCGGCTGGGTGTTCGAGTTCTCGACCGAGATGGATGAGGTGTCGCGCTTTACCATTACTTCCGGCAACCTCAAAATGAAGACGATGGTCAATTCGCCCGAGTATCTCACTACGAACGGCGACATGTTCAACGCGGCCAAGAGCTATCTACAGAACTATTTCGACGCCTGCACATCGCCGACGCGGCGCTCGCAGGAAGGGCTGCACTATTCGGCCTACTGCGACGTTGATTCGATGGTCGGCTATTTCCTCGTACAGGAGCTGTTCGGCAATCAGGACGCCGGCGCGAAAAGCCGCTATGCCTACAAGGACATCGGCCAGAAGCTCTTCTGGGGGCCGGTCTGGGACTTCGACCATGCGGTCGGCACGACGAACATGCAGAAGCCCTCGCCGGAACGCTGGCATGCGGCGCAGGGCTCGATGTACTGCGAATGGCTTTCCGACTACCGCTTTGCGCGCCGCGCCCGCGCAAAATATCTCGCGGTGCGCGGCAGATATGCCGCGCTCGCCGCAGACGGCGGCCTGATCGACGGCTACAGCGAGTATCTCCGCGAATCGGCCGCCGCCAACGATGCGCGCTGGCCGCAGAAAAGAACCTTTGCGCAGGATGTTGCCGTGCTGAAGGATTTTATCATCCGTCATTGCGCGTGGCTGGATGCGCAGTTTGCAACGGTGCCGACCTTGATGGAGTCGATTCGCTGCGATGCGCAAACCAGCCCTTGGGATGGCACGATCCTGCTCGAGCCCTTGCGGATCTCCATCCGGTAGCCCCCCTATCCTGCCAGCCCGTAAAGGGCTGGCTGGCAGGTTGA
Organism: Kiritimatiellia bacterium; assembly: GCA_017463935.1. Taxonomy (GTDB): domain Bacteria; phylum Verrucomicrobiota; class Kiritimatiellia; order RFP12; family UBA1067; genus UBA1067. The sequence goes on from JAFUEM010000310.1 coordinate 4,895, forward strand.
TAGCGCTAGCCCAAAGGCAATGCCTAAACCCGACCAACCTGGTTGCCAGCCCTCACCTGCCAGCCCATGAAGGGCTGGCAGGCAGGTTGATAACGCCAGCCAGTACGCAGGGCCTAAACCCGACCAACCTGGTTGCCAGCCCTTTACGGGCTGGCAACACTAAGGATGGCCCCCATAGACAACCCGCCCATCCTTCCACTGCACATAAACAGCCTTGCCCTCCGCCGAGGCGCGGGCGAGTGCGGCGGCGATGAAGTTAAGATCCACGAGCTCGCTGCGGCTCGGCGCGGCCGCCGGGTCGGGCATGCGCGAGAGCACGAGCAGCCGTTTCTTCGCAAAGAGCAGCGGTTCGTTGCCGTGCGGGCGATAGGCCAGTTCCATGAAGGTCGAGATCAGCCGGATGAACGGCACGTCTTCTTGCGCGGCGAGCGCCTTCATCACGGCGCGCTCGCCCGGCGAGAAAAAGGTCGAGAGATAGACATAGCCCTTTTCCAGCGCGCCCCTGACGCAATAATCGACGACGCGCGGTAGCTCGCGCGCCGGCACCTTTTGCGAAATGCGCAGCGACACCAGCCGCGGCGCATCCAGCAGCGCCGTCGCGCCGACGGCCCGCCAGAAGTCGTCGCCGCCGATCGGCAGCAGGAAGGGCTCGATCACGTGCATCAGCGAGCGGTCGATGTGCATGAGCCACGATTTGAGGGCGTTGTTCCGGATGTAGGCGTCGACCGTCCGGTTGGCGCGCTCCGAAGGGCAGATGATGTCGTGATAGCGCGGGTGCCAGATCGAAGGCGCATGGCCGGCGACGAGCCAATGGGTGCGCTGCTTCACGCGGCCGACGAAGCGCCCGATCTGCGCCAGGGCGTCGCGGCGGCCGACGGGCCAGGTGATGCGCAGATGGAGGTGGTCGGGCATGACCTCAAAGGCCCGCACCTGAATGAAGCCGCCGAAGTGGGCTTGCGCCTCTTCGATGGCCGCGACGGCGGCCTCGCCCGCCACCGAGCGCACCACCCGATCATGATCGACCCGGCCAAAAAGGGGCCGTCGCGGCTCGAGGGTGGTCGTAATCATCATCGACCCGCCGCGCGAGTAGTCATAGTTGCCGAGGCGTCGTAAGGTATGGTGGGGCATGGAAGAAAGTATATCATATCCTGCCAGCCCGTAAAGGGCTGGCAGGCAGGTTGATAACGCTAGCCCAAAGGCTAGGCCTAAACCCGACCAACCTGGTTGCCAGCCCTTTACGGGCTGGCAACATTAAAAGAGCCAGCCAGCAACCTTGGCCTAAACCCAACACCAAATCCCCTATTTAGGGGAGTTGCCGCCGGCGCGGAATGATGATAGACTATGGACGCACATGAAAAAAACTTTCCTGATCCTGATTGGCGCGGTGGCCGCGCTGACCGCGTGTGCCGCACCTGTCGTGCGGCTCCTGCCGGGGCCGTTCCTCGACAACCTGAAGCGCGAGCGCGCCGTCATGGAAGCGCTTGATCCGCTGAACCTCACCTGGATGTTCCGCGTGACGGCCGGGCTCGACGACCTTTCCAACACAAATTTCGTTCAGCGTCTCGGCGGCTGGGAAAAGCCCGAAATGGAACTGCGCGGCCATACGCTCGGGCACTGGCTCTCCGGCATGGCCGCGCTCAATGAGGCGACGGGCGACGAAACGCTCAAAGCCCGCGCGGCCGTCGCGATCCACGAACTGAAGCGCTGCCAGGATGCGATCGGTACCGGCTGGGTCGGCGCGTTCCCTTCCTCCGACATCGACCGCATCATCGCCGGCGCGCGCGTGTGGGCGCCGTGGTATGTCCAGCACAAGATCCTGCAGGGCCTTGTCGATCAGGCCGAAATCTGCGGCAGCGAGGAAGCGTTCGCGGTCGCGCGCCGCTTCGGCGACTGGACGGCCGACAAGGTGCTTGCGCTTTCGCCCGAACAGGCGGCGACGATGCGCCGGCGCGAGTTCGGCGGCATCGCCGAATCGCTTCTCAACCTCTCGCGCCTCGTGCGGGCGCGCGGTGACGCTGCGCGCGCCGACCGGCTCGTTCAGGCGGCCGGCGTCTTCTACCATCCCGAGGTGCTCGATCCGCTCAAGGCGCACCGCGACGAGCTGAATGGGAAGCACGCCAACACGCTCATTCCCAAGGTCATCGGCGAGATGCGCCGCTGGGAGCTGACGGGCGACGCGGCTTCGCGCGATCTCGCCGAGTTCTTCTGGGAGACGGTCGTCGGCCACTACCTCTACGCGCCCGGCTGCGTCTCGACGAAGGAAGCGTTCCGAGGCCCGGATCGCCAGGGCGCGAATCTGACCGGCTTTACCGGCGAGACATGCTGCACGTACAATCTGCTCAAGCTCTCGCGCCAGCTCTTCGAGGCCGAGCCGCGCGCCGCGCTCGCCGACTATCAGGAGCGCGCGCTCTGGAACCACATCCTCGCGCAGCCGGAGCCGGGCGACGGCCGCGTGACGTATTTCCTGCCGCTCATGACGGGCGCGTACAAGCTCCAGAACCGCGCGAACGATTCGTTCTGGTGCTGCCAGGCGAGCGCGATGGAAAGCCACGCGAAACCGGGGCGGCTCATCTATTCGCGGCACGGCGGCACGCTCTACGTCAACCAGTTCATCGCGAGCACGTATGACGACGGCGAACTGGCCGTGCGCCTCGAAACCGACTTCCCGACGCACGAACGCGCGCGCCTCGTCGTGACGCGCGGCCGGGGGCGCGTCGCCCTCCGGCGGCCGTTCTGGGCGACC
>JAFUEM010000311.1 GCA_017463935.1 Kiritimatiellia bacterium
CCTGCCGCGCTGGGACGCGCGCGGCAAAACCGCCGCGCCCGCGTCGCTCGTCTACACGCAGTATGAATTCCCGCGGGGCGGCGGCTCGGAGGCGTACCGCGCGTTCGCGGCGCGCAAGAAGCCCGTGCGCGGCCTGCAGCAGCTCGTGCGCGAGGGGGACTACGTGGCGTTGCGCACGCGCATCCGCGAAGGGCGGGCGAAGGTGCGGCTCTACGACGTCGTGCACGATCCGTTCGAGGAACGCGATCTGGCGGACGAGCCCGCGCAGCGCGAACGGCTCGCGCGGCTGACGGCGGTCCTCGACGCGCGGCTCTACGGCGTGAAGTCCCGCGGGCTCTTCATCAACGACGAGGACTGGGGGTTGCGGCCGTGGGCGGTGAAGCACTTCGGGAAAAAACAACAGATCGGCGAACGCGCCTATGCGCAGATCTTCGACCTGATGCGCGCGGACGGGCTGAACCTCCTGTGGCCGGCGATGCACGAGGGCGGCTATGAATTCGTTTCGCGCCCGGAGAACATGGCGCTCGCGGCGCAGTACGGCATCCGCATCGGCACGAGCCACTGCGAGCCGATGCTGCGCAACAACTGCTACCTCTCGAACGCCGACAAGAAGAAGTGGAGCTGGACGCGGCACCGGGATTTCATCACGGACTACTGGCGCTGGTCGGTGGACCGCTACGCAACGAACGACGTCCTCTGGACGATCGGCCTGCGCGGCATCCACGACGGCAAGATGAAGGACGGCGACACGCTGGCGGAGAAGATCGCCGTGCTGGAGGATGTGTTCGCGACGCAGTGCGGCCTCTTGGAGGCGGCGGGCGCGGGCGACGCGCCGAAGCTGTTCGTCCCGTACAAGGAAGTGCTGCCGATCTACAACGCGGGGCTGAAGGTGCCGAAGGGCACGACGATCATGTGGGTCAACGACAACTTCGGCTACGTGCGGCGGCTCGGCGGCCCGCAGTGCGACGGCTACGGCCAGGGCATCTACTGGCACGCGGGCTACTACGGGCGACCGCACAGCTACACGCACCTGTGTACGACGCCGCCCGCGTTCATGTGGTACGAACTCGTGGCGAAGTGCTGGGAGAACGGCGTGCGGGACGTCTGGATGGTGAACGCGGGCGACGTCTTCCCGGCCGACATCATCCTCTACGCGCTCGGCCGGTTCGCCGCCAACCCGGAGCGGTGGAAGACGAGCACCGACGCGCAGAGCGAGGTGCTGGCGGACTGGGTGCGGGAGCGCCTTTTGCCCGAGGCGGGCGCGGACGCGCCGGTCGATCGCATCGTGGCGCATCTGAACGAGTTTTATGCGCTCGGCTTCATCCGCAAGCCGGAGCACATGTGCGTGCAGTGGTCGAGCCATCTGCCGCCGGATCTGAAGACGGAACTGCTCGCGCGCTACCGCGCCTTCCTCGCCGAAGACCTGGCCATCGAGCAGGAGCTTTCCACCCTCCGCGTCTCTGCGTCTCTGCGCGAGACATATTTCCGGCTGGTGGGCTTTCAGGCGCAGTTCTTGGCGCAGGCGGGGCTGATCCATCTGGAGGGCAAGGACGCCGCCGCCGCACGCGCGGTCCTCGATCCGCTGTATGCGCGCTGGGACGCGCTCGACGGCGGCCGCTGGTCCGGCTTCTGGATCGACACGATCACGGAAAAGGACGGCGCCGGCAATCGCTGGAGCTCGCAGATGCAGTGGCCGTGGAACGAGCCGGACGATCCGACGCGCAAGGACCGCCACGGCGAGTCGCGCGCCGACTACCGCGCTTCCGCCTACTGCGGAAGCCCGGTGCCGACGGACGAGCCGCGCTGGCTGGAGCCGGTCGCGGTGACGGGCGCGAACGGCGGCGCGTGGATGGAAGTGAAGGGGCTCGGCACCTCGGGCCGCGCGCGCGCGCTGCTGCCGGTCAAGCCCGGCGTCGGCGAAGGGGCGCGGATGGAGTTCTCTCTTAGCGGAGCGGCGGCGACTTCTAGCGGAGCGGCGGCGACTTCGCGTTCCTTCGCCGATGACTCAGGAACACTATGCGCCGCCGAATCTTCTTCCTCACTGAAAGGCCCCGGAAAGGACGGGGGCTCGGACGGCCTCGGAAAGGACGGGGGCTCGGGCGTTCCCGCACCCCGGCCAATGGAAAGATTAGTTCTCCAGTTCCTGCCCGACTTCGCCCTCTGGCCAGGGATGAAGCTCCGCGTGAAGGTGGCGTTCGACGACGGCGCGGCGCAGGAGGTCGAGGTGCCGAAGTCCGACAGCAACATCGGCGAGAAAGACCCCGTGCGCAACGCCGCCGTGCAGGACAACTTCATCCGCGTGCGCCTCCCGATCCCGAAGGGCGCGACGGCCGCGACCGTCACCGCCGTCGATCCGGGCGTCGTGCTCGACCGCGTGGGCGTGGAGTAGTTTAGATGCGCCGCAGGACGCCGATTTGTGATATACTATACGTATCATGAATATTGTTATTCTCTTGGGGGCCCCGGGTTCGGGGAAGGGGACGATCGCGAGCCGCCTGGCGGCCGAAAACGACAACTTGAAGCACGTTTCGTCCGGCGACCTGCTGCGCGGCGCGGTGGCGAAGGGCACGGCGGCGGGCGTCGAGGCCAAAGGCTACATGGAGTCCGGCAATCTCGTGCCCGACGCGCTCATCGCGCAGATGATCAAGGACGTGGTCGCGGAGACGACGGGTGACGTGACGATGCTGCTCGACGGCTTCCCGCGCAACCTCGCGCAGGCGAAGATTCTCGAGGAGATGGGCGCGCCGATCCGCAGCGCCGTGCTCGTGGACGTGCCGGACGCGATCATCCAGGACCGCATCGCCGGCCGCCGCACCTGCCCGTCCTGCAAGGCGGGCTACCACGTGACGGGTCTGCCGCCGAAGGTGCCGGGCGTCTGCGACCGCTGCGGCACGGCGCTGACGATCCGCAAGGACGACAATCCCGAGACGGTGAAGGACCGCCTCGTCGTCTACCACCGCGAGACGGAGCCGCTGATCGCGTTCTACACCGAAAAGGGGCTGCTGCGCCGGATCGACGGCAACCAGGGGCCGGAGAAGAACGCGGCGGCCTTCAAGGCGGCGATGTAAAACCTCCGGGCGCGGCGGCGGACGATGACCTACAAATCTGAGTTTTCGGCCCGAATCCTCGTGCTGGACGACGAGCGGCTCATGCGCCTGGCGTTCAGCGCGAAGCTGAAGAGCATCGGCTACGACCCCGTGGCGGTCGGCACCATCGAAGAGGCGCTCGTGATCGTGCGCGCGCACCACGACGAACTGCGCGCCATCGTGACCGACATCATGATGGGCGAGATGGACGGCTTCGTCTTCCGCGACATCGTGCGCGGCATCGATTCGACCATCCCGATCTTCTTCCTCACGGCGCTCGATCCCGAGGAGGGCGGCGGCTTTCTCAAGCGCATTCTGGAGGATCCGCAGAGCTTCTATCTGCCGAAGTCGGTCACGACCGACATCCTCCTCAAGCGCATCCGCCAGATCGTCGCGTCGCGCCGGATCGAGCAGTTCATCGAATACAAGAACGAAGAGGACCGCAAGTCGCTCGACCTTGCCGCGCACATCCAGCGCAGCATGCTGCCGCCGCGCGCGCTGCGCACCGTGCGCGGCTTCTACACGACGCTGTGGCTGCCGAAGGACGTGGTCAGCGGCGACCTCTACGAGGCCGTTCCCTTCGGCTTCGGCTGCTACCTCTACATGCTCGGCGACATCCAGGGCCACGGCACGAGCGCGGCGCTGGCGATGTCGGCCGTCCAGTCGTTCCTCAAGACGCTCGGGCGCCGCGATACCGCGCTGTCGCTCAGCCCGGCGGACATCGCCAACCTGCTCCACCGCTTCTTCCGCGCCAATCTGAAGGACGTCTCCTACATGACCGCGCTCATCTGCGTGCACCGTCCGCTGCTGGGCGAGGTCGAGTGGATCTCGTGCGGCGCGCCCGATCTGGTGGTGGAGGATTGCGGCGTGCGCCAGGTCGTGAACCCTGAGGGGAAGGGCGGTCTGCCGATCGGCCTGATGCCGGACACGGTCTATTCCAAGAACGACGTCGTGATCACGCATGTGTCGCCGACCGCGCTCTGCGCGGCCTATTCGGACGGTCTCATGGATCTCTCCCGCGATGTGGAGGGCATCGAGAAGATGCCCGAGGAGCTGCTCCACCAGCTGAGCCACGAGGTGGGCGCCGGCCTGCGCGAGGACGGCTCGGTGATGGCGGCGCCGGCGCGCTTCATGTCGACGTGCGCGGCGTTCGGCTACAATCAGCCGCAGGACGACATGACGATTCTCGTCTTCGGCGCCTCGACGCCGGTCGAGGGCGTCTACGAGGCGACGTTCCCGCTGACGCCCGAAGACGTCGACAAGGCGTCCCAGGCGATGGGCGCGTGGTGCCGCGCGCAGGGCTGGGACGACGGGCTCGTCGGGCGGCTGATGGTCGTGTTCGAGGAGAAGGCGATGAACATCCACGACCACGGCTTCGACGACCGCGACCGGCTGCGCGAAGTCGTGAGCCTGCGCCTGCGCCGGCGCGCCGACGCGGCGGAGCTGACGGTCTGGGACTACGGCAGCGCCGAGCCGTCGATCCGCGTCGTCGCGGGCGACGCGGGCACGGCGTTCGACATGGCGAACCTGAACATGAACAACCACGGGCGCGGACGGCTGATGGTGCGCGAGCTCTGCCACGGCATCCGCCGCATGCGCTACAGCGGGCTGAACGAAACGGTCTACTACGTGCCGTTCACGCGCGAATCGTAGCCGTCGGGCGGACGCTTGCCCCGACAACTGGAAATTGGTAAGATATCAACATGAAAAAGTGCTGTCAAGACTACATGAACGAGCAGTTCGGCGGTGACGCCGACCTCATCGCCGAAATCTACAACGAATACGTCTCGTCCGTCACCGGCAAGATCGCCGAAGCGCAGACGGCGCTCGCGGAGCAGAACCGCACCGCGCTCGACCGCATCGCCCACACGATCAAGGGCAACGCGCTCGCCGTCGGCGACACGGACATGGCCGAGACGGCCATCGCGCTGCGCAAGACCGCGGCGCTGGGCGACGATGCCGGTTCGGCGGAGCTGATCGCCCGGCTCGATTCGTTCAAGGCGCAGCTGTAAAGGGTTCATGGAAAGCTTTCTGGATCGATCGCCGGACGCCGACCTCGACCAGCTCGTGAAGGAACTGGCCGCCCGCTCAGGGCGCAACCGCCGCCGCAGCCTCCGGCTGATGGCGTGGCGCGCCACCATCGTCTCGACCTACGCGGTCAAGCGGCTGATGGACATCGTCGGCAGCGGCCTCGGACTCGTTCTCCTCTCCCCTGTCTTTTTCGGCATCGCGGCGGCCATCCGGCTGACGAGCCCCGGCCCCGTCATCTTCAGCCAGATCCGCGTCGGGCGCTACGGTCGCCATTTCAAGTTCTACAAGTTCCGCAGCATGTACCAGGACGCCGAGGCGCGCAAGGCCGAGCTGCTCGCGCAGAACGAGTCGAAGGACGGCGTTATCTTCAAGATGAAGGACGACCCGCGCATCACGCCGGTCGGCCGGTTCATCCGCCGCGCCAGCATCGACGAGCTGCCGCAGCTGTGGAACGTCTTCATCGGCGACATGAGCCTCGTCGGGCCGCGCCCGCCCGTGCCGAAGGAGGTGGAGCAGTACACGCTCGAGGACCGCAAGCGCCTCGACGTCATCCCCGGCATCACGTGCCTGTGGCAGATCAACGGCCGCAGCGAGATCCCGTTCCACGAGCAGGTGGAGCTCGACAAGGAGTACATCCTCGCGCCGAGCATCTGGAAGGACATCGTCATCCTGCTCAAGACGATCCCCGCCATCCTCGGCGGAAAGGGGGCGTACTGATGGAGAACGTGCTGTTCGTCCCGTCAACGCGCGACACCGTCTGGGTGGACGAGGTGCTGCCGGGCACGAGCCCCGCCGAGCTGCCCGTCGCCGGGCGGCGGATCATCGACTATTCGCTCGAATGCGCCCGCCGGCGCGGCATCCTCTTCGCCGAGATTCTCGACTGGCGCTTCTCCGAACGCCTCGCGGACGATTTCAGCGAGCTGACGCGCACCGGCTATCCCGTCTTCTACATGAAGGGCGAGGGCGACCGGCCGCAGGGGCTCGCCGGCATCGAAGGGCTGTCGACGCCGCTGACGCAGATGCTGCCCGACGGGCTCGTCGTCGTGTGGGGCCTGTGCCTCAACGCGACCGATCAGTTCGACGCGCTCGATCCCGACACGGCGGCCGTCACGGCGCTCACCGACGCGCAGATCACCGAAACGCCGCCGGGCGTCTACCGCCGCGACGGCGGCCGGTGGGTGCGACTCAACCTCGACTGTGCGGCGGTGGACGGCGTGCCGGCGTGGCACGCGCTCAACTTCGCGGTGCTGCGCCAGCCCTCCCGCTTCACGCTGCCGGGCTACTCCGCCGAAAAGGACGTCCATCTCGGCCGCAACGTCGTGATGGAGAAGGGTACGCGCGTGACTGCGCCCGCGCTCGTCCAGGACAACGTCTGGTGCGCGCGCAACGTCCAGCTCGCGGGCGACGTGATCATCGGCGCGAATTCGTTCATCGCGGAGGGGGCCGTGCTGCGCCGCACGGTCGTGTGCGACAACACCTTCATCGGGCTCGGCCTCGAGCTGGAGGGGAAGATCGTCGTCGGCAGCCGCATCATCGACGGCAAGACGGGCGTGTGGACCGACGTGGACGATCCCGGCGTCGCCAGCTTCATCGACGACAAGAAGGATGCGGGGATTTTCAGGCGCATCGCCCGTTTCCTGTTCGGCGGCGCCATCCGGAGGAAGTTCTGATGGGACGATTCACGGCACTTGACGCGCCCGACATGGAGGCGCTCGTCAGCTCGGCGCTCGCCGGGATCGGCCGCGAGGTGACGGCGCTCGCCGTGCCCCGTCTCCAGGGCGTCGTGCTCGGCGGCGGCTACGGCCGCGGCGAGGGCGGCGTCAAGAGAGTTGAGCGTGGAGAGTTGAGAGTGGAGAGTACGCTGTCCAACGATCTCGACTTTTTGCGATTACCGAGGAGGGTGTGCCGGAGGCGGAGACGGTCGCCGCGATCGGCGCGGCGCTAGAGCCCGTCGCCGCGAAGTGGTCGCAGACGCTCGGCGTGGACGTGGATTTCGCGGTGAAGACACCCGCGCGGCTGAAGCACGACGAAGCGCGGCTGATGGTGCAGGAGCTCGTGCACGGCTATGTGGACGTCTGCGGCGCGCCGGGCGAGACGCTGTTCGCCGGTCTCGCACGCCGCGCGCCCGAATCGCTGCCGTGGATGGAGGCGGCGCGGCTTCTCATGAACCGCGGTGCGGGGCTTTTGCTGGCGCGCGAGGCGGGGCGCACGGACGACTTCATCGCGCGCAACATCAACAAGTGCATCCTCGGCGCGGGCGACGCGTACCTCATTTCGCGCGGTCTCTACCGCTGGCGCGCGACGGCGCGCGCGACGGCGCTCGCGGCGGACGACGGCGTGTCCGCGGACACGGCGCGGCTCTTTGCCAGCGCGGTCGAATGGAAGTTCCGCCCGCGCCCCGAGCCCGTGTGCGACTGGGAGACGGCGCGGGAGGCGTGGCGGAACGCGCGGACGGAG
>JAFUEM010000312.1 GCA_017463935.1 Kiritimatiellia bacterium
CGTGTAAGAACTGACGCGCATAGAGCGCCTTGCCTCGTCCTTCACCGCCGACTTAAGCGCGGCGAGCTCGCCCGCCTCGATCACGCTGATGGCATTCGTCACTTCCGCGCCGCAGCCCTCGGCCGCCCTGAGGACGTCCGCGCTCGTCACGCCCGCCGCTTTCGCTAGTTCATAGACTCTCATGCCAACCCTCGCTTATTCCGCGTCCCCCGTGGCCGCCGCGTCGCCGTCCGGCTCCGCCCCGCGCGTGAGCGCCGCGACCGCCTGCGCCGCCGCATAGACGCCCTTTGCCGTCACCTCGTCGAGACCCGTCGCCGCGATGAAGCTCGCCTCGTCCTCCTCGGCGATGCCGTCGACCGTCAGGTACCCCGCGTCCGCCATCTGCGTCGCGACCGCCGTGGAGACGCTGAACGTCTCCGCCAGCTCCTTGATCGCCTCGGCCTTCTGGTCCTCGAAGCTCGCCGTCGCCATCGACTTCTTGACCTCGACGTGCCAGCCGACGAGCTTGGTCGTCAGGCGCACGTTCTGGCCGCGCTTGCCGATCGCGAGCGAATACTGGTCCGCCGCCGCGACGACGTGGACGGTGTTGGGCAGCACGGGATCGACCTCGATCGACTCGAGCTTCGCCGGCGCGAGCGCCTGGGCGACGTACTGGCGGATGTCCTCGTTCCAGCGCACGATGTCGATCTTCTCGCCGTTGAGCTCGCTGACGATCGCCCGCACGCGGCTGCCGCGCTGGCCGACGCACGCGCCGACGGGATCGACGTTCTCGTTGTTCGTGCGCACCGCGAGCTTCGCGCGGTAGCCGGGATCGCGGCTGACGCCCATGATCTCGACGACGCCGTCGGCGATCTCGCTCACTTCGAGGCGGAAGAGCGCCTCGACGAACTTGCCGCTCGCGCGCGACACCGTCACGCTCGGGCCCTTCGCCTCGGGATCGACGCGGATGACGATCGCGCGGATGGGGTCGCCCACCTGGAAATTCTCGGTCGGAATGCGCTCCTTGCCGGGCAGGATCATCTCGACCTTGCCGACCTGGATGTAGAGGTCGCGGTTGGCGACGGCCGAGACGGTGCCCGAGACGATGTCGCCGACGCGGTCCTTGTACTCCGCGAACGTGTTGGTGCGCTCCGCCTCGCGGATCTTCTGCATGATCATCTGGCGCGAGGTCTGCGCCGCGATGCGCCCGAGGCGCGAGGCCGGCATCTCGACCTCGATCGTGTCGCCCTCCTTCACCGGGTTGCCGTGGTTGAAGCGGACGGCGCGCGCGCTGGAGATGAAGCCGGGGCCCGTCTCCTCGTCCGACACCACGAACGTATCGTAGACGTGGAGCGAAAGGTCCTTGCGGTCGATGACGACGCGCAGATCGACGGTGACGTCGCGATTGCGGCGCGCCGCCTGACTGATCGCCTGCTCGATCGCCGTCAAAACGATCTCACGACTGACGCCGCGTTCGTTCTCGATGTGCTGCACAACCGCCAGCAACGGATTGTTCATCGCCATTTCTTTCGTTCCTTCATTGTTGTTCAAGTCAAATTAAGACCCCCGGTCCGACCCGCTGGATCGCCGAAAATCGCACATATTCTATCAAAAACGCCGCGCAACGCGCAACGGCTTTTTTTAATCGGCCGGGCGCGGGGCGTCGCGGCGCTCGACGCGGAACCAGTCCACGTCGATCCAGCCGCGATCGGTCACGTCGGGGGCGGCGCCCGCATAGAAGCCGACCGTCGCGCCGATCCACTTGCCGGGCGAGGCGGTGAACGGCTCCTTGTTCGCGACCGTCCAATCCTGGCCGTCGAACGAGTACGAGAAGGTGCACTGCGCCGCCGGCGCGAGCATTTTCGGCGGAATCTCGGCGGACGGCCGGACGTCGACGCGCAGCCAGACGTCCTTGACCTTCGCGTCGCGCAGCCCCGCCTCGATCACCTCCGCCTTGACGCTCGCCACCGTCTTCGACTTCTCGTCCTTCCCCTTTTCGGCGCCGAAGCACTCGGTGTACGTCACGTCAAAGCCGTCGCCCTTCGACCGGAGTCCCAGCCGCGCGTAGGACATCCCCTGCACGGTCAGGCCCGCCTCCGTGTTCGCCTGCTTCGCGCCGATCTGCGCCTTCATCGTCGCCGTGAACGAAAACGCCGGGAACTTCTGCACGAGATGGTTCGGCGTGCTCCAGGTGTTGACCACCTGGCGCAGCGAATTCGCGAACGTGCCGTCCTCCAGCCACTTGCGCACGCCGAGCGTCGAATAGAGGCGGAAGAAACCCTTCTTCGTCGGAAAGCCAACGGTTTCCTTCGTGCGGCCGAGGTACTGCCACTGCGGCCCCAGCTTCGGCTCGTTGAACTCGTCGTCGAGCTGCGGGTAGAGGACCTGCGCGTTCAGCCGGCCGCCCTTCGGCATCTCGTACGCATCGACCGGCTCGCCGCAGCCGTCGCCGTCCGCGTCCGCGCCGATCACCGGCCAGCCGTCTTCGCGCCACGCCATCGGCTGGAGATAGACGATGCGCCCGTAGGCGTCGCGGTCGCTGAAGTGAACGAACCAGTCCTCGTCCGCGCGCGTGTGCACCCACGCGCCCTGGTGCGGGCCGTTGATCGCGCTCGCGCCCTGCGCCATCACCGTCTTCGCCACGAACGGGCCGAACGGGCTGGCGCTGCGCGCCGCGACCTGCCAGCCGCCGCCGACGCCGCCGGCCGGGAAGAAGAGCCAGTATTCGCCGCCCTTCTTGTAGAACTTCGGCCCCTCGGCGGTGAAGTTGCCGTCCGGCACGCCGTCGTAGACGAGCACCTCCTCGCCGACGACCGCCGTCTCGTCCGCGTTCAGCTCCGAGACGGTCAGGACGCTGTTCAGGAGCGCGCGGCTCTGCGCCCGGGCGTGGACGAGGTAGATGCGGCCGTCGTCATCGTAGAGCGGGCACGGGTCGATCAGTCCCCTGCCGGGCTTGACGAGCACCGGCGCGCTCCACGGGCCCGCCGCCTCCTTCGCCGTCACGCGCCAGATGCCGCGGTCGGGATCGCCCCAGTAGATGACGAACGCGCCCGCGTGATAGCGGATGGCCGGGGCCCACACCGCGTTGCCGTGCTCGGGGCTTTCCGTCTCGAACGGATGGCGCGCGAGCGCGTGGCCGACGTACCGCCAGTTCACGAGGTCGTCGGACGCGAGAATCGGCAGGCCGGGGAGCCCGCCGAACGACGAGGCCGTCAGATAGTAGCGCCCGTCCGGACCCGTGCAGACGTCGGGGTCGCTGAAATCCATCGTCAGAACCGGGTTCGTGTACGTCGCGGCCAGCACGCCGCGCACGAGGCCCAGGGCCAGCAGTGCAGCAATCGTCGTTCTCATGCCGCACATTATATCATAAATCACCCTTGCGGCGCGCCAGAAACGCATCGGCCGCGTTGAAGACGCCCGCCATCAGCGCGCCGGAGATGGAGTGCCAGACGCACGACACCGCCGAGGCGATCGCCGCCTCGGGCAGGAGCGGGAAGTGGCGCGCCGCGAGCACGGTCGCAAGCCCCGCGTTCTGCATCCCGACCTCGATCGAGATCGTGCGGCGCTTCGGCTGCGTGAAGCGCGCGGCGACACCGGCCAGGTAGCCGCCGAGGTAGCCGAGCGCGTTGTGCAGGAAGACGGCCGCGAAGACGAGCGCGCCCGACGCGGCGAACCGGTGCCCGTGCGCCGAAACGACGCCGCCGACAATGCAGGCCAGCCCCAGCACCGCGACGCCCGGCATCACCTTCAGCGTCTCGCGGTAGGCCGCGCGGCGGCCCCACGCGGCGTTCAGCACGAAGCCGAGCGCGACGGGCGCGAGCGTGACGAGCAGGATCGACTGGAACATCCCGAGCGCATCCACGTCCACGGTCTCGCCCGCGAGCGTCAGCATGAGAAACGGCGTCATGAACGGCGCCGCCAAGGTCGAGAGCGTCGTCATGCCGACCGAGAACGCGACGTCGCCCCTGCAGAGGAACGTCATGATGTTCGACGATACGCCGCCCGGGCAGCAGCCGACGAGGATGAGCCCGACGCCCACGGCCCGCGGCAGTCCCATCGCGTGCACGAGCGTCCACGCGATCGCCGGCATCAGGAGGAACTGCGCCGCCGTGCCGATGGCGATGTCCAGCGGCCGCGACAGGAGGATGCGGAAATCCTCGCCCTTGAGCGTCATGCCCATCGACAGCATGATGACGCCGAGAATCGCGGTCTGCACCGTCCCGTGCACCCAGCTGAACGCGGCCGGCACGAAATACGTCGCCGCCGCGACCGCCGTGATGAACGCCGGCGTGGCGCGCGCCAGCGCCGCCGACGCCTTCTGAACCCGGATCAAAAGTCCCATCTTTCCTCCCCTTCTCCGTTCGCCGCCGCGGCCGTCAGACGATCAGCATGCAGTCGCCGTAGCTGAAGAACATGTAGTTGTTCCGGACCGCCATCGCGTAGGCGCAGAGCACCCGTTCGCGCCCCGCGAGCGCCGAGATCATCATGAGCAGCGTCGACTGCGGCAGGTGGAAGTTCGTCAGCATCGCGTCGCACACCTTGAAGTCGTACGGCGGATAGATGAAGATGTCGCTCGCGCCCGAACCGGCCGTGACGACCTTTCCCGGCTCGTGCGTCGCCGCCGCGACCGTCTCGAGCGTGCGGACCGTCGTGGAGCCGACGCAGAAGACGCGCCCGCCGCGCGCCTTGCACGCGTTGATCGCGTCCGCCGCCTCGGGCGGCACGGTGAACGCCTCGAAATCCATCTGGTGGTCTTCGATGTTCTCCGCCTTGACGGGGCGGAACGTCCCCGGCCCCACGTGGAGCGTGACGGCGACGCGCCGCACGCCCTTCGCGTCGAGCGCGGCGAAGATCTCCGGCGTGAAGTGGAGCCCCGCCGTCGGCGCGGCGACCGAGCCGACGTGCTTCGCGTAGATCGTCTGGTAGCGTTCGCGGTCCGCCAGCTCCTCCTCGCGCGTCCCTTCGCGCTTGACGTACGGCGGCACGGGCGTGTGGCCGAACTCGTCGAGCAGCTCCATGAGCGGCCGCGCGCAGATGAACTCGGCCTTCCACATGCCGATGCCGGCGAGCGGTTCGAGGAGCTTCACGCGCAGCTCCCCGTTCGGCCCGAAGACGGCGACCTGCCCCGCGCGGCACCTGCGCCCCGAACCGATGATGCAGTTCCAGACGAGCGCCGTCGTGTCGGGCGCGGCCGAGACCATCAGCACCTCGATCGCGCCGCCCGTGTCGGGCCACGTGCCGATGAGCCGCGCCGGAAAGACCTTCGTGTCGTTCACGACGAGGAGGTCGTTCGGTTCGATGTAGTCGACGATGTCCGCGATGTGGCGGTGCTCCAGGACGCCCGTCGCGCGGTGCAGCACCATCATCTTCTCGGTGCCGCGCCGTTCGGCGGGATGCTGGGCGATGAGCCGCTCGGGGAGCGGATACCAGAACTGACGCGTCTTCATCGCTACTTCACCCGAAATTCGAGACGCGGCGCGGCGCGCCCCTCGACCGCGCCCCTGACCGCCGCGGCCAAACCGCCGCGCCCGGCCGACATCGACAGCGACGAGAGGATCCTGCGCCAGGAGAGCTCCTCGTCGTAGCGGACGACGCGCACGCCGTCCTTCGCGTCCGCGAGCTGCTCGAGGATCTCCTCCGCGTCCTCGCGGTAGCCGATGGCGTCGATCAGCTTCAGCTCGCGCGCCTCCGTCGCCGAGAGGATGCGGCCGTCGGCGATCTTCCGCACGTCCTCGACCGGCAGGTCGCGTCCCGCCGCGACGAGCGTGATGAACCGCTCGTAGTCGCTCGCGAGCACCTTGCGGAAGATTTCAACGTGCTCCTCGTTGACGGGTTCGAGCGGATCGAGGAGATTCTTGTTGGCGCCCGTCGCGATGGCGACCGACCTGACGCCGATCTTCTGCGCGAGCTCGGCCGCGTTGAACGCGGAGAGAATGACGCCGATCGAGCCCGTCACCGTCGTCGGGTGCGCGATGATCGCGTCGGCCGCCGCCGCCACGTAGTAGCCGCCCGAGCAGCACATCGACCCCATGTGCGCGACGACAAAGCGGTTCGTCTCGCTGTCGCGGAACCTCAGGAGCGCGAAGTGCAGGATGTCCGACGCCGTCACCTCGCCGCCGGGCGTGTCCAGCTCCAGATAGAGGCCGCGCACGTCGGGATCGAGCGTCGCTTCGCGGATGCGCCGCAGCGCGTTCGCGGCGGAGTGGGGATTCGGCTCGGCGAAGAGGCCGCCCGCGTCCCCGTCCAGCGCGATCACGCCGTCGAGACGGATGCGGACGATCTTCGGCGAATCGGCGTCGCCGCGCCCCCAGATCCACGTCTCCTGCGGCGGACGCTCCTCCTCGGGCGCCGTCGTGCCGAACTCCGTATCCGTGGTCAGCTCCCGGCTCGCGCCGACGCCCACGCCGGCGGCGAAAACCAGAACGACCAGCACCAGAAACACACCGACGCCGACAATCGCCGTCAGCGCCGCGAGGCAGCCGAAGCCGCAGCCGCGTTTACTCTCCATCTTTTCCCTGCTCCTGTTGTTCGCCGCGCCACGCGCGGACTTGCTCTTCGAGCGGCGGAATCGAATTCATCACCTTGCGCGCCTCCGCCTTCTTCCCGTCGCGCAGCAGCTTGCGGGCCAGCAGACGGCGGCGGCGGATCTCCTGTTCAGCCGCCTCCGCCCGCTGCTCCTTCAGTTCGTCCGCGCCCGCCGCCAGTTCGGTCCGGACGCGCGCGCCCACGTCCGGCGCGCCGCGCGTCGCCTCGCGCGACGAGCAG
>JAFUEM010000077.1 GCA_017463935.1 Kiritimatiellia bacterium
GCACCGGCCCGTCGCCGCGCCGGTCGCGGCGGAAAGCGTCATCGCCGCGCTGGGCGGGCTGCGGTCGATTGCGGCGGAGGCGGTCTGGTTCCGCGCCGAGCGGCTGCAGGACGAAGGGCGGTACGTGGAGCTCGCGCAGCTCGCCTCGACACTGACCTTCCTGGAGCCGCACGAACCCGAGGTGTGGAGCTATGCGGCGTGGAACCTCGCCTACAACATTTCGATCATGATGCCGACGCCCGAGGACCGCTGGCGGTGGGTGCTCGCGTCGATGAAGCTCCTGCGCGACGAGGGGCTCCGGCTCAATCCGCATTCGGCGGAGCTCTGCCGCGAGCTCGCCTGGCTCTTCGAACTGAAGCTGGGGACCGACCTTGACGCAGCGGGCGCGACGTACCGCGAGAAGTGGCGCGCAATCGTGGAGGACGTGCGCGCGCGCGACGCATGGGCGGAGCTCGGCATGGAGAAGGAGAAGATGGCGGCGATCGAGACGGCCTACGGCGTGACCGACTGGACCGACCCGCAGCTCTCCGCCGTCTACTGGGCGCTGCGCGGGCTGCCGTATGCGACCGAGCCGCACGACCGCGCCTTTCTCCGCCAGATTCTCCAGCAGGCGCTCGTCATCTACGCCAAGCGCCACTGATTTTTTCCCCCGAGCATTTTTTTGAAATCTGCACGACACATTGGAGGACCCGACTTGACGACAGGCGGCATCCTGTGTTATACTACTTGCGTTATGCCAAATGGTATAATTATCTGGATCGGGAAAGGAACCGGAAATGGAGCCGTTCAAGTTCGGATGCATCGTTGCCGATGAACACTACTGTGAGCGACCATCGCTCGAAAAAGAAGTGCGACGGTATGTTGCGGGAGGGCAGAATCTTGTCATACAAGGCGAGAGACGGCGCGGAAAAAGCTCTCTTGTCGTCAAATCCGTTCGCGGAATACGGGGCATGGGTCTTCTTTATGTTGATCTGCTCGGAATTACGAGTGCGGCCGATTTCTGCCGTCGTGTTGCCGACGGCATGTCGGAGCTGGACAGAAGCCGCTCTTTTTTGCAGAAAACGGCAGCGCTCCTCGCCTCTTTGAGACCGCTTGTGGTGATCGACAGGGATACCGGACTTCCGGCCATATCAATCGATTCAAGGAGCGCATCCGATCCGTCAAGCATACTGACCGTGATGAATATGATTGCCGCGCATGCGAGAGAACGCAGGATATGCGTTGTCTTTGACGAATTTCAGGATATTCTTGACATTCCGGACTCGAAGCGCGTGCTTTCGGAACTGCGAGGGAAGATACAGTTCATGGCGGATACTTCCTTTGTGTTTCTTGGCAGCGTGCGGAATCAGATGTCAGAGATATTCGCGCACCCGAAAAGCCCTTTTTTCAAATCTGCGCTTGAGATATCCATTGGCGAGATGAGCGATGAATCATTCGTCAAGTTCATTCTCGCCAGGTTCACCGCAGCAAAAAGGGTGGCCGATGCTGATTTTGTCAGAAAGCTGATCGCCGACTTGGATGGAGTTCCCGGCGATATACAGGAGCTTTGCGATGCCCTCTGGTCTGTGACCGAGGCAGGTGATTGTGTGAATGACGCAAATCTTGATGCAGCCTATCGACACATATTCGCGCACGAGGGCTCGTCGTATGAGACGTATATCAGGTTGCTGACTCGTCATCAAAGAAAGATCCTGGGTGCCTTGGCGGCGGTCGGTGGCAAACACGTCAGTTCAAATGACTTCCTTGATGCGTCCGGCTGCCACAACGCCTCGTCTGTGAAGAAAGCGCTGCTGAGGCTCGATGCGCTGGGACATATCTATCAGTTAAGGGGGGAATGGAAGTTTGCCAGTCCCTTTTTCTGTGAATGGCTCCGCCGCAAGATGGTCTAGCACGACACGGAATCGGCTGGGCCGCACCCCGAGCATTTTTTGCGCTTCCCCTTTGCGGGTGGGGATTATTTAACGCAGAGGCGCAGAGCCGCAGAGGACGCAGAGAAGGTTTCGAACTGGGGGCCTGGCTCCCAGCCTCCGGCAACCTCTGCGACTCTGCGTCTCTGCGTTAAAATACAACCGAGTTGGGGACTGACCCCAACGTCCCTTTTCCTGTGAATGGATCCGCCGCAAGATGGTCTAGCACGACACGGAATCGGCTGGGCCGAGCCCCGAGCAATTTTTTTTGCACTTCCCCCTTGTGGGTGAGGGCGAAATGTGGTATCATGGTCTCAGACTTGGGGATGGTTCTCCTTCCTCGGGCTGAGTGAGATGACGAGAAAAGCCAATAGAATCGGGCAATCGGGCACCATCTGCACGCGTTCTCAGCGGACGCGCAACCCTCGTTTCACCTGCCGCGCGGCCACCTCCAACCCGCCGCAAGAGGGTTTGATGCAGCATGCAGCCCGCGTGAGCGACGAAAGGCAATGACAGCTTAAACCGGCAACTTCAAGATTCAACAAACGAAACAAAAAAGGATTGAAAAAGGAATACCAAGGAGCGTATTAAACCGTGGCGATCAAACGCATATACGAGACCGAAGAGGTAAAATTGTTTGCGGCAGAGATGTCTCCTTTGTCTCGTCGCAAATATTTGGTCGCCAAGAAGGTGCTTGCAGAAGTTGGATATCTTCGTGCCCCTTTTGCAGAAAAAATCGAGGGACATGATTCTTTGTTTGCGATACGCATCATGACAGATGGTAATGAGCGATTTTTTTATTGTTATGATGACGGTGATATTGTTGCAATCCTGCATGGGTATTCAAAGACGACAAGACGGATCCCTCAGAATGAGATAGAACAGGCGTTGCGAGTCAAAAATCGTATATTTGGAGGTTCTTCATGAGACTTAAAATGACAGATGAAGTCAGAAAGAGCATGGCAGAGACGCAAGCCGAGCTGGATCGCGCGATGGAAGACCCGTCGTTTCGGGCTGAAGTTGCTGCGGCTCAAGCCCAGTATGCGGCTATGGATCTTGTGGAAAGCATCCTCCTGTCCGCGAAAAGTAAGATAAATGAGTTCAAAAAGACGTATCACAAAGGTTTCAAGGTGTCGGTGTCGATAGATGACAATCTCTCTCGATTCCCGGATCTTTCACCTCGTGAATTGGCGTTTGCCTGACAAGTCGATCTACCATTGACCAACTTCAAGATTCAACAAACAACACAACAACAAAAAACAAGGAGCAAATGATGAAACGAAAACTGACAGAGATGATTACGCGCTCGCTCGCGTTCGTCCTCTCGCTCGGCATCGCCAGCGGCGCCTGGGCGGATAATGATGATGTGTTATTTGAAGATAATTTTCCAGCTGAATCAGTAACGGAAAACTTCATATTCGGTACTATTACTAGTGATTTGCTTGGTACGACAGCGGGTCAAGGGGGTGCGTCTGCTCACAAGAGTGGCACTACAGAGCTTGCCGACATAGTTACTTCCGCGACTAAGAGTGATTCTGAGTATAAATTTGCTAAAGTCCGCGTCTATAGCGCAGATAACAATTGGGCTAAGGCTGATGTTTTGTATGCCTTGCCAAGCACAGTTACTAGCGAAACTGCTTATACCATGGAGTTTGACTGGTACGGTGGCGCAGGATATAATGCATCAGGTACTTATGAAGACAGTATAAATGCATTTGCCATTGTTGGCGGTGATGGTTCCGCTGTGACAACGATTCTAATACCGTCTGAAGGGCATAACGACTATACTGTTTCGGCAACTATTTATGATGCAAATGGGATCGCAATAACGCCCCAGAACAGTCTTACTTGTGCTCCGCGCAATGGAGACCCTGCAGCCACGGCCTATGCGGACCGGTGGTATCATTTCACATTAAAGTCCTCTCCATATAGTGGAACAAAGCTTTCAATTACTAGAATGTCGGATTCTGCGGTTATCCTTTCAGATTATAGCCTTTCTGAAGGTGTGGTTTCACCCTATGCTTTGTTCTTTCATCAGGATTTTGGAAGACTGTCCGGAATTCAGGCTCTTGGCAATGTCCGCATAACATCGGCAACGACTAAATTGAATGCGCCGACCCTGTACAGGCGGGTCGGTGTCAACTACCTATATGTGGAGGCGTCCCAGTCTAATGTTGACGGCGCCCCGACACCTACGATTCGTTATACGGTTTCTACTAAGGGTAATACTGTTTATTCAGCCAATGCATCGTCTCCTGATGGTAAAGTTACGCTCACGGAGTGTGATGATGCTGATGGCGCAGTAATAACTTGCTGGGCCTCTTGTAATGGCTATGTCGATTCTGATCCGATGGTTATAAATATTTCAAATTTGGCGAAGGATTATTGCCTGATTTACACGCTTGATTATGCAAAGTTGTTTACCGAAAACACGACATGGACTGCAATTGATTACGGTTCGCAAGTGACACTGGACGCAGACCCTGAAGCAGTGAGATATACACTAAAAATAAAAGGGACAGATTTTTATTTAAGCAATCCGCTTTATTACAATTACGAGACGAAGACGACGAATGGGAATACGTCGTCAATTCAACGTCATCAGATTAGCTCTTGGAATGATATTCGTGCACTTAGTGGCTATTCAACGACAAAGACTCCTGTCATAACAGGATTGAAAAAAGGCGATATTGTTAATGTTATCGCCACAAATTGTAAGGCCGGAACGGGCCTAGAGGCAAGCCAAAGTATCACGTCTTCCAATTATGAAAATTATTTCACGGTGACAAGTGACAATGGAATCGCATATTTTGAATTGACTAAACCTAGTGGTAGCAGTGTCTATGCGTATATGTTTGCTGTTAGAATTTATCGCCCGGCAGTTGCCATGGCTGATGGCGTTGGTTATGCTACGCTCCAGGAAGCTGCAAACAATGCTGCCGAGGGTGCGACGATAACGCTCAAGGCCAGCACGACAGACGGTGTCGAGCTCAAGCGCGGGCAGAAGCTTGTTTGTGGTGACTACACCTGTGGCACTGTGACGACGGTTGATGGCTATGCGGTCGTCGGATCGAACGGCACGTATACATCCAAGTCGCTCGCCACCCCCGAAACTTGGGAGGGCACGGCGGACAACTACTGGAACAATGCGGCCAACTGGTCAGAGGGTTTCGTCCCGACTGCCGCAACGCCGGTGACGATTCCTTCGGGAGATCACACGATTTATATCGGCAACTATTGGGATAGCCGTAATAATGTTAGGGATGTTGAGGCGTATTGCGCAGGCATGACGCTCAACGGCAACTTGACGGTCAAGTGGGATGACGGACAGTACTTTGTCGGCTGTCTGCTGGTAAGCGGCCCAATTGCTGGCGAAGGAACTCTGACGCTCAAGAGCGCGGGTATCTACAATAATACAACTTCCGCACTTGAAATCAGCTGCCCGCTGGTTCTCGAAGGCAAGCAGTTCGCGCCTGGTGCCAATGATACATGGACTGCCTATGTGCGCGACGCGTTCCTTACAAGGCCGAACGACGGGTGCAGCAATGATTTCGCAATCAAGGGTGATGTCACGCTGAATGGTTACACGAGGCTGTCCAGCAACATTACGCTTGATGAAAAGGCTACATTGACTATTAATGGCGCGGACAATCAATCCACCGGAACCGGTGCCTACAATGGCGATGTGGTTGTCAAT
Organism: Kiritimatiellia bacterium; assembly: GCA_017463935.1. Taxonomy (GTDB): domain Bacteria; phylum Verrucomicrobiota; class Kiritimatiellia; order RFP12; family UBA1067; genus UBA1067. The sequence goes on from JAFUEM010000077.1 coordinate 5,605, forward strand.
GGCGCATTCTACTGCAATGGCGCTTCGCAGGATTCCTTCGCGGGTGCGATTACTTTTGGCAATGACGCCCGTCTTGATTCCTGGAACCGCAAGGGATTCAACTTTGAAAACGTCGTCATGACCGGCAACGGTGCCAATGGCGGTTATATGTGGATTGGCAACAATGACGGCGAGAACAACGCGCCCTATCTGACCGGTACAGGTCTGACAATCAAGGGTAAGGTCAATATTCAAGGCCAGATGGTGACAGGCGATGCCGCTAAGACGGAAAAGGTTCCGGAAATTCGTCTGCCGATCAAGCTTGATACAGGCGCGACGCTTACAGCGGAATCTGCCGTTACTATTGGCGAAGGTGGAGGCATTGGTGTGCTGAACAGCTCTGACTTCCTTGATGCAACTGATAATACGACCTATACGACGCATGTTGCTAAGAAGCTTATTGCGTATGTCAGTGATGGCCACCAGAACTTCGATTCTCTCGCGTCTGCGTGGGAATATGCAGGAAAGGGTGCTGATGGCAAGTGGATTACTCTGAGGGCTCAGCCCACCGATTCCATCACGCTTGCGGCGGGTCAGGCAATTGTTCTCCATATTGGCAGCTATGACCTAAGCGACGTAGTGAAATATGGCGAGGGCCTGAAGTCTGAGACGACTGACAAGGGCAGTGGGTTCACGATGTATTCCGCTCGCGAGTACTACACATGGACGGTAATGCTCGTCAATGAGAATGGCGCGACAGTGACAGGTATTGCAAATGGCGGTACTGTCAATGAAGCATCGCCTGAAGTGACATTCTCGGTGACACCGGCCGCCAACTACAGGCTCGACAGCGTGATGGCTGGCGAAACGGCACTCATGGGTACTGAAGACAATGGCACTTACACTTATACCTACACGTTGACTGGCGACACGACAATTACAGTTAATACCGACCCCAACGGCGTCACGCTCGGCACGCCTGAGGTCACGTGGGGCGCGGACTTCACCAACGCGGTCGTCACAGCGACGGTGGCGAATGGATATAGCGATGTCGCCTACACGCTCACCTACGGCCAGACGACAGTTGCGGGCTTGGTTGCGGACGGCACGGTGACGTTCAACGTCCCGGTCGCCGCAAACGCTCGCTATGCGGACTTCAACTACAGCATCGAGGCGGCGGTCGGCGACACGTCCGTCGGTTCGGCCAGCGGAAAGGCGATTGTCGCGGATAAGAAGGCGTGGTTCTCCACCACGGCCTCTGCCACGACGAATGGTGCGTGGAACCCCCAACCGACGGTTGACGGCTCCAAGATGACGTTCACCGAGAGCAACACCTTCACGCCGAATGCGGCGTCGTCCAGTAAGATTGTTGTGCTGAATATGGGCAATGTCTGCTTCGGCGACACCAATGACGCCGAAATCTCCGATGCTCAGGCCGGCATCCGCATCGGCGAGTCCGGCAAGTTCGAGGTTCTCACGACGAACAACGCTTGGCTGGAGACCTTAGTCGGGGCTAACGGCGATGCTGAATATGATGTTGTCGTGACGATCAACTACGCAACAAAGAAATATTCGGTGACGGTTGGCGAAAACACAATCTCCAACATTGATCTCGCGGGCAACAAGACGCAGGTCGAGTCCATCGAGTTCCAGGGGGATGGTTCGCTCGCGTCGCTTACCGGCGAATACTTCGACGGCGCGATGGTCAAGGACAGTGCGGACAAAACCTACGACACTGTCGCGGAGGCCATTGCGGCTCTTAAGGCGGGCACGGCGACCGCTCCGCTCACGATACTCCACATCGGCACTCCGCCGGCGGGCTGGACGATCGAGAACGACGTGCTGGCCAAGGCCAGCATCGAAGTCAAGTCCGAAGCCGACAAGACGCTGGTTGCCGTGCCGCAGGGCTGCACCTCGATTGACACCCTTATCGATCTCTCGAATCGTTACGCGGACGATCAGATTCAGGCTTACGATTCGAAGACGGGCAAGTTCAATACTTGGAAGCTTTCTTCGGAGAAGGTCTGGACGGGCGTTGGACGTCAGGATCAGGATGATGCTCAGCCAGTCTTTCCGACCGAAGAGGACAAGGTTCTCAAGGCCGGCCAGGCCGTCTGGGTGCTGCGCATGACTGAGGAAAGCAAGGCCGCTCCTATCAGGCTCAATGCCAGTTATGCTGATGCTCCGGCAACGGTCGCCCTTGAAACGGGTTGGAACCTCGTCGCGCCGACGGTGGATGTCGAGGATCTTAACAGCCTTGACATTGTGGCTACCGCGACCGACAGGATTGTCGTGCCGTCCGCGAACGGCGGCGCGCCGGCCGAACTCAAGTACAAGAACGGCAAGTGGGGTTACAACACGGCGGAAGAGGACGAGTCTGGGCATTGGGTGCTGAAGTTCAAGACCGAGGGCATCACGATACCTGCGGGCACGGGCTTCTGGTATGTCAGCGACTCTGACAAGGATATCAGCCTGTAAGCAAAGAGCAAGGCCTGGCGCGTCATGGTGGTGCGTCAGGCGATATGCCAAAAGATAATATACAACAAGGAGAAACAAGATGAAACTGAAAATGGTTACGGCTCTGTTCGCGACACTTCTTGCGGCAAACATGGCCAAGGCTGGCGACAGCTATCTTTACTGGATGGTTGGCGAAAATGTGACCTACCAGCAGAACAACTCGGCGGTCACATGGGATTACGCCAAGGTCAAGCAGGGGGATAAATATCTGAATTGGTACGCAGGTTATCCCAGCGCAACGCCCGTGACGGAATCCCTGCGTTCGGACAATGCAGGTGAGTCGTTGTATTGGGGTGTCGTAGATGCGTCAGACCAGGCCTCGACGTTCATGTTCGAACTGTGGGCTGATGCCGATTCGTCGAATCCCGTCGGGTACCTTTCGGCAACATACGCCGATTTGAAGAACTTCATCACGGATGCGAATGGCAAAACGCCAGCCAACGGCGCTTACACGCTTGCTCAGGTCGTTCCTGAGCCGACGAGCGGGCTGCTGATGCTGTTCGGCCTCGCGGGCCTCGCCCTCCGCCGGAAAAGGAGGGCGTAAGCGCGGCGCGCGCTGCGTCTCTGCGCGAAAACTTCCGAACAACGAAAACTCTCAAAACGAAAGGCACATTCTCATGAAGAAGCTGATGACATTTGGATGCGCGGTTGCGCTCGCGGGCGCGGCGCTGGCGGCGGCGAACGACGTGCTGATCACGTTCTCGACGCCCGGCACGGATACGTACGCCGACGGCACGGCGGTCCTTGACGGCGAGCGCTACGCGCTCTGCTGGTCGAAGGACTTTTCGCAGTTCGCGATCAAGGCCGACGGCACCGCCGAGGGCGGCACGGTCGTCCTGAAGGCGCCGCTTGCGAAGAAGGGGCGCTGCCCGACGACGGTCTTCGAGATCGACGCGGACTACGCGAAGAACTTCACGGGCGGCGAATGGGCGGTCTATCTGCTCGACACGCGCACGTTCGCGGCGGACGGCACGGCGTCTCTCGCGGGCGCGGCGAACGCGGTGAACACGGCGGGCCGGGTCGGCACGGTTTCGGTCGGCAGC
>JAFUEM010000078.1 GCA_017463935.1 Kiritimatiellia bacterium
GGCGGCGAACGCGGCGAGCGCCAGAAGCGCGTCCGCGAGCAGGAACGAGACGTCGAAGAACGCTTCCGCCGCCGCCGCGAGCAGCGCGATCGGCCCCAGCACCACGAGGGGGAGGAAGAAGCGCCGACCGAAGCAGGTAACGAGACGCCGGAAGAAGGACGTGCCCAGAAAGCCCAGCACCCCGGCGAAGAAGAGCGCGCCGACGATGCCGCGCTCGGCCGCCAGCTGCCACCAGCCGCTCAGCGCGGTAGACTGGCCCGGCACCAGCACGCGCCAGTCGGCCGCCGTCGCGCCGAACTTGACGTCCAGCGGGAACGAGCCGAGACCGGTGCCGATCCACGGATGGTCGCGGAAGGCCTGCGCGGCGATTGACGAGAGAATGTCGCGCGTCGCCAGGAAGCCGTCGGGGAAGAACGTCCAGCCGTCGCCCAGCGGCGCCAGCCGGTCCGCGTTCAGGTCCGCCGGAGCGAGACCGAACGCGCAGAGCGCCGGCACGAGCGCGGCGAGCACCAGCGACGCGACGCACTTGAACGCCAGGTTGCGCCCCTTGACGAACGCGATGTAGGCGAGCGAGACGGCCAGCAGCACGAGCGCGGCGGCCAGATAGAAGAGGATGACCGGCAGCGGCGCGAAGAAGTAGAGGCCGGCCGCCACCGCACCGAGCGCCAGCGAATAGAAGAAGATGCGGCTGCCCCACTTGTTTTCGTAGGCGCCGACGAGCCCCGCGAGGCCGCCGAGGAAGTGAAGCCCGAACGCCGTACCCGCGAACGAGGCGTTCTGCGGCGTGACGGTCATCGCCACCGCCGCACGGCACCCCGGATGGCCGAGCGCGCACAGCGAAATCGCCACGAGCGCCGACACGCCGGCAAAGACCGTGCAGGAGAAGACGAACGCCACGCGGGCGGACTTGCCGAGCGCATGACGGCAGCCGAGGATGACGACCGCCAGCGCCAGCGTCGCCGCAAACGGCAAGCGCCCGGCACCCGGCACCGCGCCCGGCAGAAAGGCGATCGCCGGTTCGCGCAGGAACCACTTGAAGGTCTCGGCGTCGTACGCCATCTTGACGCCGTCGTTCAGCGCGCGGATGCCGGCGAACGCCACGGCCAGGAGCAGGAACCAGAAGAGCGGATCGACCGCGATCGCCGACGCGACGCGCGCGCGCGCATCGTGCAGCATCTCGTCGGCCCGGCGCGACGGCTCCAGCAGAACCCACGTCGCCACGAGCGGCGTCAGCCACAGGAGCACGGTCGCCACGGCCCCCTCCCCGACAAGGGGAGATAGGAAGAGCGGCGCGACCGCCAACAGGGCAAGGTGCGCCGCCAGGGCATACTTCGAGATGAACTTCTGCACGTTAGTACGTCAGACGCAGACCGATCGTGCCGCGGAAACGGTCGTAGTCGTACATGCGGCCGCGGATCGTGCTGCCGCGCGTCTTCTCGTTCTGGTATTCGATGGAGCCGAAGATGCTGACGAAGCGATTGATCCTGTAATCGACGCGGAGACGCCCGGTCCAGATGTCCTCGTCGTAGTCGGCATCCGAAATCTGCGTATACTCGGTCGATTCGCGGCGGTAGCAGATGTCCACGCCGGTGTTGACCTTTCCGCGCACCCAGCTCTTGGCCGCGCCCACGCTGGCCGTGTAGACCTTGTTGGCCGTGCCGTAGTAGCGCTCGGACGGCTGGTAGTAGCTCGAGCCGAGGAGCATGAGGCTGAGCGTGCTGTTGACCTTCCACTGCGAGGAGATCTGGTACGTGAAGCCGTTCATGGTGTCCGCGCCGCCGCCGTACTTGAAGCGGCTCCAGCCGCCCAGCGCGCGGTAGGTGATCTTCTCGGTCGCGTGCGACGCGATACCGCCCATGAGCGAGACGCCGCGCGAGTCGCTGTCGATGTTGCGCAGGCCGGGGTTCGGCTTGTGCTCGCTGTTGTCCTGATCGTACCACTGGTAGTTGGCCTGGACGATGAAGTCGGTCCACTTCGTCGGCGCATAGCCCGCCTCGGCGCCCGCGATCGTGCGCCGCCAGCCGTAGAGCTGCGCGTACTTGTTGACGTTGTTGTCGTAGTCGAGGTAGTAGTAGCTCGCGAGCGCGCCCGCATGCCAGTACTCGTTCAGGCGGCGTTCGACCACGCCGTTCGCGGTGAACTCCTTGCGGTCGCGCCCGATGCCGCGGCCGCCATGGTTGGACATGTCGTCATTCTGCGCCACCTGCTGGAACGTCTCGGAGAACATCGCCCGCCAGCCGGCCTCGTCGGCCTTCGAATTCGTCCAGTCGAACTGAAGCGTCTCGCCGTAGCTCGAGGAGTTGAGCTGGTTGACGTAGCGGTTGTAGGCGTGGTACTGGTAGTAGACGGAGCCGACGACCTTCCAGTTGTCGGCCAGATACTCCAGCGAGACGCCGGGATTGACGCACCACTGCGAACCGGCCTTTGAATGCTTCGTCGAGTCGACGTTCGAGTCGTACGTGTACGACAGCGACACATAGGGCCGGAGCGTCATGCGCTGACCGATCTTGATGCCCTGCGGACGGTCCATGACATCGGCCAGGGACGCGCACGTCGCCAGCGCGAACGCGGCGGAAGCAATCAGTTTCGTTTTCATTGTCTAATCTCCAAATCTTTCAGATGGGGTCTTACAGCCTCTGCCAGTCGTAGCCGCGCGACTCGCCGGGGTACCACGGCACGGTCGTATCCGTCGTGCGCGGCAGGACATCCGCCGTACCGAGGTTGATGACGCCCACGCGCGCATCGATCTCGGCCGCCACGCGCGACGCATCGTAGACAGGCGTGCTGTTCACCGTTGCCAGGTCGCCCAGCAGCGCATCGAACGTCTGCGGCCCCGCGACGCGCAGCACCAGCTCGGGAGCCGCCGCCTCGTCCGCATCCGCCGCGCCCAGCAGCGGCTCGTAGCTCTGATCCTGACCGACGCCCATCGCCGCCGGAATCCACTCGCGCTTCGCCACCTCCTGCGAGGCCGGCGGCAGGTCGCCGACGAGCGTGTCGGCGAGGTCGGCGGGCGAGCCGTTCGACGCGCGCAGGAACATCAGCGCCGCGAACGTATCGCGCACCGCCGCATTGTCGCTCGACGCATTGCGCGCGGAGATCGCCTTCATCGTGTTCTGCACGAGCGCCACGAAAGCCGCATCGGACATGTCGGGATTGGACGCGCGGTTGAAGAGGTCGCTCGCGAAGCTCTCGTTGAGAACGGTCAGCGCCTCCGGCGGCACCGTCGCGAAGACTTCCGCGAGGAGCTGGGCGAGGTTGCCCGGCTTGGCGCCCTTGAGCGCCGCCTTGTTGGCGTTGAGGAACGCCGCCGCCTTTTCCGCCGACGAACCGGGCATGTTCGCGATCGCCTCGTTCACCTTCGCGAGGAACGCCACCTGATCGGCCGCCGACAGCTGGCGCACCGTCGCCGTCAGGACGGCCGGATCGCTGACCGCTTCGCCAATCTTCCCGCTGGCATCGGCCAGCGACATCTCCTGCGCGCCCGCCAAGGTGGCGAGTGCGGCAAGACCGATCATCAGGATTTTCTTCATGTTGTTTTCCTTATTGCTATTGATGAGAGTGAAATCAATACCACCGCTCGGGCACCCACACGACGTCGCCGGCCCTCAGCGCGATGTCCTTCTCGACGCGCCCTTCCTTGCCGATCTCCTCCAGGTCCACGATGGTGATCGTCTTCGAGCCGTCCTTCTCGCAGCGGGTGACGCGGATCTTGGCCTTGTTCGCGAACGGCCTCAGCCCGCCCGCCTCCTGCAGCACCTTCGTCACCGTCAAGTCCATCGTCGGCGGCATGTTCACCGGCCCCGGCACGCCGACTTCGCCCATCACCTTCACCGTGCCCCAGGGACTGACGCCCGTCTTGCCGTCGAACGGCGCGAACGTCACCGTCAGCTGCGGCTTCTTGATGAAGAACTCGTACTCCTTCAGCAGCTTGTCCTTGAGGACGTCCAGCGTCAGCCCGTCGCACACCACCGGCTTCTCCAGCAGGTACGGCAGCGTAACCTCGCCGTTCTGGTCGACCTGCGCCTGCATCGTCACCGGCTGCTGGCCGACCGAGCTCACCTGCACGATGATGCCCACGCCCGGCCGCACGCGCGGCTTGCCGTCGTTGTACGTCGCCGCCGCATCCGCCAGCGCCGAACTGTCGCGGTCATCCGGCGCGTCGCCGGTAATCGCTTCAATGACGGTTTCGCAGCCGAACAGATACAGGCTGGCGATCGTCAGCAACATCAATCGAAACAAGAATCTTCCCATAGTCAACGCATATTATATCTTATTTTGGCTCGCTGCGTCAATAGCGACTTTTCGCTTTTCTTCCCCCGCATGCAGGAATCGGATGTGGTGCGCGTCCGGCGGGATCAGCGACCCCGCCCGTTCCGGCCACTCCACGGCCAGAACCGCCCCTTCCGCGAGGTAGTCCTCCCAGCCGATCGCCAGGACGTCGTCCTCGCCGGCGAGCCGGTAGAGGTCCATGTGGACGAGGAAGCAGGCCGCGCCGCGGTGCTCCTGCACGATGCAGAACGTCGGCGACGTGACGCGCCCCTTCACGCCGAGCGCCGCCGCGAGCCCCTGCACGAACGTCGTCTTGCCCGCGCCGAGATCGCCCTCGAGGCAGACGACGTCGCCCGGCTTCAGCTCCGCCGCGAACGCGCGCGCAAGCGCCCACGTCTCTTCGACCGATCCGACCTCAAACGAGCCCTTCATCCGTCAGCTCCCTGAAACACCGTTCGATGTACCGCGGCGAAAATGCCGCGCTGTGCGGCATCGCCACGAGGTTCCGGCATCCTTCCCACAGGCCGTGCCGCGCCGCGTCGCCCGTATTGAGCGCCGTCGGCTCGTTCTTGAACACGTCGAGATACGCGCCCGCGAGCCGTCCCGATTCGAGCGCGCGCCTCAGCGCCGTCTCGTCCACCGCGTTGCCGCGCCCGACGTTGACGACGACGCAGCGGCGCGGCAGGCGCGCGATCAGCCGCGCGTCGAGGAAATCGTCCGTTCCCGTGTCGCTCGGCAGCGCGAGGATGAACCAGTCCGCGTCCTTCGCCGCGCGCGGCAGAAGCGCCGCGTTCGCGCGCGTGAAGCCCTGCAC
>JAFUEM010000313.1 GCA_017463935.1 Kiritimatiellia bacterium
GCTGGCGCTGCCGGGCAAGCTGCGCGACTGCTCCGTGCGCGACGCGTCGAAGACCGAGCTCTACCTCGTCGAGGGCGACTCGGCCGGCGGCTCCGCGTGCAAGGGGCGCGACCGGTCGACGCAGGCGATCCTGCCGCTGCGCGGCAAGGTGCTGAACGTCGAGAAGGCGCGCATCGACCGCATGCTCGCGAACGCGGAGATCCGCACGCTCATCACGGCGATCGGCTGCGGCTTCGCGGAGGAGTGGGACATCTCCAAGGCGCGCTACCACAAGATCGTCATCATGACCGATGCCGACGTGGACGGCGCGCACATCCGCACGCTCCTGCTGACCTTCTTCTACCGCAAGATGCCCGAGCTCATCGAGAAGGGCTACGTCTATCTCGCGCAGCCGCCGCTCTACAAGGTGGAGCGCAAGAAGAAGATCGAGTACGTGATGACCGACGGCGAGCTGACTGAGCGCCTCCTGACGCTGGGGCTCGACGACTTCGAGGTGAAGGACAAGGACGGCGCGGTGATGGACAAGGACCGCGCGGCCGCCTTCCTGACGCTTCTCGCGGAGATCGAGGAGACGTGCCGGATGGTCGAGGAGCGCGGCTTCAGCGCCGAGCAGCTCGTCACGGACATGACGGCGACCGGCTCGGGCGCGTCGATGCTCCGCAAGGAGTTCTCGTCGCTTTCGGGCTACGGGTACGCGCCCGGAGACTATTTCGGCGGCGCGCTCAAGAAGCTGCTCGACGACGTGCGCGCGCACGGCAAGCAGGGCCTGTCGGTCTACCGCTTCAAGGGCCTGGGCGAAATGGACGCGGACGAGCTCTACGACACGACGATGAATCCCGAGAAGCGCCACATGCTGCGCGTGAAGCTGTCCGACGCCGTCGCGGCGGACCGGATGTTCACGCTGCTCATGGGCGACGAGGTGGAGCCGCGGCGCAAGTTCATCGAGGATAACGCGCTCAACGTCCGCAACCTCGACTTCTGACAAATCCGACCAGCCCTAATCCGGCCAGCCCGTAAAGGGCTGGCCGGCAGGTTGATCCGCCTAATAATCAACCTGGTTGCCAGCCCTTTACGGGCTGGCAACACTTGAGCGAGATGAGGATTCGAGAAGTCTCATTCTCCCCCTTGCGCGGGGGGCGGAGGATGTGATATACTGTGCGCCACAGATGAAACAGCAGTTTTTCCTTCTGGCGCTCCTTGACCTTGCGTGCACACATGCGGGGCTTGCGTGACGTTGCCGGAAAGGCGAGACACCAGCAATCAAACCCCGCTCGGACGAGCGGGGTTTTTTGTTGGGCTGAAACCTCGAAAAGGAACAACATGGACAACACGGTCAGAATATTCGACACAACGCTGCGCGACGGCGAACAGGCCCCCGGCTATTCGATGAACATCGAGGAAAAGCTGCGGATGGCGCGTCAGCTGGAGGCGCTCGGCGTGGACATCATCGAGGCGGGCTTCGCCATCGCGAGCCCCGGCGACTTCGAAAGCGTGCGGCGGATCGCGCGCGAAGTCAAGACGCCCGTCGTCGCGTCGCTCTGCCGCGCGCTCGTCAAGGACATCGACGCCGCGTGGGACGCCGTCAAGGACGCGGCGCGGCCGCGCATCCATACGTTCCTCGCGACGAGCGACCTGCACCTCGAATGCAAGCTCAAAATGTCGCGCGACGCGGCGCTCGCCCGCGCCGTGGACGCGGTCCGCTACGCGCGCGGAAAGTGCGCGGACGTGGAGTTCTCGCTGGAGGACGCCAGCCGCACCGACCGCGACTACATGTGCCGCGTCGTGGAGGCCGTGATCGCGGCGGGCGCGACGACGGTCAACCTGCCCGACACCGTCGGCTACGCGACGCCGAAGGAAATTTCCGACATGGTCGCGAACGTGATGAACCGCGTCCCCAACATCGACAGGGCCGTCATCTCGATGCACTGCCACGACGACCTGGGGCTCGCCGTCGCCAACACGCTCGCGGGCCTCGCGGCGGGCGCGCGGCAGGCGGAGTGCTGCGTCTGCGGCATCGGCGAGCGCGCGGGCAATGCGGCGCTGGAGGAGATCGTGATGGGCCTGACGACCCGGCGCGACCTGTACGGCCTCGCCTCCAATATCCGCACGGAGGAGATCGCGCCCACGGCGCAGCTCCTCGAGAAGATCACGGGCGTCAAGATCGCGCCGAGCAAGTCCATCGTCGGCGCGAACGCCTTTGCGCACGAGTCGGGCATCCACCAGCACGGCGTGATGTCCAATGCGAAGACGTACGAGATCATGACGCCCGAGTCGGTCGGCGTGCGCGACACGGCCATCGTCCTCGGCAAGCATTCGGGCCAGCATGCGTTCGCCGAGCGGCTGAACGAGCTGGGGATCAAGGTCGGCCCGGCGGCGGAGGCCCAGCTTTTCGCCGCGTTCAAGGCGCTCGCCGACCGCAAGAAGACGGTGGAGGACCGCGACATCGTCGCGCTCGTCGAGAACGAGACGGGCCGCACGGCGGGCGCGCACGACTGGACGCTCAAGAACTACTTCGTCTCGAGCGGCAAGAAGATGTATTCGACCGCCTGCGTCACGCTCGTCAAGGACGGCAAAGAGATGACGGAGACGGCGTACGGCACGGGGCCGGTCTTCTCGTCGATCCGCGCGGTGGAGAAGATCGTCAAACATTCGTTCCTCCTCCTCGACTACCAGATCCAGGCCGTGACGGAGCGGCGCGACGCGCTCGGCGAGGTGCGCGTCAAGATTTCGGACGACACGGGCGTCTACCGCGGACGGGGCGTGTCGACGGACATCATCGAAGGGTCGATCCTCTCGACGCTCAACGCCGTCAACAAGATGCTGGACGACAGCCACGCCGCCGCGCTGGGGCAGGGCGCGGCCGCCGTCGTGCAGCACACGTTCGAGGACGACCTCCTGACGGGGCATACGGATCGCTGAAGGAGGGACGTACGATGGCACAGACGATGACGCAGAAGATCCTGGCGGCGCACGCCGGGAAAGAGGAAGTCCGCGCGGGCGAGCTGATATTGGCGAAGCTCGACCTCGTGCTGGGCAACGACATCACGACGCCGGTCGCGATCGGCGAGTTTCCGAAGTTCGGCCGCGCGCACGTCTTCGACCGCACGAAGATCGCGCTCGTCCCGGACCACTTCGCGCCGAACAAGGACATCAAGGCGGCGACGCAGTGCGCGGCGATGCGCGCGTTCGCGCGTGAGCAGGGGATCGTGCACTACTTTGAGGTCGGCCACGACTGCGGCATCGAGCACGCGCTCCTGCCGGAGAAGGGGCTCGTGACGGCGGGCGACCTCGTGATCGGCGCGGACAGCCACACGTGCACGTACGGCGCGCTCGGCGCGTTCGCGACGGGCGTCGGCTCCACCGACATGGCCGCGGGCATGAGCGCGGGCGAGACGTGGTTCAAGGTGCCGGGCGCGATCCGCGTCGTCCTGACGGGGCGGCCGCGCCGCTGGGTCGGCGGCAAGGACGTCATCCTCCACCTGATCGGGCTCATCGGCGTGGACGGCGCGCGCTACCAGTCGCTCGAATTCACCGGCCCGGGCGTCGCGGCGCTCGCGATGGACGACCGCTTCACCATCGCGAACATGGCGATCGAGGCCGGCGCGAAAAACGGCATCTTCCCCGTGGACGAGACGTGCCGCGCCTACCTCGCGGCGCACGGCGCGCAGGCGCCGAAGGTCTTTGCGGCCGATCCGGACGCAGGTTACGCGCGCACGATCACAATCGACCTCGGCGCGCTCGAGCCGCTCGTCGCGTTCCCGCACCTGCCGTCGAACGTGCGTCCGGTGCGCGACGCGGCGGGGCTCCCCGTCGACCAGGTCGTCATCGGCAGCTGCACGAAC
>JAFUEM010000314.1 GCA_017463935.1 Kiritimatiellia bacterium
CTGGGCGCGCCCGCTCGCGGACGGGACGTTCGCGCTGGCGCTCTTCAACGCGGACGACGAGGAGCAGGCGGTGCGCGTGTCGTTCGCGGACCTCGGTCTCGTCGGCGCGTGGGCGGTGCGCGACCTCTGGCGGCAGGCGGACGAAGGCGTCTTCGACGCGGCCTATTCCGTCTCCGTGCCGGGCCACGCGACGCACCTCGTCAAGCTGACGCCGCAGAAGGGCGCGGGGCTCGCGCCGGGCGTGCGCGACATCCGCCGGTAGCTCCCCTTTTCGAGGGAGACGCGGCGGCGGGCATTTTTGATATACTATGGGCATGAAAACGAAAATCATGCTGGGTGTCTTGTGCCTGTCCGCCCTCGCTCTGCCGGCGGCGGACGGCGCGGCGGAGAATGAAGCGCGCCTGACGGCGGAAGTCCCGAAGGTGTTCGCGCGCGCGGAAACGCAGTTCGCGCGCCTGATCGCGGCGATGGACGAACGCGGCGTGACGACGGAGCTGCCGCGCAGCTGGACGCGCGGCGTGTACAAGACCGAGCCGCCGATCGGCTGGACGACGGGCTTCTTCCCGGGCAGCCTCTGGTACCTCTACGCCTACACGCAGAAGGACGAATGGAAGGCGGCGGCCGAGTCGTGGACGGCGCGGCTGGAGCCGGCGCGCCACTACACGGGCAACCACGACATGGGCTTCATGTTCTTCTGCTCCTACGGCAACGGCATCCGGTACGGCGGCCACGGCGACGACTACAAGGCGGTCATCTTCGACGCGGCGGCCGCGCTCGCGACGCGCTGGAGCGAACCGATGGGCCTCATCCGCAGCTGGGACTACCCGAAGTACATGCAGTTCCCGGTGATCATCGACTCGATGATGAACCTGGAGATGATGGAATGGGTCGCGAAGAACGGCGGTAACCGTGCCTACGACCGCCTCGCGCGCCGCCACGCCGACAAGCTCGACGCGACGCACTTCCGGCCCGACGGGACGGCCTACCACGTGACCGACTGGAACCCGCGCACGGGCAAGATCTGGGCGCGGTACGCATGGCAGGGCGCGTGCGTCGACGGCGCGTGGGCGCGCGGCCAGGCGTGGTGCGTCTACGGCTACACGATGATGTACCGCGAGACGGACGACGCGCGCTACCTCGCGCGGGCGGTGAAGATGGCGGACTGGATTCTCGCCGCGCCGAACCTGCCGGACGACAAGATCCCCTACTGGGACTACCAGGCCGCCGGCATCCCGGACGCGCCGCGCGACGCAAGCGCGGCGGCGGTGATGGCGTCGGCGCTCCTGGAGCTGGCGAAGTACGCGGGCGGCGAGAAGGCGGCGGCGTACCGCGCGCGCGCGGTGGAGATGCTTCTGTCACTCGCCTCGCCCGCCTACCTGTGCGCGCCGGGAGAATGCGGCGGCTTCCTGCTGAAGCACTCGGTCGGCAACCTGCCGGAGGACACGGAGATCGACGCGTCCATCAACTACGCCGACTACTACTTCCTCGAGGCGCTGCTCCGTTTCGCCGGCCGGTGAGGGTGGCGCGCCGCACGCAAATTTAGTATACTATCCATTCTGCAATCAGGGGGGACTTGATGAAAAGAATGGAAAACGGCATGCTGGTCATGCTCTGCCTTGCTTCCTGCGCGTTTGGCGGAGATTTGATCTGGGACGACCGGCCGGCGCCGGTTACGGTTGCGTCATGGGAGCGCGAACGCTATCCGATCGGCAACGGCCGACTCGGCGCGATGCTGACGGGCGGCGTCGCGTGCGAGCGCGTGCAGTTCAACGTCGATTCGCTGTGGACGGGCGACAAGAACCTGTCGGGCGCGACGGGCACGACGGAGAGCGTCGCCACCGACCGGACGGTGGGCGACTACCAGAACTTCGGCCTGCTGGCGGTCGCGTTCGCCGGGTACGGGGAGAGGACGGCGACGTCGTATGCGCGCGTCCTCGACCTCGGCGAGGCGGTCCACCGGGTGCGCTTCACGCTGGATGACGGCACGGAGGTCGTCCGCGAAGCGTTCGCGAGCGCGCCGGCCGACGTGATCGCGCTGCGGTTCACGGCCACGGCGCCGTTCGCGGCGAGGGTGACGCTGGAGGGCGCGCACGGCGAGACGGCGACGCCGGGTC
>JAFUEM010000315.1 GCA_017463935.1 Kiritimatiellia bacterium
CGGAGCGGTTCGCCGCGAAGCCGGCCATCCCCGCGTGGCGCATCGGCAACGCGGTGCCGCCCGACGAGGCGGTGCTCGTCTCGCACATGTGGGACGAGATCCGCCGCCTGATGTGGGACTATGTGGGCATCGTGCGCACCAACAAGCGGCTCGCGCGCGCCGCGCACCGCATCCGCACGCTGCGCAAGGAGATCCGCGACTACTACTTCCGCTATCTCGTCACGCCCGACACGCTGGAGCTCCGGAACCTCGCGGTCTGCGCCGAGCTGATCGTCAAGAGCGCCCAGAAGCGCCGCGAATCGCGCGGGCTGCACTACACGCTGGACTATCCGCGCCAGGCGGCGCGCGTGCGCCAGACCGTCCTTCCCGGCTACCGCTACTGAATTATGAACGACAACATTCTCGAAGTCAAGAATCTCAAGGTCTATTTCCCGATCAAGAAGGGCGTGTTCGGACTCACCGTCGGCCACGTCAAGGCGGTGGACGACGTCTCGTTCGAGCTCCGGCGCGGCGAGACGCTCGGCATCGTCGGCGAATCGGGCTGCGGCAAGTCCACGACCGCGCGCGCGATCCTCCTCCTGAACAAGCCGTGCGGCGGCTCGATCACGGTGGACGGCGTCGACATCACGAAGATCGGCGGCCGGGAGATGATGGCGTACCGCCGCAAGGTGCAGGTCGTCTTCCAGGATCCGCAGGCGTCGCTCAACCCGCGCCACACGGTGCGCGAGATCCTGACCGAGGGGATGATCTACCACGGGCTGTGCACGCCGGCCGAATCGCGCGCGAAGGCGGCGGAGCTGCTGGCGGCGGTGGGGCTCCCGGACAACATCCTTGACCGCTATCCGCACGAGTTCTCGGGCGGCCAGCGCCAGCGCCTGTGCATCGCGCGGGCGATCGCGCTCAAGCCCGAGCTCCTCATCTGCGACGAGGCGGTTTCGGCGCTCGACCTCACGATCCGCGCGCAGGTGCTCGATCTTCTCGCGGACCTCAAGAAGAAGCTGGGCCTGTCGATGCTCTTCATCACGCACGACCTCGGCGTCGTCCAGCACATCGCCGACCGCATCATCGTGATGAACCGCGGCCGGATCGTCGAGCGCGGCACGTGCGAAGAGGTGCTGAAGCACCCGAAGGAAGAGTACACGAAGCGGCTCATGGCGGCGGTGCCGATCATCGGCAAGCCCCTTGCCTGACGCACCGGCGCGCCCGAGGTTTGGAGGTTTGGCAAGCAGAGGCTCTAGGCCTCTAGGCATCTAGGATTCTAGGTTTCTAGACTTCTAGAATACTAGACTCCTAGACTTCTAGCAAACCAAACTTCTAAACCACTAAATCGGGGCGGCGGGGAAAATGCGCCGTGCTTGTTGCGCGATGGGGCGTAATGTGATATACTGTCGGCATGAGAATCACTTTCTACGGAGCGGCGCAGACCACGACGGGATCGATGCATCTCGTCGAGGCGAACGGCAAGCGGATCCTGCTGGACTGCGGCCTTTACCAGGGCCACCGCAAGGAGGCGTTCGAAAAGAACCGCACGCTGCCGGTCGACCCCAAGACGATCAACTACGTCATCCTTTCGCACGCGCACATCGATCACTCGGGCAACCTGCCGCAGCTCGTGCGCCAGGGCTTCCGCGGGCGCGTCTTCGCGCGCCAGTCCACGTGCGAGCTGTGCGACATCATGCTGCGCGACTCGTGCTTCCTCCAGAAGCGCGACCTCGATTACATCAACAAGTCGCGCCGCCGCGAGGGCAAGAAACTCTTCGAGCCGCTCTACGACGAAAGCGACATCAACGCGCTCATGCAGCTCTTCGTGCCGACGCACATGCACGAGCCGCGCGAGATCGCGCGCGGCCTCACGCTCGAGTTCTTCAACGCGGGCCACATCCTCGGCAGCGCGCTCGTCCAGCTCGACATCAAGAGCGACCACGGCCACAACCACCGCCTGCTCTTCTCGGGCGACCTCGGCCAGCCCAACCAGCCGATCATCCGCCACTACGAATACCCGGCGGGTGCGGACATCCTGCTCGTCGAATCGACCTACGCCGACCGCTACCACCCGAGCGCCGACGACGTGGAGCTGCGGCTCGAAAGCTACCTCAAGTACATCGACCGCCACAACTCGAAGCTGATCATCCCCGCGTTCTCGGTCGGCCGCACGCAGCAGATCATCTACTACCTCAACCGCCTCAAGGACCGCAACAAGGTGCCGCGCGAGGTGAAGGTCTTCATCGACTCGCCCCTCTCGCAGAAGGCGACGCGCATCTACGCGAACCACCGCGAGGTCTACAATGACGAGACGCGCAAAATGATCGAGGCCGGCCGCAACCCGCTCGAATTCCCGGGCATGCAGTTCGTCGGCACGCCGGAGGAGTCGATGGCGCTCAACGACATGCCCGGCCCCATGATCATCATCGCCGCCTCGGGCATGTGCGAGGGCGGGCGCATCCTGCACCACCTCAAGCACGGCGTCCAGGACCCCGACAACATCATCCTCATCGTCGGCTTCCAGGCGGAGAACACGCTGGGGCGGCGCATCGTCGAAAAGCGCAATCCGCTCCGGATCCTCGGCGAGGAGATTCCGCTCAACGCGCGCGTCGAGGTGATCAACGCCCTCTCGGCGCACGCCGACCGCGCGGGCCTGATGGACTGGATCGGCGAGGTGAAGGACAACGTGCGCCATGCGTTCGCGGTGCACGGCGAGCCGGAGAAGGTCGCCGCGATGGAGCAGATCCTGAAGGACATGGGCATCCGCAACGCCGTCGCGCCGCTGCCTGGCCAGACGTACAAGTTCGACTGACGGCTAGACGAGCTCCGTGAGGATCGCGTCGCAGACTTCGGTGCCGCGCGCGGTGAGGCGGTAGATCGTGCCGTCGCGCGTGAGAAGCCCGGCTTCGCGGTTCCGTTCCAGCACAGCTTGACCATCTCCACGTAAGAGGGTGGCGTCGAGGCCGTCGCGCGTGCGCAGGCGGAAGAGAAGCCGCTCCATCCGGTCGGACTCTTCGCTCACCTGCTCGAACGCGGCCAGGTCTTCGCCCATCCAGTTCTGCGTGCGGATGCGGCCGATCCGCCCGTGCGCGCCTTCGCCGAGGCCGATGTAATCTTCGCCGCGCCACGTTGCGAGGTTGTGGCGGCATTCGCGGCCCGGCACCGCATAGCTCGAAATCTCGTAGCGTTGCAGCCCGAGCTCGGCCAGAAAGCGCGCGACGGCGGCAAGTCGATCCAGCACCGTCTCATCAGAGGGTGGTTGGTCAAGCGCAGCTTGACCATCTCCACTGAGCAAACGAAAAAGGCGGCTTTGCTCTTCGAGGATGAGCGAATAGACCGAGCAGTGCGCGAGGCCCCAGTTCGCGAGCCGGGCGTGGCGCGGCAAAAGTGCCGCGGTTTCGCCGGGGTAGCCGACGATGAGATCGATGCCCGCGTTGTCGAAGTAATCCTTGACGAGGCCGAAGGCGCGTTCGGCGTCGTGGAACGTGTAGCCGCGCGCCATGTGCTTCAGGATGTCGTCGTCGAGCGACTGGACGCCCATCGAGATGCGGTTGACGCCGCCGTCCTTGAGCGTCTGGAGCGTCGCGCGCGTGACGTCGCGCGGATGAAGTTCGACGGTGAATTCCGCGCCGGGCGCGAGACGGGGCGCGAGCGCGTCCAGAAGCGGCGCGAGATCGCAGAGCGCGGGCGTGCCGCCGCCGAAGTAGACCGTTTCGAGCGGCGTGGCGGGCAGCCGGTCCCGGACGACGGCGGCGAGGCGCGCGACATACGCGGCACGTTCGGCCGCCGTGCTCCCGCCGCGCGAGTGGAGCGCGCAGTACGTGCACTTCGCGCGGCAGAAGGGGAAGTGAACGTAGAGGTTCACCGAACCTTGAAGAACCGCCGGAGCGCGGCGACCTTGTCGGTCTTCTCCCACGGGAATTCGGCGCGGCCGAAGTGGCCGTAGGCGGCCGTGTCCTCGTAGCACCAGCCCTTGGGCGCGGTCAGCTTGAGCCGCCGGATGATCTCGTACGGACGGAAGTCGAAGATCTTGCCGCTCGCGAGCATCTGTTCGAGCGCGTCGTTCGTGACGCCGTGCGCCGAGCCGAACGTCTTGACGCAGAAGCTGACGGGCTTGTCGACGCCGATGGCGTAGGCGACCTGGATCTGGCAGCGGTCGGCGAGGCCGGCGGCGACGATGTTCTTCGCGGCGTAGCGCGCATAGTACGCGGCCGAGCGGTCGACCTTCGTCGGGTCCTTGCCCGAGAACGCGCCGCCGCCGTGCGCGGCCATGCCGCCGTACGTGTCGACGATGATCTTGCGCCCGGTGAGGCCGGAGTCGCCGCAGGGCCCGCCGACGACGAACTTGCCCGTCGGGTTGATGAGGAATTTCGTCTTCGCGGTGAGGAGCCCCGTCGGCGCGAGGTAGTCCGCGGCGCGGCGCTTGAGCTCGGCGTAGTGTTTCTTCGTCGCGCCCGCCTCGGTCGTCTGGTGCGAGAGGACGACGGTGTCGATCGCGACGGGCCGTCCGTCCGCGTAGACGACGGACAGCTGGCACTTCGAGTCGGGCCGCAGCCACGTGAGCGTGCCGGCGTGGCGCAGGTCGGCGAACATCTTCAGGAGGCCGTGCGAATAGACGAGCGGCGCCGGCATCAGCGACGGCGTCTCGTTCGTCGCGTAGCCGAACATCATGCCCTGGTCGCCCGCGCCGAGCTTGGCCTTTTCCTTGCGGTTGACGCCCTGCGCGATGTCGGGGGACTGGCCGTGCAGGAAGTTGAGGTACCGGAAGGTGTCGGCGGCGAAATGCTCCTCCGGCACGGTGTAGCCGATCTTGCGCGCGACGCGGCGCGCGATGGCGGCGGTGTCGACGCGGCCGAATCCCCTCGCGGTGATTTCGCCGACGTTGACGACGACATCGGGGCCGACGGTCGTTTCGCAGGCGACGTGCGCGTTCCGGTCGCGCTGCAGGCATGCGTCGAGGATGGCATCGGAAATCTGGTCCGCCACTTTGTCGGGATGTCCTTCCGAAACGGACTCCGACGTAAAGACGTGGCAATGTTGCTTCTTGGTCATTTTCATTCCCTGTAGACGTCGATCAGCTTGTGTCGCACCGGCGGACAACCGCGTCCGCCGGTCACAGACTGAAATGAACGGCGCATAGTATATCAAATTCTCCCGCGCGGCGGGGAGGGGCGCGGCGCTTTCCTCGTGCCCCGCCGCCGCAGTGCCACGCTCCCTGATTTTTGATATACTATCCGCCATGGAACTTTTGCTTGCAAACTCTCTGGTGGACGGGTTCGTCGGCTCCAACGCCGTCGGGCGCGGCATCGTCATCATCCAGCTGTGCCTGTCGGTCGGAATGGTCGCGGCGATCATCGGCAAGTGGCGGGAACTGAAGTTCGTCGCGTCGGCGACGCGGCGCTTCCTGCGCGATTTCGCGACAGGTTCGGACGTGCTTGAATACTATCTCAACCGCCGGCCCACGGTCGTCTCGGGCATCGAGCTCATCTACAAGGAGACGTGCGAGCGCCTCCTGAAGCTGCTCGCGCCGGACACGCGCTCGCTCCTCGTCGGGCGCGGCGCGGACGGCAACGGCGCGGCGGCGCTGACGAGCCGCGAGATCGAGCTCATCAAGTCGAGCTGCGAGCATGCGCTGGACGAGGAGGAGACGTCCGTCGAGGCGGGGATGCCGCTCATCGCGACGGTCGTCGCGCTTTCGCCGATGCTGGGGCTGCTCGGGACGGTGTGGGGCGTGCTGGACGCGTTCGCGGACATGGGCACGGCCGGGAGCGCCAACCTCGCGACGATCGCGCCGTCGATCTCGGCCGCGCTCGTGACGACGGTCGTCGGCCTCATCATCGCCATCCCCGGCGTCATCGCCTTCAACGCGATGAACGCGAAGATCCGCGACATCCACATCGACATGGAGGGCTTCGCGGACGAGCTGAACGGCCGCATCGCGTGCGAATACCAGGGGAGGGGCATCTGATGTCGCTCCGGCGCCGGCGCCATCAGCACGGCGAGAAGCCGAAGGCCGCGGTCGACATGACCTCGCTCATCGACCTGACCTTCCTGCTGCTCGTCACGTTCATCGTCACGCTGCCCGCGCTGGAGCAGGGGATCTCGATCATGCTGCCGCAGGCGAAGACGGACGTGCTGCCGACGAAGGATTCGAAGGCGAACGTCATCTCCGTCGCGTATCCGACGGGGCTCTTCCTCAACGACAAGCCGACGACGCTGGAGGAGCTGGAGGCAACGCTCATCCGGATGGTGAACGCGGATCCCGACGTGCCGGTCCTGGTGCGCGGCGACGAGCGGCTCGATTACGGCACGGTCATGAATGTCGTCAAGATCGTCTACAAGACGCACGTCCGCAAGATGGCGCTCGTCACGGTTGAGAACTGATAGAGGGCGCATCTGTGCCTTTCACTCCTGCGCATGGAGATTCGCCCCCCCCCCCCCATCGCATTGACTTTGCATCAATAACTCGCCGTACCCGGAGGGCCAAGAAGTTTGCAGTGGCTTATTGACTCCAATAGCAAAGAAATGATACAATTAGTGCAAACTTATTCGTGTGAAGGTGAAAGTTTGCAGAATGAAGGTTAGAAGAGATACATATTTGGCTGAATTGAAAGCCAGGATGCACAATGGGCTTGTGAAAATCCTGACTGGAATAAGGCGTTCCGGGAAGTCCTATCTGCTGTCGGTCTTGTTTCGGGACTATCTGAGGGAAATAGGCGTTGATGACGGGCATGTCATAGAAGTTCCGCTTGACAGGGATGAATTCGAACAGTACCGTGATGCGATTAGCCTTGGCGACTATGTCCGTTCGAGATTGCCTAAGGACGGAAGTTGGACGTATGTGTTCATTGACGAGATTCAGATGGCAAGGAAGGTCTTGCCGCAGGGGGTGGACTTGTCGCGCTATGCCCCAGAAGAACGGGATGATGCTTATGTCACGTTCTATGACACTCTCAACGGGCTTCGTCAGACGGAGAAGGTCGATGTCTATGTGACAGGGTCGAATTCCAAGACGCTTTCAAGGGACATAGACACGAATTTTGCTGATCGCGGCACTCAGATTCGCGTCAGGCCGTTTTCTTTTGCCGAATACTGCGAAGCGGTGAAGCCAGTGGACAAAGGCGAGGCTTTGTCGAAGTATCTGATTTGGGGCGGCATGCCTTTGGCCGCTCTTGAAACGGACGATAGGCGCAGGGCGCGTTACCTGAAGGATCTGTTTTCGGAAGTCTATCTCAAGGATATCCGCAAACGCTACAGATTGAAAGACGACTATGTTCTTTCGCGTCTCGTAGACGTGATCAGTTCTGCTGCGGGCTCGCTTACGAATCCTCATAGGCTGCGCAACACGCTTGAGTCGGTCCTAAAGGTCAAGGCGAGCGATCATACAATTGCCAACTACGTGGAGTTTCTTCAGGATGCGTTCTTGTTTGCGTCGGCGCAGCGATGGGAAGTGAAGGGCAAGCAGTATCTGGACTATCCGCTCAAGTATTACTGCGAAGATCCGGGACTCAGAAACGCCAGACTTGATTTCAGGGATGTCGAACCGTCGCATATGCTGGAGAATGTCATATTCAACGAGCTACTTCTCCGTGGTTGCCAGGTTGACGTGGGTGTGGTGCCTATCGGGGACAAGCGGCATGAAATTGACTTTGTCGTCAATCGTGCGCCCGGCAAACTGTATATTCAAGTCGCCTACGAACTGCCGAACGAGGCGAAACGCGAGCAGGAGATGCTTCCGCTGCGCAAGTGCGACGACTTCTTCCGCAAGATGATAGTCGTCGGCGGCTACACTCCGATGCACTACACGTCCGAGGGCATCATCGAAGTGGGCGCGATACCGTTTTTGCTTGATGCGTCTGTTCTGGACAAAGCCCTGGCGGACTAGGGAATCGGCGGTTATGGTAGGGGCTGTGGTATCGGTGGATTGTTGATATCGAAATCGGGAAGATGGAGGGAAGAGGTTAAGGTGAAGGGAAAGGTTAAGGAATCTTTGATTTCGAAAAATCCCGCTTGACCCAAAGGGGGATAGTGTGATAGACTAACCGCCGTAAACTTGTAAAAGGATTTCTCTATCCGCAACAAGCAAAAAACAACAAGGAAACAAAACATGAAAACAAAAAGAACAAGATGGTGGCTGAAATCTGCCGCGCTATTGTGTGCGACGGTCTTCGGCCTGACAGCGTTCGGCAGTTTCTATGAATGGACTGCCACGGAAAAAGCCTATTGGGACGGCGACGGCAGCTGGACCCTGAACGGCGAAGGAGACGTCACCGACCGCCGCGCCGGCAACAACGGTTCAGAAATCGCGTTCGCGTCCCAGATCGAAGACACCGACACATATTTGCTGGGCTTTTATAACGGCAGTTATAATTTCTCGGCAGATTCGGACGAGGCAGGCCTCACGCGCGTAAATGGCGAACTGGATGTCGGCGAGTGGTGGGCCCCAGACTTGTCCTCTACCTTGAGTGTTTCGAACGGCACTTACACATTTGGCACTGTCAAAGTCGGGCCTGTTGCAACAGGAACGCTGAATCTTAACGGAGGCTTGTTTACCGCTTCTACTGTTAACATTGCCACGGCTGGCAGCACCGTCAACCTCAACGGCGGCACGCTCTCGGCGACGGCCGTCTCCGGCACGGGCACGCTCGCGGTCGGCGCCAACGGCGGCACGTTTGCGAACGATGCGGCGGCGACCATTTCCGTCGCTCTCACGGGTTCGGGCACGCTCACCAAGACCGGCTCCGGCACGCTTGCGATTACGGGCGACATTTCCGCCTTCAAGGGCAAGATCGCCGTTGCCGAGGGCGCGGGTGTGACGGTCGGTGATATTACAATCGCCGCAGGCGAGGAAGTCCAGTTCGGCGTTTATACCTGGACGGGCGCAGGCACGGCTGTCGAGCCCGAAGAAGAGGGCGGCGAAACCACCTACATCAACAAAGACCTCTGGTCGAACCTCAACAACTGGCTCGTCAACGGCACTGTGCCGACCGCTCTGCCAGGCGATGATTCTGTAGTCTTATTCCCCGCTGGCGACGATGTGACGGTTGTTGTCAACGGAGCGCGTACAGGCAACATGACAATCAACCGCAATGTCACGCTTGCAGCAGAGAATGTTTCGGGTTCTGTATACTTGTATCTTGATAGAGTCGGCGGAACTGGCACTTTGACCCTTAAAGGAGCCTCCAATACCCGTTGGCTTCGTGTGGGCAATGCAGGCGATTATGCTATCGACTGCGATTTGGAAATTAAAGGGCATGTATATCTCGCAAATAGCAGCGCCAAGACACTTGTAGTGA
Organism: Kiritimatiellia bacterium; assembly: GCA_017463935.1. Lineage (GTDB taxonomy): Bacteria > Verrucomicrobiota > Kiritimatiellia > RFP12 > UBA1067 > UBA1067. Next base: position 9,279 of record JAFUEM010000315.1, read on the forward strand.
ATGGTGCGTTCAAGGGCGACGGCACTGTTACCTGCAATAATAACAACGATGCGGGAATTGCGTTTTACGGCGACACCTCCGCATTCGCAGGCTACTATGAGGGAGGTTTTCGCAACAATGGCAACCGCGACAACACGAAGTTCCGTGAAGATGCTCGCGGCAGCGCACTCGCCAGCTGGCACTTCTGCGGCTATGGCGACACACTCGCGACCCCGTTCGAAGTCAATGGTGTCACATACCAGTTCGGCAAGCTTGATACATTTTCCGGCACGACCCCTCGGTTGACAATGGCCGGTCGCACTTCCACCACAATTGAAGTCGGTGCATTGGCTAACACGACATCCACCGTCGGCGGCACACTCAGCGACAACAGCAACGTGCTTCGCAAGGTCGGAGCTACATCGACGCTGAACTTTACGGCCACCGAGGAGAAGGGTACGGTTGAGGCGAAGGAAGGCACGACTGTCATTCTCGGCACGGTTGCTCCGGCGGCTGTCAAATTCGCCGGCACTGGCGCGACAATCAAGATTGCGCGCTCCACCACTACCACGACGGAAGTGGATTCCGGCGAGGAAGACGATGAATCTACAACGGATGTTGACGAGAGCAAGACGACAACGACAACGACAACGGACAATATCGCTTCGTCGTTCGTCCCCGGCTTCACAGACGCGCTCGTTGGCTGCCAGTATGAAGTTGCGCAGGAAACGGTCGACAACGTCACCTACGATGTTTATACAGTCCTTACGGACGTCGCCACGGATAGCGCCGGTACGAAATACGACAGCGTTGCTCTCGCACTCGCGGCAATCGCGGCCGACGAGACGGGAACACTCACGAAAGTCGTCACGCTCGCCAAGAGCACGACCGAGGCTGTCACGCTCCCGCTCTACTACTCGCTCGCCCTGAACGGCAAAACAGTCGGTTCCGTAGCCGGAGCTGCCGGCGTCGGCGTCGCCTATGACGAAGAAACTCAGACCTGGACTACGGACGACAATTCCGAGGCCACATGGACCGGCAAGGCTGGCGACGGACTCTGGGAGACCGCAGGCAACTGGTCGACCGAATTCGTCCCGAACGAAGGCACAAAGGTCGTGTTCACCGGCAACGCCACCGTGTTCCTCGCAGACAACAACACATATGACTGCGGCTCGATCTATATCAGCAGAGATGATGCGACTGTGACGTTCGCACCGGTTGACTACAATGAGAGCAACTGGCCGCGCGTGAAAGTCTATGGCAACATCGGTGCGCATGGCAACTGCGTACTCAAGCTCTATCGCTGCGGCATCGACAACGGCACGGATGGCCGCATCACCGTCCGCCCGACCGTCACGTTCGAGAATACGACTGGCGACAGCTGGTTCACGGGCAACTTTGAACTTCAGGCCGGCCTGAACGGCACCGGCGAGTTCCGCATCGATGGCGGCACCATTCACTTCGCGACCGGCTCCGGAATCACCGTGAATGCGGGCAGCGTCGTCGATTTCCGTAACTACTACCCGACATTCGAGGGCCGCAGCGGCTCGCTCCAATCGACGGGCGTCAACGGCGATGGCCGCATAATCGTCCATTCGCTTCCAACTTCCTCTACGCTCACCTATTTCCAGAATGCGTTCAAGAATGCCGAGAGGTGGACTGGCACGTGTGAACTCGCGGGTTTTGCCATCAACAACATCGACGCGGCGAACTACGGTAACGCGAATTCGACCGTGTGCTTCAACGGCGTATCGGGCTACCTGCGCGCAGGCGAAGGTGTTGAGGTTGGCAACGTCAAGACGATTGAAATTGGTGCAAATGGTCTGACGCTGAACAACCAGTACACGGCTGGTGCTGTCAAGAACTACCTCATCAAGGCTGACTTGACGGGAACCGGCGCGATTAAGTTTGGCACGAAGCATCAGCTTAGTGGCAAGTCGAAGTACGTGTTCACAGGCGATGTTTCCGGCTTTACCGGCGCCATCAACTATGGCGACCTCGACAGCTATCGTGCTTGCGTGTATTTTGCCGACAGTAGCATCACAACAAGCGACTTCGGCAGCCTCACCGCTCCTACCGACTGGGGGCAGATTATCGTCGAAGAAGGCAAGACGGTGAATGTTGCTGCGACATGGTATGGTGCGGGCGGCTGGCTCATCAATGGTACGGTGAACGTCGCCGCCGGCGGTTCGCTCACTTGCGACTCCAACGGCGCGAAGGTTGGCGGCACTGGCACGATCAACTACGCCGCTCTGCCCACGTCGGCCCCGACCTGGAATACGACGGCATGGAAGGGCGCGGTTGTTCTGCCGGAAACTGTGATCAAAGCCAAAACGGGGCTTCAGCTCCCCGCGCTCTCCAGCGCGAATGGCACGCTCGTCATCAAGGGCATCACGCGCGAAAACGACCAGCGCAGCCTCTACCTCGGCTCCGGCGCGACCTGCACGATTGCGGGCACGACGCAGCTCGATGGCGATCTGCACATCACCGACGGCAACTCGAACGCCACCTACACGTGGAACAAGATCACCGGCACCGGCGACATCCTGTTCACGACGGCTGGCGGCAGCGCTTCCGGCGTCACGCACGCCATCACGACGCTCGACGGCTACACGGGCACGCTCGACGTCGGCGGCAACGCCACGCTCACGCTCGGCACGGTTGCGGTGGATGCGGTCGAAATCGGCACGCCTCTTGTGAAGCTTTCCAGCACCTGCAACATGTCCGTTGCGGCCGTTGCGGCCGTGGCTGTGGAAGCCGGCGGCACTGCGCTTGCAAACGCGAGCGTCGTCAAGGAATCCGACGGCCTCTATATCGCCGCTGCATCGGTTGATGTGACGACGACCACCACCGACCCCGACACCCAGGAGGAAACCACCGTCACCACCACCACGAAGTTCTCCACCTACGAAGCGGCGGCGGCCTTCGCGGATGCGAATAGCGTCACCAATATCACCGTGCTCTACGGCGATGGCGCTGTCAATGGCTGGGATTACGACTCCGAGACTGGTACCCTCACGAAGAACGCGGCGGCGATCGCACGCGTCGGCACGATGCAGTACAATACGCTCGCGGCGGCGTTTGAGGCTGCGACGGCGGATGACACGGTCGTCCTGTTCGGCGCAAGCGCCGAAGCGGTGACGGTCGCCGAGGGCCAGACGCTTGTCGTCGAGGGTGTCTACACTGGTACGCTCTCCGGCTCCGGCACGGTTGATGCCAAGGTCGTTACGACTCCCGCCGGCTTCTCTAGCTGGACGGGTACGTTCGTCCTCGACTGGGATGCCTCCGCCGCAAACGATAATACGGCTTGGGAGCTCAACAAGTACGGCGTGAGCGGCTCAACGGTTGTTATCGCGCAGCCGATTGCAAAGGGCTACTTCAAGGCGCCCGTTACAGGTTCAAATCTGCATAGCATTGCTCCGGCAGTGTATTTGAAGGCGAATGTTTCCATCACCAATGGATATGCGAACAACAATAATCAAGATCAGACGACCACATTCGCTGAACTCGGTGCAGATGAAGGCGTGACGTTCTCCTTCCGCTACCTCGCTGGTGCGGCAGCGAAGGATACCACGGTCTATGCAATCACCAAGTTGAGCAACTTTGCGGGCACTCTCGTCCTCAATGCCTACAACCAGGTGACAATCGGCTCTGTCGATGTGGAAGTTCCTGCGTTCGGAACGAAGGTGGTCAACGCCACAATCGCTGACACAGCATCTCTCACTGGCAAGATTGCAGAGGGCTATCCGCTGGTCGCCAAGGCTGACGGTCTCTATTACGATCCTGTCGCGCAGGTCGGCGAGGCCTACTACAACACTCTCGCGGAAGCCATCGCGGCTGCCAATGGTGCTGTCGTGACTCTCGTCCAGTCCACGGAAGAGGGCTACACCTTTACGGGTGCTGGCACTGTGAAGATTCAGTTCAATGGCCAGACCTGCGGCACAATCGCTGCTCCTGAAGGCGCATATGTGTTCAGCGTGGCGTGGCAGGAGGAGACGACAACGGCGACCTACACATGCCGTGTGGCTGCGGCTTCTGCTTCCATCGGCGGCGTAGTCACCTACTACTCGACGGTTCAGGAGGCATACCTCGCAGTCAATGCCAATGGTTCTGTAGGCGATTCGTTCACAGTCCTCGATGGCACTGACTACGGCACTCTCGAAGGCTTCTCGTACGATGCTGAAACGGCCACCTACACCAAGATTGCCACGATTGCTCAGTTCACGTTCGGTGTCCATACCTACTCCTTCACAACGCTCGCTTCGGCTTGTGCTACGGCTGAAGAGTACGACCCGATTCCGACGGTGACGCTGCTCGTGGCGCTTGGCGAACAGACTGTTCCCGAGGGCTGGGAGTACAACACGCCTGAGGCATCGGAGACGGAGTTCGGTACTCTGACGAAGGTTGTCGCGCCTCAGCCTATCACGGTCGATACGGATGGCTGCGACTTCACGGTTGACGCTACGACGGCGGCGGCGATTGCTGCGGCGACAGGCGTTGATACGACGAATGCGAACTTCGGCAAGGCTGCGATCGCCTATGTGGTCGGCGGCGACCTGGAAGACGGCGAAGTCGTGATTCCTACGCCGACGATCAAGGTGAGCGGCACGACTGTGACGGTCGTTTACGACAGCGAGACTGCGAATGCGGACGCCTACACGGTCACGTGCACGCTGTACTCGTTCTCGCTGGCGGATGCGAACGATTCCTCCAAGTGGACGACTGTCGCCACCGGCGAAATCGGCGATGAACTCAAGGATACTGGCGCGTCCGCAGCCAACAAGTTCTACAAGGTCGGTGTGACGATCACGAACAAGTAGATTGTCTCCGAGTAAGTCGAAGAAGGCCAAGGCGCTTGATCGCGCATGAATCGCACGAGCGATTGAAGCGCGGGCGGGGGCGACCCCGCCCGCGCTTTTGATCGTGGACGATTGCGCGCTTTCCCGGCGTCGGATTTCATCGTCGCCAGGGGTTGACAATATCCAACTGACGCACGGGGGCGAGATGTGATATAATATGCGCGTTCAGGAACGGCGGCACCATGTACATCGACCAGGAAGAGCGACCGAAAGTGCAGAGCGCGGCGAATTACGGCATCGCCGTCGCGCTCCATCTCGTGCTGTTCCTGGGCCTGTGGTGGATGGGCCAGCTGAAGCTGAACGAACGGCCGCTCGTCATCCCGATGGACTGGACGGTCGTGCCGGTCGAGAACCTGAACGGTGACGCGAACGAACCGCCGCCGCTCACGCCCGAGGACCTTCGGCCGCCGGAGCCCGCGCCGCCGCCGGAGCCGCCGCCCGTCACGGTCGAGGCGAAGGAGGCGGTCGTCGTCGAGAAGAAGGAGCCGGAGAAGCCGAAAGAGCCCGAAAAGCCGAAGGTCGAGGAAAAGAAGCCGGAGCCGAAGCCCGAGCCGCCGAAGAAGACGGCGGCGGAGCTGCGCGAGGAGAAATTGAAGCGGATGCGCGAGAGCGCGAAGGACGTCAAGGACCGCCCGAAGCCGCCGACGCCGCCGCGCAACGGCAGGACGGGCCCCCAGACGCTGAGCGACGCGGAGATCGCGAAGATGCTGGCGATGGGCGCGAAGGCCGGCGCGGTGGAATCGATCCCGAACAACGAGATGGAGCAGTGCCTCTACATGCTCAAGAGCGCGATCGACAAGCGGTGGCGGCAGCTCACGCCGCAGATCGGGCGCACGGGCACCGTCACGATCACGATCCGTCTCAACGCGGCCGGTGCGATCGCATCGGCCCAGGTCGCCCGCTCGTGCGGCGATCCGGTGACGGACGCGGCGGCGCTCAAGGTCGTGCAGGGCGTCGGTACGGTGCGCGGGCTGACGCGCGACTTCATCGCGAAGTACAGCGCCGAGCCGATCACGATCCTTTACGAGGTGACAAGTTCGCGATGAGCACCTTCCTGGCGACCATCCTGCTTCTGGGCACCATCAATCTCGACGGCGTGACGGGCGGGCGGCTGACGGCGCGCGCCGCGTTCGACGCGAACAACGTGCGCCTCGGCGATCCGATGATCCTGACCGTCGATTTCATCGGCACGGCGGATTTTGCCGAGCTGCACCCGCCTGCGCTCTCGCGCGAGGTCGACCGCCGCGCGTGGAAGGTGGATGACGTGAGCGCGAAGACCGACACCTACCGCGACGCGCGTCGGCTCATCTACCGCGTGCGCCCGCTCCGCGAAGGCGTGCTCGAGTTCCCCGCGCTGGAATTTTCCTACAACGGCGGCGCGGCGCGCGCGGCGACGC
>JAFUEM010000316.1 GCA_017463935.1 Kiritimatiellia bacterium
CCGTCAGTCGCGGCGGTGGGCGCGATGATCGACGAGCTGGACGCGGCGACGAAGGCGATCGCGCGACAGGAAGACTCGGAGCTGGAGGCGCTGGCGGCGAAGACGGCGGGTCTCGCGGCGGTCGAGCCGTGGGACCGCGCCTTTTTCGCGGAAAAGCTGCGCGAGGCGAAGTACGCCTATTCCGAAGAGGAGCTGAAGCGCCACTTCGAGTTCGCGGACGTCCTGAAGGGCCTCTTTAAGATGGTGAATTTCCTCTTCGACGTCGAGGTGGAGGAATGGACGGACGCGCGCAAGCCGCAGACGTGGCATCCGGACGTGCGCTTCTTCGCGGTGAAGGAGAAGGGGCGGGAGATCGCGCACTTCTACCTCGATCCATACGTGCGCAGCGGCCTCAAGAACGGCGGCGCGTGGATGAACGAATTCCGCAACCGTTCGGACCGCACGGGCGCGACGCCGCTGTCGCTCATCGTCCTCAATCTGCCGCTCCCCGATGCGGACGGAAAGTGCTGGATGCCGCTGCGCGAGGTGGAGACGCTCTTCCACGAGTTCGGGCACGCGCTCCAGTGCATGCTCACGCGCGTGGGCGAGGAGGACGCGGCGGGCATCAACCTCGTCGAATGGGACGCGGTGGAGGTGGCGAGCCAGTTCATGGAGAACTGGTGCCTCGACGACCGCACGGGCATCGCCGTGCCGGCCGAGCTGAAGGCGAAGGTGCGCGCGGCGAAGAACTTCCGCGCGGCGAGCGCCTGCCGCCGCCAGCTCGCCTTTGCGAAAACCGACCTGGTGCTGCATAGTGGAGCGGGCCTTCGCGGAGATGGTCAAGCTGCGCTTGACCAACCTCTCACCCCGAACGACATCAAGCGCGCGATCTTCACGCATTTCGACTGTCCGCTGCTGCCGGAGGACATCTTCCTCAACTCCTTCACGCACATCTTCGCGGGCGGCTATGCGGCGGGCTACTACGGCTACAAGTGGTCGGAGGTGATGAGCGCCGACTGCTACGGCGCGTTCGAGGAGGCGGGGCTCGCGGACGACGCGGCGGTCCGCCGCACGGGCGCGCGCTACCGCGAGACGATCCTCGCGATGGGCGGCAGCGCCAGCGCCTACGACGTCTTCATCAAGTTCCGCGGCCGCACGCCGAATTCGGCGGCGCTCCTGCGCCAGCAGGGCCTGTCGTCCGGGCGGCCAATATGATATACTAACCGCAACGGCCCAGCCGGCCGAGGGGGAAATCAACATGAAAGCAATCGCAAAGGTCGCGCCGCAGAAGGGCGTGGAGCTCGTTGAAAAGCCGATGCCCGAGATGGGCATCAACGACGTGCTCATCAAGATCAAGAAAACCGCCATCTGCGGCACGGACGTCCACATCTACGAGTGGAACGCGTGGGCGCAGGAGGAGATCAAGCCGCCGCTCACGATCGGCCACGAATACGTCGGCGAGGTCGTGGAGGTCGGCTCAAACGTGAAGAGCGTCAAGGTCGGCGAGCGCGTCTCGGGCGAAGGCCACATCGTCTGCGGCCACTGCCGCAACTGCCGCGCGGGCCAGCGCCACCTCTGCCGCGAGACGAAGGGCGTGGGCGTCAACCGCGACGGCGCGTTCGCGGAATACCTCGTCATCCCCGAGACGAACGTCTGGCACTGCGACCCGTCGATCGACGACGAGCTCTATTCGATCTTCGATCCGTTCGGCAACGCGACGCACACGGCGCTCAGCTTCAACATGGTCGGCGAGGACGTGCTCATCACGGGCGCGGGCCCGATCGGCATCATGGCGGCGGGCATCTCCAAGTACGTCGGCGCGCGCAACGTCGTCGTCGTCGACGTGAACGACTACCGCCTCAACCTCGCCCGGCGCCTCGGCGCGACGCGCACGGTCAACGCGAAGAACGAGAAGCTCGAGGACGTCATGCGGCAGCTCGGCATGGTCGAGGGCTTCGACGTGGGTCTGGAGATGAGCGGCGCGGCGCCGTGCCTCAACCAGATGATCGAGTCGATGAACACAGGCGGGCGCATCGCGCTTCTCGGCATCCACGGGCCCGACACGAAGGTCAACTGGAACCACATCGTCTGGAAGGGCCTGAAGATCAAGGGCATCTACGGGCGCGAGATGTTCGAGACGTGGTACAAGATGGGCGCGATGATCCAGGGCGGGCTCGACATCAGCCCCGTCATCACGCACCGCTTCAAGTACACCGACTACGAGAAGGGCTTCGAGGCGATGATCTCGGGCAAGTCGGGCAAGGTGATCCTCGACTGGGAATGAGGCCGTCCCGTGCGGCGGGAAACGAAGCGGAGGCGTTCGCGCCTCCGTTTTTTTTGTTGCGCTTCCATAGGTTTTGCCTATCGGAAAGCGACAAATCTTCCAATTGGCCGATGGAGGCGCGCCCGTGCTATACTATGCGGCGTCGACCCGCGAGGGGGCGGCGCAACACAAGGAGACAGAGACATGAGCAAATACACACACATCGAAACGCTGGCGGTCCACGCCGGGCAGGAGAAGCCCGATCCCGCCACGCTGGCGCGCGCGGTGCCGATCTACCGCACGACGGCCTACAACTTCCGCGACTCCCGGCACGGGGCCGATCTCTTCGCCCTCCGGGAGCTGGGCAACATCTACGCGCGGCTCATGAACCCGACGAACGACGTCCTCGCCACGCGCCTCGCGGCGCTCGACGGCGGCGCGGCGGCGCAGACGCTCGCCTCGGGGACGGCGGCCATCTTCTTCACGATCACCAACATCGCGCGGGCGGGCGACGAGATCGTCGCGGCGGCGAACCTCTACGGCGGCACGTTCTCGCAGTTCGACGCGATCCTGCCGAACGTCGGCATCAAGGTCAACTTCACGCCCGTCAACGACTTCGCGGCGGTGGAGGCGGCGATCACCGACCGGACGCGGCTCATCTTCATCGAGTCCGTCGGCAATCCCGCGCTCGACATCGCGGACATCGAAGGGTACGCGGCGGTCGCGAAGCGGCACCACCTGCCGCTCGTCGTCGACGCGACCTTTACGCCCGCGCCGCTCCTGCGGCCGATCGCGCACGGCGCCAACCTCGTCATCCATTCGCTCTCGAAGTGGATCGGCGGGCACGGCGCGGGCATCGGCGGCGCGGTCATCGACGCCGGCAACTTCGACTGGACCGATCCCAAATTTGCGCTTTACAACGAGCCGGATCGCGGCTACCACGGACTTCGGTTCGCGCATGACCTGCCGGAGCCGCTCCGGCCCGTTGCCTTCACGCTCCGGCTGCTCACGGTCGGCATCCGCAACCAGGGTCCGACGCTCGCGCCCGACGCGGCGTGGACGTTCCTGCAGGGCGTGGAATCGCTGCCGCTCCGGATCGCGCGCCACAGCGAGAACGCGCGGAAGGTCGCCGAGTTCCTCCGGCACCACCCGAAGGTCGCGTGGGTGAGGTACCCGTCGCTCACGCAGCCGGAGCTGGCGGCGAAGTACCTGCCGAACGGTGCGGGCGGCATGGTCGTCTTCGGCGTCAAGGGCGGTTCGGCCGAGGCGCGCAAGGTCGTGGACGCGGCGAACGGCGAGCTCTTTTCGCTCCTCGCCAACGTCGGCGACGCGAAGAGCCTCATCATCCATCCCGCCTCGACGACGCATTCGCAGCTCTCGGACGAGGACCTGATCAAGGCGGGCGTGCAGCCCGAGCTGATCCGCCTCTCGATCGGCCTCGAACACATCGACGACATCCTCGCCGCGCTCAACGACGCGCTGACGGCGGCCTAGGAAGTCTAGAAGTCTAGAAGTCTAGGAGTCTAGAATCCTAGAAGTCTAGAAGTCTAGAAACCTAGAATCCTAGAAACCTAGAAACCTAGAAACCCAACAGAAAGGAAACAAAACATGAAGAATACGACCATCAAGATTGCCGTTCTCGGCACGATCGCCGCGCTCGCGGACGCGCTGTTCGCCGGCGTGCCGCTCAATAACCTCCAGGGCACGGGCGGTATCGCCTTCAACCCCCTGGCCTACACGGCGGGCCTGCCGTGGGAGTACGGGGCGACGACGAACCTCAACGAGTTCGTCAGCGCGCCGCAGTTCGGCGCGTGGTACGTGAACCTGAACGACGCGGACATCAACTGGTATGCGGGATCCGCCGCGCTCACCGTTGCGAACCGCCTCGAGCTCTCGTACGGCTACGGCTACATCAACGCCCGCAAGTACGGTGACAAGTCGATCGAGACGCACAACGTCGGCGCGAAGCTGCGGCTCCTTGACGAGAACGCCTTCGACACGGTGTGGGTGCCGGCGGTCGCGGTCGGCGCGGTGTGGAAGTACACCGACTCCCGGACCGTGGACGCGCTGGGGCTCGACGACAACGGCTTCGACTACTACGCCGTCGCCTCGAAGCTCATCACCCAGACGCCCGTGCCGGTGCTCCTGTCGGCGGGCCTCGCCTACACGGACGAGGTCGTCAACGGCGTTGTCGGGCACAACCACTACGGCCTCGCGGCGTTCGGCAACATCGACGTCCTGCCGGCCGAGAACGTCGCCATCGGCCTCGAGTACAAACAGGGCGCGGACGTCGGCGACGGCATCCGCAACCACGACTACTGGGACGGTCACGTCGCGTGGTTCGTCACGAAGAAGCTGACGCTCGTCGCGGCGTTCGCCGAAACGGGCGACAAGGACAAGTACTATCGTCGCCGCTCGGCGAAGAACCTCGGCGTCGGTTCGGGTCTCGTCCTCAGCGCACAGTACCAGTTCTGATGAAGATCGTCTACAACGGAGCCGAGGTCGAAACCTCGGCGCGGCGGCTGGCGGAGCTCCTGTCCGAGAAGGGCGTGGACGCCGCCTCCGCCCTGGTCGACATGGACGGCACGGTCGCCGTCGGCACGGCCCTCGCCCGGCAGCCGCTCCGCGCGGGTGCGCACGTCGAGGTGTTCCGTCTCGTTTCGGGAGGTTGAGCGATGGGCGCGAATCTCTCTCTGACGGACGGCGAGCGCGCGCGGCTCGAAGGCGCGCGCGTCGGCATCGCGGGCGCGGGCGGGCTCGGCTCGAACTGCGCCCAGCACCTCGTGCGCGCCGGCGTGAGGAAGTTCGTCATCGCCGACTTCGACACGGTCGCCGAATCGAACCTCAACCGCCAGTTCTTCTTCCGCGACCAGATCGGCCGCAAGAAGGTGGACGCGCTCGCGGAGAACCTGCGGCGGATCGAGCCGGATCTCGAGCTCGACTGCCGCGACGTGAAGCTGACGCCGGAGAACATCGA
>JAFUEM010000317.1 GCA_017463935.1 Kiritimatiellia bacterium
CATCTTGCGGATGAAACTGGACTTCCCCGCCGCATCCTGAAATTCATTCGTGACAGTTTGCATCGTTCTCCTTGATTGTCGGTGCATAGTATATCAAAAATCTCATCGGATTGGCGTCCTTTGCCGCACGGAACGCCTGTTGTGCGGCGGCGTGGCGGAGCGCCTAGAATTCTAGACATCTAGACGCCTAGAATTCTAGACGTCTAGAAATCTAGAGCTGCGGTGCGGAAAATCACATCACGTGCCAGAGGCAGCAGAAGAAGTGGCAGATCGTGCCCGCGAGCACGAAGAGGTGCCAGACCATGTGCGCGTACGGCAGCGACTTCCAGAGATAGAAGACGCAGCCGAGCGTGTACAGCGCGCCGCCCGTCGCCAGCCACATCGTGCCCAGCCCGCGCAGCGAGCGGATGAGCGGTACGATCGCCGCCAGCGCCACCCACCCCATGATCACGTACGCGCTCGTCGACAGGTACCGGAAGCGGCCCGTCGTGCGGATCTTGAAGAAGATGCCCGCGAGCGCCATGCCCCACTCGATCCCGAAGACGGTCCACGCGAGCGCAGGATGCGCCGGCCGGAGCGTGACGAGGCAGAACGGCGTGTAGCTGCCCGCGATCAGCACGTAGATCGCCATGTGGTCCATCACGTGCAGCACGCGCTTCGCCGGCAGGTAGGTGACGGTGTGGTAGGCCGAGGAGATCGCGTAGAGGAAGATCATCGAAAAGCCGAAGATCGCGCCGCTCGTCACCTTCCACGCCACGTCCGCGCCGCTCGTCGCGCCCTGCCAGACGAGCAGCGCCAGCATCGCCGCGCCGAGATGCGAGCCGACCACGTGAGTCACCGCGTTGGCGATTTCCTCGCCCGTCGTGTATTCATGCCGCTTCTTCATACCTGGTTGTCCCGTGTCGTGAGGATCGATTTCACGTGCGCGTGGCAGATGGCGAGCGCGAGCGCGTCCGCCGCGTCGTTCTGCGGCAGCTCGGGGAGCGCGAGGAGCGTCTTGACCATCCGCTGGATCTGGTCCTTCTCCGCGAGCCCGTTGCCGCACACCGCCATCTTCACGCGGCGCGGCTCGTATTCGTAGATGGGCTTCGACGCGTTCGCCGCCGCCACGATCACCGCGCCGCGCGCTTCGCCGAGCACCATCATCGTGTTCGCGTTCTTGCCGTAGATCACCTGCTCGATGCTCAGCACGTCCGGATCGAATTCGGCGATCAGCGCGGCGATCTTCGCGTGGATCGCGGCGAGGCAGTCCGACACGCGCGCGTCGCGGCGGTTGGGGATGTGGCCCCACGCGCGCGCCGTCAGGCGGCTGCCGGCCGCCTCCAGGACGCCATAGCCCGTCGAGCGCAGGGAGGTATCGACGCCGAGGATGATCATTTCGCGACAAGCCCCCAGATGAGCACGGCGAGGATCAGCACCGGCAGGACGAACGTCATGTAGGCGCGCAGCGCGTCGGGCAGCGCGAGGCCGCGCCCGGCGCTCGCCTCTTCGCGGAACCGGCGCCAGCCCCAGCCGAAGTCCCACGCGACGAAGAGGCAGATGACGAGCGCGCCGAGCGGCAGCCACAGCTGGCTCACCGCGAAGTCCTCCCCGTCGAGCACCCCGTCCC
>JAFUEM010000079.1 GCA_017463935.1 Kiritimatiellia bacterium
CCGTCCGCGAGGCCCGCCGTGAACACGACCTCGTCCGGCTCCCGGCGCGCCGTGGACAGATCGTCGCGGCCGGGCGCGCGCCGCTCCATGAAGGCACGGAGTTCGGCGCGGTCGATCGCGCAGCCCGCCGGGAACGACGCGAGCTCAAATTCGAGCCGCGGCGCGTGCGAGGCGCCGCGCACCGTCATCTTCAGGTAGTTGCCGAACTGTTTGCAGGGATTCATGGCAGGTGTGCGTAGTATATCAAATCCCAATGAAAAAAGCGCGGCACTTCTGCCGCGCTCTTTTGAAGGAAACGGTGTTCGCCGTTTCTCAGCCCAGCAGGTCGTCCCCGCCGCCGAGGAGGTCGACGCCGCCCTCGCTGGCCTCGCCCGCGCCCATCGTCTCGTCCGCGAGCTGGATGTCCGCGCCGTCCGCCGAGGTGTCGCCGTTGTCGGCCGCCAGGACGAGCGGCTGCAGGTCGTCTTCGTCGTCCTGCTCCTCGCCCGGAATGCCCGAGGTCGGGATGCCGTAGAGCTCCTCGTGCTTCTTGCGCTGCTCCTCGCGGAGCTTGTCCATCTCCTCGTCGCTGATCGTCTCGCAGAGCGGGACGAGCTTGAGGTAGCGGTGCATCGGGAAGCCCGTGCCGCCGGGGATGAGGTGGCCGAGGATGACGTTCTCCTTGAAGCCGCGCAGCTCGTCCACGCGGCCCATCGTCGCCGCCTCGGTCAGCACGCGCGTCGTATCCTGGAAGGACGCCGCCGAGATGAACGAGTCGGTTTCGAGCGCCGCCTTCGTGATGCCGAGAAGCGCGGGCTGCGCCTCCGCCGGACGGCGGCCTTCCATCATCATCTGCTCGTTGACGCGCAGGAACACCTGGCGCGTCACCTGCTCGCCCCAGAGGAAGTCCGTGTCGCCCGGGTTCGTGATGCGGACCTTGCGGAGCATCTGGCGGACGATGATCTCGATGTGCTTGTCGTTGATCTCGACGCCCTGGAGGCGGTAGACCTGCTGCACTTCGTTGACAAGGTACTTCTCGAGTTCCTGCGGGCCCGACACCTCGAGGATCTCCTGCGGGATGACGGGACCTTCGGTGAGCTGCTGGCCCTTGTGCACGCGGTCGCCCTTGAACACGACGATCTGCTTGCCCATCGGGATGAGGTGCTTTTCCTCAAGGCCCGTGATGTCGTCCTTGACGATGACGCAGCGGTTGCCGCGCACGTTCTCGCCGAAGTCGATCACGCCCTCGATCTTCGCGATCTCGGCCGCGTCCTTGGGCTGGCGCGCCTCGAAGAGCTCGGCCACGCGCGGCAGGCCGCCCGTGATGTCGCGCGTCTTCGCGGCCTCGCGCGGCGTCTTCGCGAGCAGCATGCCCGGCGCCGCCTTCATGCCGTCGCGCACCATGACGATGGCGCCCGTCGGCACGTCGTGGGAGTCGACCATCCGTTCGCCGTCGCGGATCTCGATGCGCGGATGCAGGTTCGATTCGCGCGTGTCCAGCACGACGAGCGTCTTCGCGCCCGTGGTGCGGTCGGTCTCGGTCTTGACGGAGATGTCCTCCTCGAAGTCCACGAACACGATCGTGCCCGCCGCCTCGGAGAGAACCGGCACGGAGTGCGGATCCCACACGGCGACCTTCTGGCCCTTCTTGACCGCGGCGCCGTCCTCGACGAGGAGCGTCGTGCCCATCTGGAGCTGGTACGTATCGAGCTTGCTGCCGCTCGCCGACCAGATCTCGAGCGAGCCGTTCTTGTTGAGGACGATCTCCTGGCCTTCGTCGTTGCGCACCTTGCGGATGTCGGCGAAGCGCGCGATGCCGTCGTTCTTGAGGACGATCTCCGGGACCTTCGCGCTCGCGCTCGCGGTGCCGCCGATGTGGAACGTCCGCATCGTCAGCTGCGTGCCGGGCTCGCCGATGGACTGCGCGGCGATGATGCCGACCGCGGTGCCGATCTCGACCTGCTTGCCGGTCGAGAGGTCCCGGCCGTAGCACTTCGCGCACATGCCGTGCTCGGCGTCGCAGGTGAGGCCCGAGCGGATCCACACCTTGTCGATGCCGCACGCGTCGATGCGCTCGCACGCCGCCTCGTTGATCTCCTCGTTGGCGCGGACGATCACCTCGTTCGTCTTCGGGTCGCGGATCTCGTAGAGCGCCGTGCGGCCGAGGACGCGGTCGCCGAGGTTGACCTTGACCTCGTCACCCTCGACGATGGACTCGACCTCGATGCCGTTGACGGTGTTGCAGTCCTCGATCGAGATGATGACGTCCTGCGACACGTCGACGAGCTTGCGCGTGAGGTAGCCGGCGTCGGCCGTCTTCAGCGCCGTGTCGGCGAGGCCCTTGCGCGCGCCGTGCGACGAGATGAAGTACTCGAGCACCGACAGACCCTCGCGGAACGACGCGGTGATCGGGCGTTCGATGATGTCGCCCGACGGGTTCGACATGAGGCCGCGCATGCCCGCGAGCTGGCGGATCTGGAGCTTCGAGCCGCGGGCCTTGGAGTCCGCGAACATGTAGACCGGGTTCAGCTCCGTCGGGTTTTTGTCCTCGGGCTTGATGTTCCTGTCGATCGTCTTGTAGAGCGAGTCGCCGATCTTCTCGGTCGTGCCGGCCCAGATGTCGACGATCTTGTTGTGGCGTTCGCCCTCGGTGATGATGCCCTGCTGGAACTGCAGCTGGACCTTCTCGGCCTCGGCGCGCGCCTTGGCGATCTCGGCGTCCTTGTCGGCCGGGCGGATCATGTCCTTGAGGCCCATCGACGCGCCGGAGATCGTCGCGAACTGGTAGCCGAGCGATTTCAGGCGGTCGATCGCCAGCACCGTCTCGTCATGGCCCGCGACCTTGTGGCAGTCGAGGATCAGGTTGCCGATCGTGGACTTGGAGCACTTGTCGTTCCAGAAGCCCATCTCCTTCGGCCAGACGTTGTTGAAGATCACGCGGCCCGCCGTCGTCTCGATCGTGCGCTTCGACGCGTCGCCGTGCGGACGGCCGCTCGTGCCGTAGTCCGGGTTGCGGTAGCGGATGCGCGAATGGTAGCCGATGCACCCTTCCGCGATGCCGAACTCGACCTCGCCGATGTCGTTGAAGAGCGGCAGGTGCTCGTTCGAGCAGTCCGTCTTGCCGGCAATCTTGCCCGCCAGCTTGTCCTGCTGCGACGGGACGGTGAGGAAGTAGAGGCCGAGGCAGACGTCCTGCGTCGGCGTCATGACCGACTTGCCCGACGCCGGCGAGAAGATCGAGGTGGAGGCGAGCATCATCAGCTTCGACTCCATCTGCGCCTCGATCGACAGCGGCACGTGCACCGCCATCTGGTCGCCGTCGAAGTCGGCGTTGAACGGCGTGCAGACCATCGGGTGCAGGCGGATCGCCTTGCCCTCGACGAGCACCGGCTCGAACGCCTGGATCGACAGGCGGTGCAGCGTCGGCGCGCGGTTGAGGAATACGGTCTTGTCCTTCGTCACCTCTTCGAGGATGTCCCACACCTGCTCGTCGTGGCGCTCGATCATCTTGCGCGCCGTGCGGACGGTGTGGCAGATGCCCAGCTCCTTCAGGCGGCGGATGATGAACGGCTCGAAGAGCCTCAGCGCCATCTCCTTCGGCAGGCCGCACTGCGGGAACTTCAGCTCCGGGCCGACGACGATCACCGAACGGCCCGAGTAGTCCACGCGCTTGCCGAGGAGGTTCTGGCGGAAGCGGCCCGTCTTGCCCTTGAGGATCTCGGAGAGCGACTTGAGCGGACGGTTGCCCGGGCCCGTCACCGCGCGGCCGTGGCGGCCGTTGTCGAACACCGCGTCGACGGCCTCCTGGAGCATGCGCTTCTCGTTGCGGATGATGACGTCCGGCGTCTTGAGCGCGAGCAGGTTCCTGAGGCGGTTGTTGCGGTTGATGACGCGGCGGTAGAGGTCGTTCAGGTCGCTCGTCGCGAAGCGGCCGCCCTCGAGCGGGACGAGCGGGCGCAGCTCCGGCGGGATGACGGGCAGCACGTCCAGCACCATCCACTCGGGCTTGGCGTTGGAGGTGCGGAAGCCCTCGACCACCTTCATGCGCTTGGCGATCTTCTTGCGGTTCTGCTTGGAGCGGGTGTTCTCCATCTGCTCCTCCAGCTCGCGCATCAGCTCCTTGAGGTCGATCTTCCGCAGGAGCTTGCGGATCGCCTCCGCGCCCATCTCGGCCTTGAAGCCGTCCTGGTACTTCTCCTGCGCGTCGGCGCACTCCTGCTCCGTCAGGATCTGGCCTTCCTTGAGCGGCGTGTCGCCCGGCTCGACGACCATCCAGTCCTGGTAGTAGAGGACGCGCTCGAGCTCGCTCGTCGTCTTGTCGAGGAGCAGCCCCATCCGCGAGGGCGAGCACTTGAAGAACCAGATGTGGCTGACGGGGACCGCGAGCTCGATGTGGCCCATGCGCTGGCGGCGCACCGACGCGAGCGTCACCTCGACGCCGCAGCGGTCGCAGACCACGCCCTTGTTCTTGATGCGCTTGTACTTGCCGCAGGCGCACTCCCAGTCCTTCGTCGGTCCGAAGATCTTCTCGCAGAAGAGGCCGTCGCGCTCGGGGCGGTACGTGCGGTAGTTGATCGTCTCGGGGTTCTTGACCTCGCCGTGCGACCAGCCGCGGATCGTCTCGGGCGACGCCAGCTGGACCTTGATCGCGTCATAGTGGGCGGACGAGCTGAACGAGCCGCCGAAAATGTCCGAAGTGTTGTAAGGGTTCATGTTTTCTTTCCTTTTAAATGTCGTCGAGATCCCTTAGAGGTTCAGCGCCCCCGCGAGGAGGTCGTCCGCCGCAGCCGCCGCCGGTGCGGGCGTCGCCGCCGGC
>JAFUEM010000318.1 GCA_017463935.1 Kiritimatiellia bacterium
GGCGCGCTGAAGGCGCTCGCGTGGGCGCGCGGGCGGGCGCCCGGCCTCTACACGATGCGCGACGTGCTGGGATTTGCGGAGGGTGGACGATGAAGAAAGGAATCCGGCATCTTGTCCGGCTGGCCGTGCTGGCGGCGATTTTCGCGGCGCTGTGGTTCGTCCGCTTCCGCGGCGTCACGCACGAGCGGATCTACGACGTGGTGGTGGAGGAATCGGCCGACGTGAAAACGCGGGTCGACCTGCGCTATTCGGCGCTCGACCGCAAGCTGGACCGGATCGAATCGAAGCTCGACCGCCTCCTCGAGCTTGCCGACCGTCCGCTGCCCGACAACCTCCAGAGGGTCGAGCCATGACGCTGCCGCAGCGCATCGCCCATATTCTCAACCACGGGATGGCGGCCCTGCACCCGTGCGTCTACGGCGAGCTGAACGCGCGCGGCGCGATCGGCGAGATCGCCGCCGACCTCGAACGCGAGATCGCGCTTCTCTGCCCGGACCGCGACGCGAAGGAGATCGTCGCCGCGTTCACGGCGCGGCTGCCGGAGGTACGGCGGCTCGTCGAGACGGACGTGACGGCGGCCTACGAGGGCGACCCCGCCGCCACGAGCCGCATGGAGGTCGTCATGTCGTATCCGGGCCTCTACGCGGTGACGGTCCACCGCCTCGCGCACGAGCTCTACCGCCTGAAGGTGCCGATCATCCCGCGCGTGATGTCGGAGCTCGCGCACAGCAAGACGGGCATCGACATCCACCCCGGCGCGACGATCGGCGAGCGGTTCTTCATCGACCACGGCACGGGCGTCGTGATCGGCGAGACGTGCGTCATCGGGCGCAACGTCCGGCTCTACCAGGGCGTGACGCTCGGCGGCCTCTCGTTCGCGAAGGATGCGTCGGGCGCGCTCGTGAAGGGGCTCAAGCGCCATCCGAACATCGAGGACGACGTCGTCATCTACGCGAACGCGACGATCCTCGGCGGCGAGACGACGATTGGCGCGGGCAGCGAGATCGGCGGCAACGTCTGGCTGCACGCGAGCGTCCCGCCCAACTCGCGCGTCTACAACAATCAACCCGCGCCGGTCATCAAGACGCGCCCGTCATGACGTTCGGCGCGGCACTCCTCCTGGCCGCCGTCACGGTCGGCACGTGGAACGGCGAATGGTTCCCGTCGGGGCGCGCCGAGCACCGCGGCACGCCGGAGGAGGAGGCGCGGACGATTGCGGCGGCGGGCGAGATGCTGCGCGCGGCGCTCGCGCAGGCGGATCCCGCCGGGACGAACGACCTCATCCTCTGCTTCAACGAGATGCGCGGGCCCAAGGCGACCGCAGCGCTGTGCGCGGCGACGGGGCGCACCAACCTGACCGTCGCCGTCATCACCGGCTACCGCCGCCGCGACCGCTTCGACATGCAGCAGGACGCGATCGCGACGACGCTGCCCGTCGCCGCGGCGAACTGGAGCGTCTGGAAGCACGCGAAGGGCGTCTATCCGCCGCGCGGCTACGCGCACGCGGAGATCGTGATCGCGCCCGCCGTCACCGCGACGGTCTATGCGGTGCACCTGAAGTCGAACTACGGCGCGACGACGGCCGCGATCGCGGAATCGAACCGGAAAAAGCGCACGACCGCCATCCGCCAGCTGATCGACCAGGAGCGGCCCAAGCGCGGCCGGTACCGCGCGCCCGTCATCCTCGCGGGCGACTTCAACGCGGACGCGTGGAAGGGCGAGTTTGCGGACGAGGAGATTTTTGCGGCGCTCGCCGAGGCCCGTTTTGAGAACGTGCTGGCCGCGCTGCCTGCCGCACGGCGCGTGACCCACCCGGGGCGCGGCAAGTACGGCAACAGCGCGCTCGACTACATCTACCTGCGCGGGCTTGCGCCGGCCGGCGCGCCGTGGACCGCGCCCGCCGACGGCCTTTCCGACCACAATCCCGTCTTCGTCACGCTCGACGTGCCGTAACGCGCGCGAATGTGATATACTACCCGTCATGAGCAAATTACACCTCGGAGTCCTCGGTTCGGGCGCGGGTTCGAACATGCAGTCCATCGTCGACGCGATCGCGGCGGGCACGCTGGACGCGGAAATCAAGATCGTCCTCGCCGACGTCGCGGACGCGAAGATCCTCGATCGCGCGCGCCGCCACGCCATTCCCTGCCAGTATCTCGACTGCGCGCCGTGGAAGACGAAGCTCGAAGGCGCGGCCGAGGACCGCTGCATCGACATCCTGAAGGCGGCCGGCGTCGATACGGTCGTCCTCGCGGGCTTCATGCG
Source organism: Kiritimatiellia bacterium (assembly GCA_017463935.1). Classification (GTDB taxonomy): domain Bacteria; phylum Verrucomicrobiota; class Kiritimatiellia; order RFP12; family UBA1067; genus UBA1067. Next base: position 2,266 of record JAFUEM010000318.1, read on the forward strand.
CATCGTCAAGCCGAAGCTCCTCGCGGCGTTTCCGAACCGCGTCCTCAACATCCATCCCGCGCTGCTGCCGGCGTTCCCGGGCGTCCACAGCTGGACGCAGGCGCTCGACTACGGCTGCAAGGTCGCGGGCGTGACGGTCCACTTCGTCGACGCCGGGACGGATTCGGGGCCGATCCTCGTGCAGAAGGCCGTGCCGGTTCTCGAAGACGACACGCCCGAGACGCTTCACGCGCGCATCCAGGTGCAGGAGCACCTCGCCTTCCCCGAGGCGCTTCGGATCGTCGCGGCGGGGAACTACACGATTGACGGACGAAAGGTGCACATCCATGGATAAGCAGGCGAAAATCTACGTCGCGGGACATCGCGGCATGGTCGGCGCGGCGGTCTGCCGCGCGCTCGCGGCGGCGGGGTACACGAACGTCGTCGTGCGGACGCACAAGGAGCTGGATCTCCTCGATCCGGCGGCGGTGCGCGCGTTCTACGCGGCGGAGAAGCCGGACGTCGCCGTCATCGCGGCGGCGCGCGTCGGCGGCATCGGCGCGAACAGCGCGGCGAACGCGCGCTTCCTCTACGAGAACGAGATGATCGCGATGAACACGGTCTGGCACGCGGCGGAGGCGGGCGTTTCGCGTCTCCTCTTCCTCGGCTCGACGTGCATCTATCCGCGCCTCGCGCCGCAGCCGATCCCCGAGTCGGCGCTGCTCACCTCGGCGCTGGAGAAGACGAACGAGGGCTATGCGCTCGCGAAGATTTCGGGCCTGAAGCTGTGCGAATTCCTGCGGCGCGAACGCGCTCTCCTCTACCATTCGCTCATGCCGACGAACCTCTACGGGCCGGGCGACAACTACGACATCCAGCACGGGCATGTGCTGCCGACTCTGATCCGCAAGTTCGAGACGGCGCAGGGCCACGTCGACCTGTGGGGCACGGGCGCGGCGATCCGCGAGTTCCTGCACGTGGACGATCTCGCGGCGGCGTGCCTCTTCGCGCTCGGGCTCGACAACCCACCCGACGTGATGAACGTGGGCTCGGGCGAGGAAGTGACGATCAAGACGCTCGCCGAGCTGGTGAAGGCGGCGACGGGCTCGACGGCGGAGATCCGCTGGGACGCCACGAAGCCGGACGGCACGCCGCGCAAGCTGTGCGACACGGCGCTCATCCGCTCGCTCGGCTGGTCGCCGAAAATCGACCTGAAGGAAGGACTCGCGCGGACGGTTCAGAGCTACCGCGCGGAACTGGCCGCCGGCACGATCAGGCTGTAAGGTGAAGTACAAGTACCTCTATCAGACAAAGGACAACGAAAATCGCGCGGGTTTCATCGACGCGCGCGACCGGGCGGACGCCTATGCGAAACTGCGCAAGCAGGGCATCCGCCCCTACCGCGTCATCGGCGACGATCCCGTGCGCTGGCAGCCGTGGGCGGTCGGCGGCGTGGTGGCGGCGCTCGCGACGGCA